>JBEIFV010000100.1:0-21884 GCA_040382235.1 Burkholderiales bacterium
CTGCAGGTGCTGCCCGGGCAGTCTTGCGTCGATGCGGCCGAGCAGCGCCAGGAGCGGGTACAGCGCGTAATCCGCAGCCGATGGCATGTCGCCGGCGACGAAGGGGCCGGCGACTGCCGGGGCGATCAATTCAAGCTCAATGGCCAGTTGCGCGCGCGCGGCAGCCACCAGCGAAGCCTCAGGCCCGGCAGCTCCGGGCGAGAGCAGTTGCACCACCAGGGTGTTGACCTGCGGATGCACATAGGCGTCGGCCTCGGCGGCAACGCGCCGTGCGAGCGCGCGCTGTCGTACCTCGCGCGGCCACAGCGGTTCTCCCGATGCGGCATGGCGATCCTCGAGGTAATCGATGATGGCCGCGGATTCATACAGGGTGAAGCCGTCATCGACGATCACCGGCACTTTGCGCCGCGGATTGATGTTGGCGTATCCGGGTGCTCGCAGGTCGCCGGCGTCGAACGACAGTTGCCAGGGCACGTAGGCGAGCTTCTTGTGCTCGAGCGCCAGCCACACCTTCCAGGAAAACGGCGAGCCGGAGGCGTAGTAGAAGGTGATCGGAGCGACTTCGTGGACACTGGCGTCGGATTGACTCATGCTTGACTCCACGTGCATGCATGCCAGGCGTGATTGTGGCACGCCGGCGAGGGCGCTGCCGGACTCTGCCGTGCCGCATGCCGGCGCGCCCGTGGCGCTGCATGAAATCGGCTACCCTTGGCGGCCGCGGCGTTCAGCCGCACCGCGAGATGCACGAGTTGTCCGACCGGAATGAATCGATGAGCGTGAACGGAGAATGGCCGCAGGTGGCCGTCATGGGGGCGGGTGCGGTCGGCTGTTATTACGGTGGCATGCTGGCGCGGGCGGGTGCACCGGTGACGCTGATCGGTCGCGCCGCGCATGTCGAGGCGATCCGGCGCGACGGCTTGCGCTTCGATGGCCTGCATTTCCAGCAAACCATCGCGCTTGATGCAAGCACCACGCATGACGCGGTGGGGCGTGCGGACCTGGTGCTGTTTTGCGTCAAGTCGACCGATACCGACGAAGCCGCGCGCGCCATCGCGCCGCTGCTGAAGCCCGATGCGATGGTCCTGGCGCTGCAGAATGGCGTGGACAACGCCGAACGCATCGCCGCCCGGGTGGATTGCCCGGTGGTGCCTGCGGTGGTCTACGTGGCATGCAACATGGGCGGCCCGGGGCATTTGCGCCACACCGGGCGCGGCGACCTGGTGATCGGCAGCCTGCGCAGTGCAAGCCCTGCGCCAACGCCGGCGCAGCTGGCGCGCCTGGCGGCGTGGCTTGCGGCGGCACAGGTGCCCTGCCGCGTATCCGACAACGTCGAGGGCGAGTTGTGGGGCAAGCTCCTCATCAATTGCACCTACAACGCGATCTCTGCGCTCGGCCGCGCCCGCTACAAGCGCCTGACCGCGATCGCCGAAACCCGCACGCTGATGCGCGCGGTGGTGCTGGAGGTGCTGGCGGTGGCCCAAGCGTCAGGCGTGGTCATGCCGCCCGGTGATTGGGTTGAAATCGCGCTCGGTCTTTCCGCCTCCATGCCCGAGGCGACCTCGTCGACGGCGCAGGACCTGGCGCGCGGCAAGCGCACCGAGATCGATCACCTGAACGGTTTCCTGGCCGCGCGCGGTGCCACGGTGGGTGTCGATACGCCGGTGAACCGCGCCTTGCACGCGCTGGTCAAGCTGGCCGAGGACGGCCTGGCGTAAGGTGCCTGGTTTTGAAGAAATCGGCAATCCGCCCTATCCCCCTGTTCGCTGGAAGGAACATTGCGTGAAACCCCTGCACTGGATCGCCCCTGTTGTATTGACCGTCTGCGCCAGTGGCGCGCTTGCCCAGACCTGGCCGGTCAAGCCGGTCAAGCTGGTGGTCGGCTTCGCGCCCGGCGGTGCTGCCGATTACGTGGCGCGGGCCTTGTCCGAGCCGCTGGCACGCGCGCTGGGCCAGCCAATCGTGATCGAAAACCGCGCCGGTGCCGGTTCCTCGATCGCCGCCGAATATGTTGCCCGCGCGGCTGCGGATGGCTACACCATCCTGATTGCCAGCCCCTCGTCGATTTCAGTCAACCCGGCGGTCAATCCCAAGCTGGGCTACAGCGCGCGCGACCTGGCGCCGGTGACGCGCGTATCGAGTTCCCCTCTGGTGGTGGCCGTCAACCCGGCACTGGGTATCAACTCGATTGGCGAACTGATCGCAGCAGCGAAGAAGGTGCCGGGCAAATTCAACTATGCCTCGTCCGGCAACGGCTCCGCGCCGCATTTGTCGGCGGTGCTTTTTTCGAAGCTGGCGCAGGTCGAGATGGTGCATGTGCCGTTCAAGGGGGGCAGCCCGGCGATGCAGTCAGTGGTAGCGGGCGACACCCAGGTCACCTTTGGCACCCCGCCCTCGGTGTTGCCGCTGGTGGAGGCCAAACGCCTGCGGGCGCTGGCGATCACCAGCCGCGAGCGTTCGCCGCTGGTGCCGCACATACCGGGCATGCGCGAGGCCGGCCTGCCCGACTACGAGATTTCGTTCTGGTACGGATTCTTCTTTCCAAGCGGCACACCGGTGGCTGCGATCAGGCGCCTGCATGAAGCCACCCAGGGCGTGCTGCAACTGCCCGAACTCAGGCAAGCGCTGGCGCGCGAGGGCACCGAGACCACCGGGTCGAAGTCGCCGGAGGAATTCGCCGCGTTTGTCGCCGAAGACGCCAAATTCTGGGTGCGTCTGGTGCGGGATTCAAAACTGACGGCGGAATGAGCGGTGCCGCCATGGCGCCAACTGTTGTCTTGAAACAACAAAAAAACCCTTTTTGACCATAGAGTTAGGATTATTTGCTAAGGTATCGCACAAGTTGTTGCGCAAACCGTTGGCGAACGTGCCTGCAAGTCTGCGCGAATATCCAACCTGGAGCCTGGTTTCATGGCTGTCATCGCAGTGGTCAATCGCAAGGGCGGTTCCGGCAAGTCGACGCTGGCCACCCATGTTGCGAGCTATCTCGCCGACCGTGGCTACGAGGTGATGCTGGGCGATGTCGATCGCCAGCAGTCCTCGCGCCTGTGGCTGGGCTTGCGACCGGAGAGCCGGCCGCTGATCCATGGCTGGACCATCGATGATCGCAACTTCGCGCGCCCACCGGCCGGTGTGAAGCACGTGGTGCTGGACACTCCGGGCGGGTTCCAGGGCTTGGGTCTGATGAAAGTGGCGCTGTATGCCGACGCCATCCTGATTCCCTCGACACCCTCGCTCTTCGATCGCCAGGCCGCCGCCGACTGCATCAAGGAATTGCGCACCTATCCGCGCGTGCAGATGGGTAAATGCCGTCTGGCCGGCATTGGCATGCGCATCGATGGCCGCACCCGCAACGCAGCCCTGCTCGAAGCCTGGGCCGATGGCCAAGGCCTGGAACACCTGGGCACCATCAAGGAAGCCCAGGTCTACGCGCGTTGCCTGGAGCAGGGCATGTCGGTATTCGATTTTCCGCGCAATCGCGCCATCGAGGGTTTCTTGCTGGAGTGGCAGCGCATCTGCGGCTGGGTCGATGAAGTGCTGGAGGCGCAGAGCGCCGCCGCCCTGGCGGTGAGTGCAGCGGCGAATCCGCAGCCTGCGCCCAGCCCCCATCCCGCAACCCGACCGTTTTCGAATGGCGCAGGCCACGGGTCCGGACTGCCGGCCCCCGCAGTGCTTCCGCGTCCCTCGATATTGTCCGCAGCGCTGGCGCAGCGTCGCGCCGAAGCCGCCGCCGCGGCGGCAAGCGCGAACATGACCGAAACCCCGGCATTCCTGCGCGCCTGATCCCGCCGTGGCCGCTGGACGGCCGGCGATGGTACCCTCAAGGGCAAGGAGACACTCATGCCCGATAGAGGCCACGCGCCGGCAATTCCCGGCCAGCCCACCCATTTACCCAGCGACGCATCCCTGGCCGACTCGCCCTACGCGGTGATGCGCCTGGCGGTGACCCTGCTGCTGATGACCATCGGCGGCGGCTGCATGTACCTCACAGCGGTGGTGCTGCCTTCGGTACAGGCGGAATTCGGCGTGGCGCGCGCCGATGCCTCGCTGCCTTATGCGGGCCTGATGATCGGCTTCGGCATCGGCGGCATTTTCATGGGGCGCCTGGCCGATCGTTTTGGGGTGATGGTGCCCTTGCTGATTGGCTCGGTGTGCCTGGCCCTGGGCTTTGTGGCGGCGGCCTTGTCGACCAACATCTGGACCTTCACCTTGGCCCACGCCATCCTGATTGCCATGTTCGGCAGTTCGGCCACCTTCGCGCCGCTGATCGCCGACACCTCGCTATGGTTCGTGCGCCGGCGCGGCATCGCGGTGGCGGTGTGCGCCAGCGGCAACTATGCGGCCGGCGCCATCTGGCCGCCGATCGTGCAGCATTTCATCGAGACCGTGGGCTGGCGCCACACCTATTTCGGACTGGCCGCGTTTTCGTTCGTCACCATGACCGCGCTGGCGCTTTTCATGCGGCGCCGGCCGCCGGCGCTCACCGCATCCGGGCCGGGTGCGGCCGCCGTGCACGAAGGGCTGGCATCCGACCGGCCGTTCGGCCTGACGCCGGGCCAGGCACAGGCCCTGCTTTGCGCCGCAGCTCTGTGCTGCTGCGTGGCAATGGCGATGCCGCAGGTGCATATCGTCGCCTACTGCGGCGACCTTGGCTATGGCGCAGCCAGCGGCGCCAAGATGCTGTCAGTGATGCTGGCCGCCGGCATCGCCAGCCGCCTGATCTCGGGCGTGATCTGCGATCGCATCGGCGGCCTGCGTACCCTGCTGCTGGGCGCCGCGCTCCAGGGCACTGCGCTCATCTTGTTCCTGCCGTTTGATTCGCTGTGGTCGCTGTACGTGGTGTCGGCGCTGTTCGGCCTGTTTCAGGGCGGCATCATCCCGGCCTACGCGATCATCGTGCGTGAATACTTCGCCCCGAAAGAGGCCGGCGCGCGGGTCGGCGCGGTCATCATGTTCAGCCTGTTCGGCATGGCGCTGGGCGGCTGGATGTCGGGCAAGGTGTTCGACTTGACCGGTTCATACCATGCGGCGTTCATCAACGGGATTGGCTGGAACCTGCTCAACCTGATGATCGGAGCCTTTCTCATGTGGCGGGTGCGGCGCCTGTTTGTCAAGGAAACACTGATTAAGTCCGCAGGTTGAAAGAGCCGTGTCTGCAACCGTTTAAATGGGTAGGAACTGCCGTTTGAAAGCTTGCCTGCCAGGGACTTATTCAGCGTTTTTCTAATCCACTTTCGCCCCGGAGCGCCTGACCACCGGAATCCACTTCGCCATGTCGTCGGCGATCAGTTTGGCGAAGGCGGCCGGCGGTGCGGCGGGCGCCACGTCGAAGCCCTGTTGCGCCAGGTTGTCACGCACGTCGGCGCGCGCCAGGATTTTCGCGATCTCGCTGTTGAGGCGATTGGTGATGTCCGCCGGCAGCCCGGCCGGGCCGACCCAGCCGAACCAGGTGTTGACCTCGTAACCCTTGACGCCTTTTTCATCCAGCGTGGGTACGTCGGGCAAGAGGGGCGAGCGTGTCAGGCTGGTGACCGCCAGCGCCCGCAGCTTGCCATCACGGATCTGGCTGATCACCGTGGGCGTGTTGAAGAAGCCCATGTTCACCTCGCCCGACATCACCGCCAGGATGCCCTGCGGCGCCCCCTTGTAGGGCACGTGGACCAGGTCGGTACTGGTCATCTGGCCGAACAACACGCCCGACAGATGATGCGAAGTGCCGCTGCCGCCGGAGGAAAAATTCAGCGCGCCCGGTTTGGCGCGGGCCGCATCGATCACCGCGCGCGGTTCACGCGCCGCGCTCGAGGGCGGCACCACCATTACGTTCGATACACCACCGGTCAGGCCGATCGGCGTCAGGTCTTTTTGCGAGTCGTAGCCGGGTTTGGAATACAGCGCCTGGTTGAACACCAGCGTGCCTTGCGAGGCGAAGCCGATGGTATAGCCGTCGGGCGCGGCGCGCGCCATCTCGGTGGTGGCGATGGTGCCGCCGGCGCCGGCCTTGTTCTCCACCACGAAGGGCTGGCCGAGCGACTTGGCTAGTTCATTGCCGACCAGGCGCGAAATGATGTCGGCGGTGCTGCCCGCGGCCAGCGGGACCAGCAGCTTGACGGGCTTGGAGGGCCAAGCCTGGGCGAATGCGTGGCCGGTGGTCAGCAGGGTCGCGAAAGCGGCAAGGCGAAGCGCGCATGACAGCAACAGTGGTGTACGGAACTTATTCATGTGATCTCCAAAACGGATGCGCAGGGTGCGCCACTGGCACCACGCGTCCGGAACATACAGCATGAAGTATGCCCTTTCGCAGGAACCAGACTTTGCGCGCAGGAGTGTGTCTTGCACAACAGGCGCGATCGCAATACCATGACCTGATGAAAGCCATATCCGTAAAGCTCCCTCAATCGTTGGCCACATGGCTGACGAATACTGCGGCGGCGCTTGGCCGGACAAGATCGGATCTCGTGCAGGAAGCGCTGCAACGTTCGCGCAAGGGACAGAACCGCGTCAATTGTCACCACGTGTTCGCCGATGTCTGTGGTGTCATCGATGGTCCTAAGAATCTTTCGGCCAATCCAAAGCAAATGAATCGGAGAATGTCGAAGGAAACGCAGCTACGGGTCCTTGCTCGCAAGCGAAAGCGAGCGCGGTGGGAGGGATTCAAGCAAGTTGCTGACTACCATGCCGAATACGACAGCGATTACGTTTCGCCTTTTACGAAGTCGGCGCACAACGTCGAGTCGAAAATACTTGTGATGCTCCAAGACTGGAGTTCGCATAACGAGTTGTCGAAGCCATTATGCGAGGATGTACAGCGGTACGGTTACAACCCCAGACTACCTACAAATAAGAACTTGATCCTCCTGCTTCGGAGGCACTTCCAGCTGGAACTGGGAGAGATTTACGCAACCAACTTGTTCCCATTTATCAAACCGGATAAGTTGAGCGGCAAAATACCCAACGATGCACTGGTCCGTGCCGCGAAGGAATACGCGCTTGAACAGGTGCACATCGTGCAACCTGCCTTGGTAATTTGCTTGGGCAAGGCTACTTCAAATGCTTTGCGCCAAGCCTGCGGTCTCCCAATTGCTAAGGACGTCAATACGGCAATCGCAACCCAATTTGAGCACGATGGCGCGCTGTTCTGGACCCAGGCACATCCGGGCCACTACGGGCAGGTCGGCCGCAACAGAGTGGACCCTGGGCAGGTGTACAAAGACTGGCAGCAAATGAGGAGCGCTTTCGGCAAAGCCACCTAAACCTGCATTGGCTCCACCTGCGGGGCTGGTGTACGTGCATGCCAGTGCGGCGTGGATGTGCTCGGTGGCACCGAACAAAAGGACAGGACATGACCGATTTCATTTGGCGCTATACGCGACCAGCGACGCACAAGGCCAGCAAACAGGCCGAACGGCTGATGGTTCTATCCACGCGCGACAGCTTGCGCTTGCTTGCAGCATTGGAAGACCCGCCGCCGCCCAATGCCAAGCTCTTGAGCGCGGCGTGCCGCTTGCCAGCGGGCGGCTGGCGGGCACGTTAATCCGAGTGCGCCGAAGTAGTCTCGCATGCCGCAATGACCTACTCGCCCGTAGCCTTGGCGAGGTAAATTCAGGAGGTCCGTCAGTCCAGGAGAATGACGGATATGAGAAAGAGCAGATGTGCCGAGGCGTACATCATGGGCGCCATATTCTTGGATTCCGAAGCCTTCTCAAATTCCGAGGCGATTCGATTGTTGACAGCAGACGCCGGCGAGGTTCTGCTTCGGTCGCCGCTCAAGTCCCCGTGAATCTAGGCTTGCGCTTCTCATTGAACGCCGCAATTCCCTCGCGCCGATCATCGGTATCAAGCAATCGGTAATAGGCCTCCAGCTCGATCCGATAGCCCGAATGCAGATCGGTCTGCAAACCGAAGTGGATGGATTTTTTCGCCTGGCGCACCGACAGCGGCGCGCAGTCGGCGATGCGTTGCGCGGCGGCCAAGGCTTCCTTGACCACGGTGCCCGGTTCACACAGCTTGTTGACCATGCCCCATTGATGCGCCTCGATGGCGGAGAAGGGCTGTGCCGAGAGAATCAGTTCCTTGGCGCGCCGCTCACCCACCGCGCGCGGCAGGTTTTGCGTGCCCATGGTGCCGGGCATGATGCCGATGCGGCATTCGGTCTGCGCGAACTTGGCCTCGCGATCGGCGTAGATGAAGTCGCAGGTCAGCGCGGCTTCGAGGCCGCCGGCGAAGCAGATGCCGTTGACCGCGGCGATCCACGGCACCGGGCATTCGATGCGCACTTCTGCGGAGCGTTCGGCGATTTCGTGCTGGATGGTCCAGTCGCGGATGCTCTGGGTGTTGCGCACCTTCAAGTCGCCACCGGCGGAGAAGGCGCGCCCGGCGCCGGTCAGCACCACGCAGCGCACCCAGTCGGGGTCGTAGGTCAGGCGGGTCAACAGATCGTGCGTCTCCTGGGTCATCTGCATGTTCATGGCGTTGAGCACATCGGGCCGGTTCATGGTGACCAGCAGGATGTGATCGCCGATCTTTTCGGTCATGAGTGCTTCGTAGGCAGGCATTTCGAACATGAAAGTTCCTTTGCGGAAATCGAAGGGTCAGGTGAGGGGCGGCGGAGCGTGCCGGCGCGCGGCTGGCGTCGCGGGCGCCGGGGTCCCGATCAGGGTGCCGGTGTGGCTTCGGGTTTGCGTTGTGGCGCGACTTTGGCCGCGCCTTCGCTGATCAGGGCGGCGATCTCGGTGGCGGAAAAGCCCGCTTCGCCGAGAATCGCTTCAGTCTGCTCGCCCAGGTGCGGTGCCGGCAGCCAGTCGCCGCGCGCACCACCGGATAGCGTATTGGCGGGCAGCAGGTCGAGGATGGTGCCTTCGGTGGGGTGCTCGCGTTTTTGCAGCAGACCGACGTCGGCTAAGTGCGGGTCGTCGATCAGGGTCTCGAGGGTGTGATACGGCGCGGCCGGAATGTCGTGGCGCCGGCACAAGTCCAGCCAGAATGCGGTGGTCTGTTTGGTCAAACCTTCGGCGCGCACGCGGTAGTACTCATGCACATTCTGAAAGCGCGCCGCCACGTTGCAAAAACGCGGGTCGGTCTTCAGATGCGTGAGGCCCATTGCGTCGAACAGCGGGAACACCTGGGCGTCGGTATTGGCAGAGAGCGACAAGTAACCGTCGAGGGTTTTCGACGGCGCGTAGAACTCGTTGAGCAGTCGCGGATCGCCGGCTTCGCCCAGCGGCGGCAGGTAGGTGCGGTTGTACAGGTGCTCGGTCAACACCTGCGTGGCCATGTTCTCGAACATCGGAATTTCGATCGATTGACCTTCGCCGGTACGTTCGCGATTGAAGAGCGCCATGGCGATCATCTGTACTGCAATCAGGCCGCCGGTGCGGTCGGCCAGCACGTAAGGCACATAGCGCGGTTCGCCGAACGCCTTGGCATGGAGACCGGCCACCCCGGCCGAGCCCTGGATGATCGGGTCATAAGCCGGCACCCCGGCATAGCGCCCGCCCTGGCCGAAGCCGAACATGCCGCAATAGATGATCTTGGGATTGACCCGGCACACATCTTCGTAACCCAGCGCCATGCGCGCCATCGAGTCGGGGCGCACGTTCCAGGTCATCACGTCCGCCGTTTGCAACAGGCGCAGCAGTGCCGCGTGGCCGGCCGGGTGCTTCAAATCGAGGCAGATCGAGCGCTTGTTGCGGTTCAGGTGCAGGAATTTCGGTGCCATGCCGGGTGTGCGACCGCGGCCGCCCAGATGGCGGCCGATGTCGCCCGCCGGGCTTTCCACCTTGATCACTTCCGCCCCGTGGTCGGCCAGGATCTGTGTGCACAAAGGGCCGATCACCACCGAGGTGAGGTCGATCACCTTGACGCCGGCCAGCATGCCGCCGCTGTTCTTGTTGGGCATGACGCTACTCCGGCTCCATGCCTGCGGCCTTGACCACGCGCGCCCACATCGCAGTGTCTGTGGCCTGGATTTTTGCAAACTCCGCCGGCGTGGTGAGCCGCAATTCGCCGCCGGTGGTTTCGTGCCCGGCCTGGTCCGCCTTCGCCGCAGCATGCAGGAGCGCGTTGAGTTTCATGACGATTTCCGGCGGCGTTTTCGCCGGCAGGTAGGCACCCACCCAGTTGAACAGGTCGTAGTCCGGGAAGCCCTGTTCGATCATGGTCGGCACGTTCGGTGCGATCGCCAGTCGCTTTTTTCCGGTGACCGCCAGCGCCTTGAGCTTGCCGCCCATCACCTGCGGCATGGCGGTGCGCAGGTCGCTGAAGATCATGCTGACCTGGCCGCCCAACAGGTCGCCCAAGGCCTGTGGTGCGCCGCGATATGGCACGTGCAAAAGGTTGGTTCCGCTCATCATCTTGAACATCTCGCCGCCGATGCGGCTGGGCGCATTGCCCGACGCGAAGCTGTATTTTCCGGGATTGGCACGCGCCAGTTGCGCCAGTTCCGCGACGTTATTGGCGGGAAAGGTGGGCACAACGACCAGCACGAAGTCGTTCATGCTCAAGGTCGTCAGCGGCACGAAATCACGGACCGGGTCGTAGGGCAATTTCTTGAACAGGGCCGGGTTGGCGGCGTGGGTGGTACCGGTGGTGAACAGCACCGTGTAGCCGTCCGGCGCGGCCTTGGCCACCGCCTCGCAGGCGATGAAGCCGGCGGCGCCGCCGCGATTGTCGACCACCACCGACTGCCCGGTGGCCTTGGTGAATTGCGGCGCGATCAGGCGCGCCACCTGATCGGTCGCACTGCCGGCCGGGAACGAGACGATGAAGCGCACCGGCTTGTTGGGATAGGTGTCGGCCTGGCCTGATGCTGTCGCGGGCGGCACCAGCACGCCAACTGCGCACAGCAGTGCGGCCAATCCGGCGCCACGCCGGATGCGCGATACGCACAACTTGAACATGCAGGTCTCCTTCTGATATTGCGTCCGGTTTCGAACATGCAGCCGGATCGTGTAGGCTTGCGGCCGAACTTTACACCCGGAGCTCCGATGAAACCCAACCTGCTGGTCATCCTGGTCGACGACCTGCGCTACGACGAATTCGGTGCCGGCGGCCACCCTTACATGTTGACCCCGCACATCGACCGCCTGGCCGCCGAAGGCGCGCTGTTCGAGCGCGCCTTTCACACCACGCCGATCTGTTCCCCCAACCGCGCCTCGATCGTCACCGGCCAGTACGCGAGCCGCCACGGCATCATCGACAACGTCGCGCGCGATGCCATGAGCCACCGCCTGCCGAACTACCATCTCGACCTGCAGAAGCGCGGCTACCGCACCGCGCACATCGGCAAGTGGCACATGGGCAACGAAGGTGGCCCGCGCCCGGGCTACGACTACTGGGTGAGCTATGACGGCCATGGTCGCATCAACAATCCGAAGCTCAATCACGATGGAAAATATGTGCAGCACCAGGGCTACGTCACCGACATCATGAATACCCTGGCGGTCGATTTTCTCGAAGATCACCACAAGAAGCACGGCAAGCAGCCGTTCTCGCTGTTCTTCGCGCACAAGGCGGTGCATCCGGACGCCGAGCAGGCCGCCGACGGCACCTTCCGCGTGGACGGCTACGTGGCGGCCGAGCGGCACCGCGACCTCTACCGCGGCTGCGTGTTTCCGAAATCCCCCAACATGCTTTCAGCGGCGGAGGTGATCAAGCAGAAGCCGGCCTGGGCCGATTGTTTCGACCTCAAGAAGACCAGGGAGTCGCAGGCGGTCATGAAGGCGGTGCACTCGGGCGAGCAGGAGGAAATCCGCCTGCGCGCGGCGATGATGGCATCCGTAGACGAAGGCGTCGGCATGATTTTGGACACTCTCGCGCGCCAGGGCAAGCTCGACAACACCTGCATCGTTTTTCTCGGTGACAACGGCTACTTTTTCGGCGAGCATGGCTTGGGGCCCGAGCGCCGCTTCGCCTACGAGGAAGGAATTCGCTCGCCGTTCCTGGTGCGCTACCCGAAAAAAGTCAAGGCCGGTGCGCGCGTCAAGGATCTGGTGATCTGCCAGGACATCGCGCCCACCTTCATCGAACTGGCCGGCGGCAAACCCGGGCCGCAAATCCAGGGGCGCTCGCTGTTGCCCCTGTTCGCGGGAAAACGCGCCGGCTGGCGCAAGTCATTCCTGGTCGAGTACTGGGCCGAGAACGCGATGCCATGGCTGGTGGGCATGACCTACAAGGCGGTGCGCACCGATCGCTACAAGCTGATCCACTGGGTCAATCGCGGGCGCGCCGGCGAGCTCGATGAACTGTATGACCTGGAACGCGATCCATACGAGTTGAAGAACCTGATCAGGAGCCGCGCCGCCGCGCCGGTGCGCGAAAAGCTGAAGCGCGACCTGCGCGGCCTGGTCAGCGGGGCACTGGGTTTGTAGGCCCGGGCTCGCGCGGCGAACATACCCTGGCAGCGTTCGGTTTGCGGCAGGCTCATCCGGCCTTTCTCCAGATGATCCAGTAAACGCCGGCCACCAGCACGGCGCCGCCGGCCAGGTTGCCCAGCGTCACCGGCAGCAGGTTCGCGGCCATGCCGGCCAGGTCGATGGTCGCACCAGCCGGAACCGGCGTGCCGGAAGTGGCCAGCAGCATGGCCAGCGGAATGAAATAGAAATTGGCGATGCTGTGTTCGAAACCGGCGGCAACGAAGGCGGAAATCGGAAACACCACCGCCAGTGTCTTGTCGGTGACGCTGCGCCCCGCCATCGCCAGCCATACCGCCATGCACACCAGCACGTTGCACATGAGGCCGCGAAAGAACGCCTCGCCGAAGGGCATGGCCGTCTTGGCAGCGGCGATCGCCATGGTTTGTGCGGCAATCGCGCCCTGGCCCATAGCCGCATGGCCGGACATCCACGTGAGCCAGGCCAGGGCGGCGGCGCCCAGGCCATTGGCCAAGTAAACGATCGCCCAGTTGCGCAGCACTTCGGCGGTGCTCACCTTGCCGTCGGCCCAGGCCATGACGATCAGGTTGTTGCCGGTGAAAAGCTCCGCTCCGGCGATCACCACCAGCACCAGGCCGAGCGAAAACACCAGGCCACCCAACAGACGTCCGACGGCAAAGGGCAGGGTATGGTCGGCCGCGACGATGGTGTAGTACATCGCACCCAGCCCGATGAAGGCGCCGGCCAGGAGGCCCAGCACGAACAGCTTGAGGAAAGGCAGGCGCGCCTTGCTGACCCCGGCGGCCTCGACGCGATCGGCGATTTCGGCAGGGGAATAGAGATCAATGGCAAGCGGAGTGGTTTTGGCGGGTTCCATGGACGGGAAGTGGGCGATGGTTGACGGCCATTTTCGCCGGGTTGGCGGCGATGCGCTGGCCCGCAATGCAGGTTCCTTGCCCTGGATCAATAGCGGCGTGGCGAGCTTGGCCAAACTTGTACGCCACAGGCAACCGGGAGAGATTGAGCATGGCGAGCGGACAAATCACGGCCTGGCATGCGGAACACCTCAATTTCGCGCGGCTGCTGCGCCTGCTCGAGGCGCAGGTGGCGCTGTTCGCGCAAGGCTGCGAACCTGACTACGAGTTGATGCAGGATATTATCAATTACCTGCACGATTTCCCCGACGTGCACCACCATCGCCATGAGAACGAGGTCTTTTCCCTGATGGGCAAGCGCGATTCGCAGTTGAAGCCGCTGGTGGCCAGGCTCATGCAGGAACACCGGGTGATCGCCGCCTGCGGCGCCGCCTTGGCGGCCCAGTTGGATGCGGTGGTCAGCGGCGCGGTCATCGAGCGCGCCCAAGTCGAGGCGGCGGCCGCGACCTACCTGGGCTACTACCGGGCGCACCTGGACGCCGAGGAAAGCATCATGCTGCCGCGTGCGGCAACCATGCTCGATGCGGCGGACTGGGTGGAGGTGGCGCGCGCGATCGCCGACAAGTCGCATCACGATCCCCTCTTCGGGCCGCAGGCCGAGCTGCGCTTTCGCGCACTGCGACAGCGCATCGAGCGTGAAGCGGTAGATGCGCCGGCTTCGCGCTGACGAGGTACCGGCTCGCCTGTGGAGCCAATGCAGTCGCGGGTCCATAAGGGATCAGGCGCCCGACGCCCTGTTTGTCGAAGTTGAGGCAGATCAAACAGCCAGCGAATTGATCCGCATTGCGCGGGGCAAACACGGCTGCGGTGATTGACGCCGGATGCCGCTCCCGCTCAAAGTACGCGTGTCGCCTACCGATCGTGAGGTTTCAAGCCATGTCCGATTCTCCGCCAGCACCTGGCGCTCCAGCGGTCGACGCCGCAAACGGCGCAAGCCATTTCGCGGTGCCGCCGGCGCGCCGTGTCGCCATCGGCGCACCCTTCAAGTGGCTGGCATGCGGCTGGGCCGATATGCGCGCCACCCGCTTTATTGGCACCTTCTACGGCGCCCTGTTCGCCTTGATGGGGCTGGCGATCACCACCATCTACGCGGCCAAGTGGCAATTGACCATGGGCCTGACTGCGGGGGTTTTCCTGGTCGGTCCGTTTGTCTGCTGCGGTATCTACTGGCTGTCGCGCCAGCGCTCGCGCGGCGAACCGGTGAGTCTTGTGCAGTCCCTCACCTGCTGGCGCCGTAATCCCGGCGGGGTCGGCTTCTTCGCAGCGATTGTTACCTTCGCAATGATCGTCTGGGCGCGGGTTTCGGTGGTCATCTTCGCGCTCTTCTCGACCCGTGATTTCCCCACCCTGCAGGGTGTTTTCAAGCAGATTTTCGCCTTCGCCAACCTGCCCTTCGTGGGTGTCTGGTTCGGCGTCGGGTTTGTGTTCGCTTCGCTGGTGTTCGCGATTTCGGTGGTGTCGGCGCCGCTGATGCTCGACCGCAACACCGATACCATGGTGTCGATCTTCGCCAGCGTGCGCGCCTTGTGGATGAACCCCGGGCCACTGTACCTTTGGGCCGCGCTGATTGTCGTCATCGTGGGTGCAAGCCTGGTGTTCGGCATGTTCGCCCTGGTGTTGACCGCGCCGCTGGTGGGGCACGCGACCTGGCATGCATACAGGGATCTGATCGCCGATTGAGGCAAACCATTGCCGACGCCGGACGTGGCACACTGGGCGCTCGCACAACCACCGAAAGCCAGCCCCATGCCACGCGCCATTCTTGAACCAGGCCGGATTCATCCGGCCATCAGCGAGGTCGTAGCACAGAGCCACGCCGATATCGTGCGCGAAGTCGAGGCCGCCGTGGCCGGCAACGATATCGTGGTGGTCGGCATGGCGATGAACCCCTTCCCCAGGCGCGCGCGCAAGCTGCTTGACGCCGCCGGGCGCAGTTATCGTTACCTTGAGTACGGCAGCTACCTGGGCGGCTGGCGACGCCGCACCGCGCTCAAGATGTGGTGCGGCTGGCCAACCCTGCCGATGGTGTTCGTCAAGGGCATGCTGGTGGGCGGCACCAACGATCTGGCGCGCTTGATGCGCACGGCTGAGTTCGAGAAGCTGCTGGCGGCGCCGCGCCGCGCCTGAGTTGCCAACTGCTCCACGGCTTGGCCGCCGCGAGGCGCCGCTGGTGCGGGTATCATCGGGCACTAAAAAAATATTTTTCGTGCCCGCATGAACTTCATCGACATGTTCGTGCCACCCGTCGCGCGCGGCGATCCGGACCGCGCCGTGCAGCATCGCGGTATCGCCAAATCGCTGTTGGCGATATCGCTGACCGTGGCGCTGCTGCTGCTGTTCTTTCTGTTGGTGCGCCGCAATCCGACGGCTGCCGAGTTGGCCTTGTTCGCGGCCGCCATCGTGATACCTACCGCCGGCGCGCTGCTGATCCGCGCCACTGGTCGCATCACCTACGGACTGATACTCACCAATTTCGCCGGCGCACTGCTGGTCGGCTTTTGGGCTTTCCTGACCGGCGGGATTTTGTCGCCGGCGGTGCCCTGGTTATTGGCCATTCTGGCGCTCTTGTCCACCTTCGGCAACATGTTGCTGCTGGGTTTTGCCGGCGGCGCGGTGATGCTGGTGGTGATCGTGCTGTACGGCCTGTCGATTCGCGGCTGGATGCCGATGAGCCTGGTGCCGCCGGCGATGACACACGAATTGATGCTGCTGTCGCTGCTGTCGTCGATTGCCGTGGTGGTCTTCGCGGCCGCCTTCGTGATGCGCGAACGCGCCGTGGTCAAGGCGCGCCTGCGCGCCGCGCGCGACGAAGCCGAGCGCGCCAGCCGCGCCAAGTCGGTATTCCTGTCGTCGGTCAGCCATGAATTGCGTACTCCGTTGGCGACAGTGATCGGCTTCGCGGAGGTGTTGAAGCTCGATGAGGCCGAAAAGCTGTCGGCGGCGCAGGCGACCTATGTGCAGAACATCCTGAACGCCGGCGACCACTTGCTCTCACTGGTCAATCAGGTAATCGACATGAGCCGCATCGAATCCGGCGACGTCGAATTGCACAGCGAAAACCTGCGCGTGGCCGAGATCGTGGCATCCGCGGTGTCGATGATCCAACTTTCGGCCGACAAGCGTGGCATCGTCATCACCAGCGACCTGCGCGGCAGTGCCGGAGTGCTGGTGCGCGCCGATGCGACCCGCACCAAGCAGGTGATCATCAACCTGCTGTCCAACGCACTGAAGTTTAATTGCGACAACGGCTGGGTCTCGCTTGCTGTGCGCCCCGCCAATGGCGATTGCGTGCGCATCAGCGTCGCCGACAGCGGGCGCGGCATACCGCAGGAACGCCGCGACGAACTGTTTCATTCCTTTGCGCGCATGGGTGGCGAATCGGAGCCGATCCATGGCAGCGGACTCGGCCTGGCCATTTCGAAGCGCCTGGTTGAAATGATGCATGGGCGCATCGGTTTCGAATCGGTCGAAGGCCAGGGCTCGACCTTCTGGGTGGAACTGCCGCTGGCCAATTAGGCGGGTTCCTGCGGGTCATGCGGACCAGGCGCGCCTGCGAGCGCTCGGCGCACAACTCCGTTGTCGAATCAGGAGGCGGCAGTCAGTACTTCCCGTGCCCTGCAGACGGCTACAACCTGCCTTCGACGGCAAGGCGGCGAATCGTGCGGATGGCATCGGTGTCCGCTTCCACATAGGCCTGCTGGATGAATCCCTGGTACAGCGGATCCACCGGCGGCGCGCCATTGGGCGGGTGGCTTGAATAGTCAAACCGCACAAACAGCTGCCATTCGTCCGGCGCCTCGATGCTTGTCACAAGCGTGGCCGCGGGTATCTCGCCGGTCGCTTCCGTTTCCTGCCGCAATTGGTCCATTGGCTGGAAGCTGACGCGGTCGCGCACCACCTGGCTGCCGAAACGCAATTCGCGCTCGATCCAGTCCGCATGACGCGCCAGCAACTTGAAGCTGTCCAAGGTGGGCACGAACAACAGCGGATTTTCGGCTTTGAGAACGAGGCCGTGCCATACCTGCTCGCGGGTCAAGGGATCGATCAACGGGTTGAGCGGGTCGTTGATCTGCACCAGGTGCTGGAATTTCATTGATGTGTGTTCGCAGACGAGCGCGTCGTCAATGTAGCGCGCCGATTGTGGCTCCGCGCGCTTTTTGGGAATTGCATGATTCTTGACGAAAACATGCCTCTGGCGCGGCTATCATCTTTTTGGTAGTGATCGATTAGCGGCTGCCGGCAAGACTCAAGCCCGCTTGTGCTCCGGCTTGATGGTCCACAAAAAAGCGCGCCGATAGCGGGTTGGCACTTCGAAACTGCGATCCGGCACCCAGTCGCCCATGTCGAAGGCGTTGGAGACCACGCGTGAGCCGACCGCCAGCTCTTTCCACAGTTTCGGCCGCACCTTCAGGTTCAGTTCCGGCAGCAGGTACAGCGTCACCACCGTGGCCTGGCTCATGTCGACGGTGAACAGGTCGCGCACCTCGAATTTCACACGGGCATCGACGCGCTCGGCCAATGCATTGGCGGTGGCCCATTCGACCAGGTTGTAGTTGAGATCGAAACCGCGTCCCATGGCGCCGCGCCTGGCGGCGGCCACCAGAAAGCGGCCGTCGCCGCAGCCCAAGTCGTAGACCACGTCTTTCGGTCCGACATTGGCCGCGGCGATCAGGGTATCGACCACCGCCAGCGGGGTCGGCTCATACACCACATCGGCGCCGCGCGGCGGGACGCAGGGCGCGGTGGTCTGCGCCACCGCTTTGCCGGCCGTCAGTGCCGACGTGGCAACGGCGAGGGAGGCTGCGTTTGCGAAAAAGTGGCGACGTTGCATTTGTGGTTTGTCCGGAAATAGTGAAGGGGCTTGGATCATGGTTCAGCCGGCACGACGCTTGTCTTCCGCCTTCACGGTGTACAAGAATGCGTTCAGGTAGCGGGTCGGTACGTCGACCACCCGGTCCGGTTTCCAGCCCGGCACCTCGAAACCATTGGCGACCACCCGCGATCCCACCTTGAGATCGCGAAACAGGATCGGCCGCAGGCGCTCATTCATTGCCGGCAGGATGTAGAGCGCGATCACCGAGGCCGGCGACAGGTCGGTCTGGAACAGGTCTTGAGTGCGGATCTGCACGCGGTCCTCGACGCGCTCGGCCAGCACATTGGCCTGCGCCCACTCGACCAGTCGCGGGTCGATCTCGATGCCCACGCCGCTGGCGCCGCGCTTGGCGGCCGCCACCACGATGCGGCCATCGCCGCAGCCGAGGTCATAGACCACGTCGCCCTTGTCCACTTTCGCCAGGTCCAGCATGGTCTCGACCACGCCACGCGGCGTCGGCTCATACACCACGTCGGCGGTGCGGATGTAGGCGCAGGTCGGCAGGTCGGTCGACTGGGCGCGGGCGCCATGGGCGACCGCCAATCCGGCGGCGGCGCTGGCGGAGGCGAATTGGCGACGGTTCATGAGGTGCATTGGAGAGGGGAAGCCTCGAATTACAACACGAGTGGCGCGCACCGGCCAGCGTAGAATCCGCCACTGCCTTGCGCCCCGCCATGTCGACCATCCTCCTCTGTACCCTCAACGCGCGTTATTCGCATGCGTCCCTCGGCTTGCGCTATCTGCGCGCCAACATGGGTTCGCTCAAGGCGGGCACCGCGATCCTTGAACTGGTGCTGAATGTGAAGACCGAAGCTGCGGTCGAGCGCCTGCTGGCAGCGGCGCCGCGCATCATCGGCTTCGGTGTCTACATCTGGAACGTCGAGGAGACCACTCGCATCGTCGCCATGCTGAAGACGGTGGCGCCGCAGGTGGTGGTGGTGGTGGGCGGGCCGGAGGTCAGTTTCGAGGTGGGCGAACAGCGCATCTGCGCGCTGGCCGACTATGTGGTCACCGGCTGGGGCGATGTGAGCTTTCCCAAGCTGTGCCGGCAGATTCTTGATGGTCCCAGGCCGCTCATGAAAGTGCATGCGGGCGAACAGCCGGCGTTGGCCGATATCGTCATGCCCTATGCCGAATACACCGACGAAGACATCGCGCAACGCCACCTTTACGTCGAGGCCTCGCGCGGTTGCCCGTTCAAATGCGAGTTTTGTCTGTCCGCGCTCGACAAGACCGCCTGGCCCTTCGACCTGCCGGCCTTCCTGGCGCAGATGGCCGCACTCTACGAACGCGGTGCGCGCCAGTTCAAGTTCGTCGATCGCACCTTCAACCTGAACGTCAAGACCGGCCTGGCGATCCTCGATTTCTTCATCGAGCGCATCGAAGCGCGACCCGACGACCCCTGCTTCGTGCATTTCGAGGTGGTGCCGGATCATCTGCCGGACGCGCTCAAGGCCGGCATCAAGCGCTTTCCGCCCGGCGCCCTGCAGTTCGAGATCGGCATCCAGAGCTTCAACCCCGAAGTGCAAAAGCGCGTCTCGCGCAAGCAGGACAACGCCCGTGCCGAAGCCAACATCCGCTGGCTGCGCGAAGAATCGAACGCCCACCTGCATGTGGACTTGATCGCCGGCCTGCCGGGTGAAACACTGGAGAGCTTCGGCGCCGGCTTCGACCGCCTGCACGCGATGAACCCGCATGAAATCCAGTTCGGCATCTTGAAGCGCCTGCGCGGCACGCCGATCATCCGCCATACCGAAGCGCACCTCATGCGCTACAACCCCGACCCGCCCTACAACATACTGGCCACCGACGAACTCGATTTCGCCACCCTGCAACGCCTGTCGCGTTTCGCCCGCTACTGGGACATGGTGGCCAACTCAGGGCGGTTTCGCGACACGCTGCCGACCCTGTTGGGCCGCGCCAGCCCGGCTTCCGCCTTCGCAAGTTTCGTGGCCTTCAGTGACTGGCTGTACATGCGAACGGGCCAGACCCATCAACTGGCCATGGAACGCCTGTTCGAACTGGTGCATGAATATTTGACGGCGGCCTGCGCGCTGGCGACGCAGGATGTTTCGGTGACGTTGCTTGCCGACTATGCACGCACCGGTGGCAAAGGGCGCCTGGGCTTCCAGCCTGCCAGCCGCGCCGAAGCAGGACCCAAACGTGCGGTCGGCCATGCCGCCGGCAATGTGCCGCCGCGCCAGTCGCGGCATTTGCCTGCCTAAAGCGGTGAGTTTGCGCCGGTTGCCCCGGCTGGATGAAGCCCGAGCATCCCGATGACATGAGACTGACTCCTTCACCGCTGTAGATTGTTCTTACGTAGCGTCCGGGAATTGCTCAAATTCGTGCGCTGGTGCGCTCGCTCAATTATGTCGTTGCCACCCACGCTTCTGATGAACTTGACGATGACAAGCTCTCCATCCTCGACCTCGAAAACGTCGTCCTCACCGGCAGCATCACCGCGCGCCAGCGCGACGTTGAAACGCGCGAAGTCAAGTGCGTCATCCAAGGTGTCACGCTTGCCGGTAGTGCCGCGGAAACCATCGTCAAAGTTGGTCACGGCGGCAAGCTCGTTTTCATCACCGTCTATGCGCTCTGACGAACCCTGCGTGCATTGCGCCAGCACTGGCCTGACGCTGCGTGCTGTTACGCGCAGTTTTGGCGAAGGGCGGGATCTGCTCGTGATCGAGGGCATTCCCCTGATTTCGTGTCCGCATTGCGGTGAATCCTGGTTTACCGCACAAACCATGCACGAGATTGAGCGTATCAAGCGCCTGCGCAAGTCGGTCGCGGTTAAACGCACTGTGCCGGTTGCGATGTTTCTTGCGCCGGCTTAGCTTTGGCGGGGCGTCGCAACATCATGAACAAGCCCGCGCCATGAACATGGACTGCCGTCGAGTACCGGAAAATCGGTGAAGGCAATGAGTACCCGACAGCGGCTTGCGCGTTGGTGCCGCAGGATGTCGCGGTGACCCTGGTCGCCGACCGGCACGCACCGGTGGCGAAGGGCGCCTGGGCTTCCAGCCTGCCAGCCGCGCCGAAGCAGGACCCAAACGCGCGGTCAGCCATGCCGCCGGCAATGCGCCGCCGCGTCAGTTGCGGCATTTGCCGGCCTAAAGTGGTGAGTTCGTGTCGGTTGCCCCCGGATGGATGAAGTCCAAGCGATCCTGAATCGCCCCGCTTTTCGTGGAGGCTGAATGGATCAAGGCCGTCAGATCCGCAAGTATTCGCTTATAAGCCAAGATACGAGCATGGTCGAAACCATCCATTACCTAGACGAGAACGGGAACGATCTCTACCAGGATTGGCTTGACGGCTTGCGTGACCATGTGGCGAAGACCGCCGTGATCAAGCGTGTCGCTCGCATCGAGGCTTGATTGTTTGGGGATTGCAAGTATTTGCGAGACGGCATCGGCGAGTTGCGAGTTGATTTCGGGGCCGGATACCGTGTCCATTAAGCGCAGGTTGGCAAGCAGGTTGTGTTGCTGATCTGCGGCGGCGACAAGAAGTCGCAGAGGAGAGATATCGACCGGGCGGTTGGATTCTTGAAAGACTGGGAGAAGCGAAATGGCTAGCAGCCTGTCGGACTTAGGAAACGTCGGCTGCAAATCGGCCGCAGCGGTCCATTTTTCACCGTCTTCTTGGCCCATAGCTGGGCTATGGGCCTTCGAATCCCGCAAAAACTGTCCTCGCTGGGGCCAATTTTCGCTC
>JBEIFV010000101.1:0-21695 GCA_040382235.1 Burkholderiales bacterium
CACCTGTGGGACCGGCCGCACCACCGCTACCTGGAGGGCGACCTGCTGGCGGACTTGCAGTGCGGGCATCGCGTGCTGGCCAGCGTATTCGTCGAATGCGGTGCGATGTACCGTACGGCGGGGCCGGCGGCGCTGGCCTGCGTGGGCGAAACCGAGTTCGTCCGTCAAATCGCCGAAGCCAGTGCAAGCAGCGCCCATGGTGCATGTCGCATCGCGGCGGGGATCGTCGGCCACGCCGACCTGCTGCTCGGGGCGGAGGTCGGCGCGGTGCTGGATGCCCACCTGCAGGTGGCACCCGGGCGCTTCAAGGGTATCCGCAATTCCAGCGTGTATCACCCGGACCCGCGTGCTCGCGCGTCGCTGGCGAATCCGCCGCCGGGCCTGTTGCAGGCTGCGCAATTCAGGCGCGGCTTCGCCTGCCTGGCGCCGCGCGGGCTGTCTTTCGATGCGTGGATGTATCACACCCAGCTCGATGAGCTGATCGATCTTGCGCGCGCATTTCCCGACACCACGCTGGTGCTCAATCATGTGGGCGGGCCGCTCGGCATCGGGCCCTATGCCGGGCAGCGCGCAGCGGTGTTCGGTCAGTGGCGGCAGTCGATGCAGCGGCTCGCCGCCTGCGACAACGTGATGGTCAAGCTGGGCGGCATGGGCATGCGCATGTATGGTTTCGATTTCGCGGAGCGCGTGGAACCGCCGCACTCGCAAGCGCTGGCTCAGGCCTGGGGGCCGTATTTGCTCGAATGCATCGCGGCATTCGGGCCGGGGCGCTGCATGTTCGAGAGCAATTTTCCGGTCGACAAGGGCACTTGCAGCTATGGTGTGCTGTGGAATGCCTTCAAGCGGGTGGCGGCCGACTTGAGCACGGACGAAAGGCAGGCGCTGTTTTTTGGCACTGCCGCACGCGTCTACAAGATCGATGTGCCGGCCGCGCCCGCCATGCGCTGAAGGCCTGCCGCGCGCGGCAGCGCCCTCAGACGCAGTGGCTTGGTGCGCGGCCTGCGAGCACCGCGCGGCAATTGCCGAAGACCTGCCTGAGTTCATCGAGCACCCCGAAGCGCGACCCGCCCGCGTAATGCGGGGTCATGATGGCGTTGGGCAGTTGATACAGGGGGTCGGCGGGCATGCGCGGCTCCTCCCAATGCACGTCAAGACCGGCGCCGGCGATCAGGCCGCTGCCGAGCGCGGTGATGAGGTCATCCTCGTTGACCAGCTTGCCGCGGCTGGTGTTGATGAAAAATGCCCCTGGTTTCATGGCCCGGAAGGTAGCCAGGTCGATCATGCCGCGGTTGGCCGGCAGATTGGCGGCGTTGACCGAGACGAAGTCGGACTGTGCCAACAATTCGCCCCGCTCGGCGTAGCGGACCCCGGCATCCGCCTCCTGCGCCGCCGGCAGGCGCTTGCGGTTGCTGTAAAGCACCCGCATGCCGAAGCCCTTCGCCATGCCGGCCATGATCGAGCCGACTTCGCCCAGGCCGATGATGCCGAGCGTCTTGCCATACAGGCCGGAGAGCGCGGTGAAGCCGGTCCAGTTGTAGGCGACACCGTCGGTGGGCTTGACCAGACCACGGTCCCACTGGCCGGCGCGCATCTGCGCATCGGCGCGCAGCAACTGCTTGGCCAGGGCCAGCATCAGCATGATGCCGTGCTCGGCGGTATAGATCAGGGTCAGGCGCGGCAGGCAGGAGACGTGGATGCCGCGCTTCCTCGCAGCTGCCAGGTCGATGCCGTCGGCGCGTGCACCGAGGCGCTGGATGAGACGCAGGTTCGGGCTGGCAGCGATGCGCGCTGCATCGACCGTGCCACGGCGGAAGATGATGATGTCGGGCTTGGCGGCGTCGATTTCCTCCGCCGTGGCTGCAAGCCCCGCGAGCGTCACGCCGTCGCAAGGGTGCAAGCCCTCGGCGGCGGTGTACACCACCTGCGGATCGACCGCCTCCGGGGCGAAAAACGCGCGCACCCAGTCGTCGTCGATCTGCGGTGGCCGCGCCAGGGCGTAGCGGCCGAGGCGCATGACATGGTCGTCGTCGAGAAAAACGATGGTGTGCTTTGACATGCGGTATTGAGTCCTTGCCGTGGAGTGTCTTGCCGGAAACAGCGGCGCACGTGAAACTGTGCGTCGGTGGGCGATGGCCCGGTTGATATTACTATCCCGGTTGCGGCCCGAATCCGGGAATGCTTCGGCAGGCTCGTTGCCTTTCAACACCAAGGAAGAAAACTGACATGCGAAACCAGATCAAGGCAGTCATGCTTTCCATCGTCGCGGCCGTCTCCGGCGTGGCGCAGGCGCAGTATCCCGACAAGCCGATCAGGATCATGGTGCCCTTCGTGGCCGGCGGGGTTTCCGACAACGTGGCGCGACAAGTGTCGCTGAAGATCACCGAGCAGACCGGCAAGTCGTTCGTGGTCGAAAACCGCGCCGGCGCCGGCGGGCGCATCGGCTACGAGGCGGGTGCCAAGGCCGCGCCTGACGGCTACACCATCATGGCCACCGACGCCACCTACACCATGTTGCCGGGGATCTTCGGGGCCAAGCTCAATTTCGAGCACAGCGACCTGACGCCGATCCTCCTGATCGCGCAAATGCCGTTTGTGCTGGCCGTCAGGAGCGATGGCAGGATCAAGACGCTGCAGGACCTGGTGACGCAGGCCCGCGCCAATCCCAACCGGATCAATTACGGCAGTTCGGGCAATGGCGGGGTCAATCACCTGGTGACCGAGTTGTTCGCCAGGAGCGCCGGCATCTCGATGCAGCAGATTCCTTACAAGGGCATGGGCGATGCGGTGGTCGGCCTGCTGGGCGACCAGGTCGACCTGCTGGTGACCGCCATGCCGACCGGACTGCCGCATGTCAAGAGCGGCAAGATGACGGCGCTGGCCGTATCGTCGGCCAGGCGGGCCGCCGCCGCGCCGCAGATTCCCACCGCTTCAGAGCAGGGCGTGCCGTTTGTATCCAACAACTGGGTCGGTTTCACCGTACCCAGAGGGACGCCGCGCGAGGTCTACGAATGGCTGTCGAAAAGCGTGCTGGCGGCGATGGCCACCCCCGACCTGTTGGCGCGGATTCATGCCATGGGTGCCGAACCCAACCTGCTGGTCGGCGACGAATACGGCAAGATGATGCAAGGAGAGACCGCGCGCTGGACCGAGGTGATCAGGGCCGCCGGCATCAAGGTCGAGTAAGGTGCACCAGGGCGCGACCAGTGCCCGGCTCGCGTTTCATGGTGCAGCCGCGGCCGCCCGGCGCACCCGGTCATGTTGTGCCCAGTCGCGGACGAATTGACGTTGTGCGTCGGTTTCCGGCGAGCGCGGATGGCGATCGTTCTTGGCAACCGTGTCCCACCAGTCGCCAAGCTGAGCCAGCGCTTGTTCACCACTGTGCCCGTGTCGCACCAGCCAGCAGCCGACGATGGTGCCGGTGCGGCCAACCCCACCCCAGCAGTGCACATAGGGCACCACCGCGGCAGCCAGCAAGCCATCGATGCGGTCGAGGATCTGGTTGGCGTAGCCAAATGTGTGCGGCACGTCAACATCGCGAATCGGCCAGCGTTCGTGCGCCAGCGGCCGGTCGAGCCTGCGCGAAACCGGCGCCAGGTGTGGCACATAGGGCGCCAGTTCATGCGGTTCGGTGAGGTCGAGAAACTGGCGTACGCCAGCCGCTGCGATGTCGGTCAGACGCTCGCGTGCCCGTTTCCTGTCGGCGGCGCCGGGGTATTCACTCGCGAGGAGGCGGCGCGGGACCACCCAGTGGCAGTTGTCGTGCGGGCGCATGATCATGGCGCTAAGTGTAGTACCGGACCGGGCTTTGAGAATGGGGGCCGTTTTTCCGAGGTGCATTTAATATCGAATTAACTTTATAAAAATGTTTTAACCATTTGAAATAAAACAACAAATATTTAATTCTTCGCTTCCCCGGGGGAGGTGCGAGCAGGCGGGCGTGCAATCACGCTCGCCCAAGCGGCGACCTTTTTAGCGTGCACTATGTGGGCTTGCGATGTTTCCGGGGCGATAGACTGCATGCCTCCCATTGCGTTTGGATTTGATAGTCACGCTATATTAGTGCACACTATTACAG
The DNA here is from genome assembly GCA_040382235.1 of Burkholderiales bacterium. Lineage (GTDB taxonomy): Bacteria > Pseudomonadota > Gammaproteobacteria > Burkholderiales > JAEUOS01 > JAEUOS01. The sequence continues at coordinate 4,076 of JBEIFV010000101.1, forward strand.
TGTAGTCGCAGACTTAAATCATGAAAAACATCACCTTAAGTGCTGAAGAGAGTCTTATTGAGGCAGCTCGAGAACGCGCACGCGCCGAGCACTCAACGCTGAATGAGCAGTTCCGGCGCTGGCTGGCCGAGTACGCCCACGCGCGCGAGCGCATGCAGCGCTACGACGAAGTCATGGCGCAACTGCGCGGAGCGGTGGTGGTAGGGCAAAAGCTCACGCGGGAAGAAATGAATGAGCGCTGAGGCCTTCATCGACACCAACGTTTTCATTTACCAGCTCGACGCCAGCGACCCTCGCAAGCAGGCGACAGCCGAGCGCATCGTGCGCGACGGCCTGGCGGCGGGCGATGCCTGCATCAGTTTTCAGGTGGTGCAGGAATGTCTGAACACGGTGCTGCGCAAAGCCCGGGTCGTCCTGCAAGCCGAGCAGGCGCGCATGTACCTTGATACTGTGTTGCTGCCCTTGCTGCAAGTGCCATCCAGCCCGGCGCTGTACCACCGGGCGCTGGATATTCAGGGGCGTTATCGCTTCAGCTTTTACGATTCGCTGATCGTGGCGGCGGCGCTGGCAGCCGGCTGCAGTCGACTGCTAAGCGAAGATTTGCAACACGGTCAGCGGGTGGAAGGCTTGACGATCGTCGATCCGTTCAGGCTTTAGGATCCCCGCTTGCAGCGGCGGATCGTCAAGCTTGTTTGCAAGCGCGTTCGCAACGACTCTCAAGTCGCCCAAGCCCGCTTGAGCGCCGGGCGCGCATTGATGCGCTCGATGTATGCCGCCAGATGCGGCTTGTCGGATACATCCGCGCCAAGGTGCGTAGCCACCGTGCAGGCATGCCCGGTCATGATGTCGGCGCCGCTGAATTCGCCGGCCAGGAACTCACGCCCCTGCAGATGGGCGTTCACCGGAACCAGCATGCGCGTGAGCAGCTTCAGCGCGCGGTCGGCGTTGCCCTGGTTGCGCCGTTCGGGTGGCAGGAGCATGGTTTCGACCACGATGGTGTTGACCGGCGGCATGATCATGCCTTCGGCATAGTGCAGCCATTGCAGGTAGGGGCCGAAATTCGGCGAGGATAGCGCCGGCACCATGCGGCCGTTGCCGTAGCGTGCCAGCACATATTGCACGATGGCGCCGGATTCTGAAATGGTAAGGTCGCCATCCACAAGCGTCGGCACGCGGCCCATCGGGTTGACCTTCAGGTATTCGGGGGCGCGCATGGCCGGGTCGCCCAGCTTGAAACGCTCGATCTCGTAGGGCAGGCCGAGTTCCTCGAAGAGCCAGACGATGCGCACGGCCCGGGTGTTGGAGGCATAGTAGATTTTCATGTCGACATCCTGAGTTGGTTGAGCACTGCACGATGATCGCACAGGCGGCATTGGACGCGCCGGTTCGCCTTTGGGCCCGCGCGAAGCGGGGGCGTGCTTGGTGTAAGGTGACGGCAGTCGCACGCGCGCCGCTGATTGCGGCAGGTCGATATGTGCAATCGAAACGCCGGCAGGAGAGCCAAGACGTGACCCAAGAACCGGTCGACATCCTCATCATCGGCGCTGGCGCCGCCGGCGCGGCGTTCGCCTGGAGCATGGCTGATACGCGCATGCGCATCCTGTGCCTGGAGCAGGGCGAGTGGATGAACCCCTCGCACTATCCGAGCAGTGGCATCGACGGTGAGTTGCGGCACCAGCGCGAGTTCAGTTTCAACCCGAACGTGCGTGGCCGTGCGACCGACTACCCGGTCAATGGCCGCGATTCGCCGATCCAGATCGCCAACTTCAACGGTGTCGGCGGCGGCACCGTGCTTTACGCGGCACATTTTCCGCGCTTTCACCCGAGCGACTTCAAGGTGCGCCAGTGCGACGGCGTGGCTGACGATTGGCCGCTCGACTACCAGACGCTAGAGCCCTTTTTCGCCGAGAACGACCGCATGATGGGTGTGTCGGGCATGGCCGGCGACCCCGCTTATCCGCCCCACGAGTTTGCGTTGCCGCCGGTGCCGCTGGGCAAATCAGGTGAGACCCTGGCGCGCGGCTTCAACCGCCTGGGCTGGCACTGGTGGCCCTCGGACAGCGCCATCGCCACCCGGCCCTACGAAGGGCGCGACCGTTGCCTCAACCTGGGGCCGTGCACCAGCGGCTGCGCGCAGGGCGCCAAGGGCAGTACCGACGTGACCTACTGGCCGCAAGCGGTGCGCCGTGGCGTGCAGTTGCGCACGCGCTGCCGGGTACGCGAAATCACGCTTGATGCAAGCGGCATGGCCAACGGCGTGATCTATTACGATGAAAATGGAGTGGAGCAATTCCAGCCGGCCGAGGTGGTGGTGCTGGCCTGCAACGGCATCGGCACGCCGCGCCTCTTGCTCAACTCGCGCTCGGCACGCTTTCCGAACGGGCTGGCGAATGGCAGTGACCAGGTCGGCCGCAACCTGATGCTGCATCCCTATGCCGCGGTGATGGGCAGTTTCGCCGAGCGCATGGACGGCCATTTCGGCCCGGCAGGGTGCTGCATCTGGAGCCAGGAGTTTTACGAAACCGATGCCGCGCGCGGCTTTGTGCGCGGCTATACGATGGAGATCGTGCGTGGTCGCGGCGCGCTGGTCACCGCCATGAACGGCCTGGCCAGCGGGCAGATTCCGTGGGGTGCGGGCTTTCACGATGCCTTCGGCCGCCTGTTCGGTCATAGCGCGGGCATGGTGGTCATTCTCGAGGACCTGCCCGAGGCGCACAACCGCGTCACCCTGGACCCGAGCCTTGCGGATTCAAGCGGCATCCCTGCACCGAAAATCGACTACACCCTTTCGCAAAACAGCCTGCGCATGCTGGACCATGCGGTGGCGCGCGCCACCGAGGTGCTCGAAGCCGCCGGTGCGGCAAGCGTGCATGCCGAGGCCCCGTGGCGCGTGGCGGGTTGGCACAACATGGGCACCGCGCGCATGGGTGACGATCCGGCGACATCGGTGGTTGACGCCCGCGGCCGGGCGCACGAGGTGAAAAACCTTTTCATCATCGACGGCAGCATCTTCGTCACCTCGGGCGGGGTCAATCCGACCTCCACCATCCAGGCGCTGGCGCTCTACATCGCAGACACGATGAAGCGCAATCTCGCCAATCTTTTCGACTAGGGCCCATGCACATGAGTGGCAATGAAAGCGCATTGGCCTCCGCGGGCAAGCTTGTCCTTGACGCCACCGAGCGCGCCACGCTGGATGCGCTGCAGGACCTGATGATCCCGGCATCAAGGGACGGGCGCATGCCGTCAGCCAAGAGCCTCGGGCTGTATTCCGACAGCGCCGGCCTGACGCCTGAGGATATGCAAGTGTTTGCCGGTGGCCTGGCGCAGATCGAGGCGCGCGCGCTAGCCGCACACGGCGCGCCGTTCGCGCAGTTGCCGGCCGCCGCCGCCATGACGATCGTCGAGGAGATGCGCGCGCAGCGCTCGGAGTTCATCCAGACGTTCATGCTGCTCACCACCGCGCGCTACCTGCAGAACGCCGCGGTGATGCCGCTGATCGGCCTGGAGGCGCGCCCAAACTGGCCCGAGGGCCATGTGGTGGCCGAAGGTGACTGGTCGCTGATTGAAGTGGTGCGCAAGCGGCCGAAAATTTATCGCGAGGTTTAGGGCTGTTGATCCGCAGCAAAAGCATGACACCGTCGAAGTCCAGAAACAGGATGGCCCGCGTCATGCCGGCATCGCTGCGCTCGCTAGCCCCGCTTGCCGCCCGGGCAATCAGTCGTCGCCTTCAGTCTCCAGCCCCGCGTGCCACACAAATCCGCGCTCGGCGAGGCCGGCCGCCATCGCATGCTCGACTTCGGCATCGAACGCGGCGTCGATCGCCGGGTTGATGCCGCGCGCCCCGGCGACCACCGCCTGGGCCCAGGCGAAATAGCGGCGCTTGCGGCCCGCCGGCCAGGCTGGCGGGCTGTGCTGGATCGAGCGCAGGTTGGCGGTCTTGTCGGCGATCTTGAGCACCCGCGCGCGCTGAAATGCGCGCGGCGTGTTCCACTTGCGCCAGCTTGCGCTGGTCTTTCGGAATCTGCTTGTCATCGGTGACCTCCATGACGAGTCCGGCGACATCATCGCCGAAGACGGCGGCGATTTCCGCGCGCGTCACGCCCTGGTCTTCGACGCAGTCATGCAGCAGGGCGGCGATCACCAGGTTGGCATCGCCGCCGCCGGTGGCCTCGGCCACCAGGTGCGCGACTTCGGCAAGATGATTGACATAGGGCTCGCCATGCTCACCCTTGCGTCGTTGATGCACATGCTTGCGGCAGGCGAATTCGAGGGCGCGCGTGATGCGGCTGATGTCATTGGTCATGGCACTACCGTGGTTCCGTGCGCGATGCCGGCGGCGCAGTGCCGCCATGCCGTGTATGCCGGCCGGGCGCCTGAATTTTCCCGTCCGGCACATTCAGCCCGGCCAGTCGTTGTTTCCTTGCGTGTTCTCAAGCGGCCTTCCCGCGTCCAGCTTGCTGCAACGCCGCCCATACGCGCCCCGGCGTGAACGGCAGGTCCATTGCCGTGACTCCGCGCGCGGACAGCGCATGGAGAATCGCGTTGGTTGCCGCCGACAGGGACCCGGTGACACCGGACTCGCCGGCTCCCTTGACGCCCAGCGGATTGGTGCGGCACGGGACGACCTGGTGGGCGATCCGAATGGCCGGCAGGGTACCGGCACGTGGCATCGGGTAATCCATGAACGAGGCGTTCAACAACTGGCCGTTGGCGTCATGCTGCAATTGCTCGCCCAGCACCTGGCCCAGGCCCTGCGCGACGCCACCGATGATCTGGCCTTCGACGATATCCAAGTCGAGAATGACGCCCACGTCATCGACCGCCGCATAGCGGACCACGCGGGTGTTGCCGGTGTCAGGATCGATCTCCACCTCGCACACGTGGCAGCCGTTCGGGAAGCTCATCGCAGGTGAGGTGAATTTCGCCAGGTTGCTCAATTCCGACGGTATATCGGCGGGCAGCGTACCGGCCGCGCCCAGGCGGCGCGTGAGGTCGAGAATCGGGATGCTGCGGTCGGTGCCGACGATGCGGAATTCACCGTTGGCGAACGCAATGTCGTTGGTCCCGGCCTCGAGCAAATGCGCGGCGATCACGGTGCCGCGGCGGATCGCCTCGTCGCAAGCCAGGGTGGTGGCGCTGCCCACCATCATCATCGAGCGCGAGGCCACGGTGGCGACGATGCCCGGCGCCTGGTCGCTGTCGCCGGCCACCAGGCGGATCTTGCCGACCTCGATGCCGAGGTGCCGCGCCACCATGCGCGGGTAGGTCGCCAGATGACCCTGGCCCAGCGCCTGCGCGCCGGTATGAATGCTGACCATGCCATCGTCCGAAAACTGCAGGCGCGCCGGCTCCTCGAGAATGCCGCCGGCGACTTCCAGAAAGCAGCAAATGCCGATGCCGCGCAGCAGGCCCGCGCGTGCGGCCGTGGCGCGCCGTGCGGCGAAGCCGTTCCAGTCGGCGAGTTCCAGCGCCTTCTCCAGCACCGCCGCGAACTCGCCGCTGTCGTACACCTGGCCGTTGGGCGCGCTGTAGGGCATGGCGGCGGCCGGAATCAGGTTGCGGCGGCGGATCTCGGCCCGGTCGACGGCGAACTTTTCGCTGGCGCGATCGAGCAGCCGTTCCAGAAGGTAAATCGCCTCGGGGCGGCCGGCGCCGCGATACGGCCCGAGCGGCGCGGTATGGGTGAACACCACGCGCGAGCGCATATGGATCGAGGGAATCCGGTACACCGAGGACAGGCAGTTCTTGGTGTTGTTGGTGGCCACAATGCCGATATAGGCCGTGGTGTAGGCGCCAACGCCCACTGTCGCATCGGCGCGCACGCCGAGTATCCGGCCCTCGCGGTCGAACGCCATGCTTGCCTTGAGCTTCGAGTCGCGGCCGCGGGTGTCGCCCAGAAAGCTCTCGGTGCGGGTGGCGGTCCACTTGACCGGGCGCCCGAGCGCGCGGGCGGCAAACAGTAATGCCGCATATTCCGGATAGGCCTGCACCTTGGCCCCGAAACCGCCTCCGACATCCGGGGTGATCACGCGCATTTTGTCCTGCGCGATGCGGAACACGCTTTCAGCGAGCAGTTTGCGCACCACCATCACACCCTGGGTGCTGGCGATCAGGGTGTAGCGTCCCTCGGCGGCGTCCCACTGCGCAAGCGCCGCGCGCGGCTCGAGCGTGCAGGCGGTCAGTGGCGGATCATCCAGTTCGACCGTTTCAACATGAAATGCCGCGGCGAATGCGGCCTCTGAAGCCGCGGCATCGCCATCTTCCCAATCGAGCGCCACATTGCCCGGCAGCGCCGGCCAGACGCTGGGTGCGCCGGCTGCCAAGGCGGCAGCAATGTCGCTGGCGACCGGCTGGGCATCGAGATCGACCGTCACCAGGCCGGCAGCGTCGATCGCGACCTGCAGACTGTCGGCAAGCACCAGCGCTACCGCCTCGCCGACATGGTGAACCGTGTCGTAGGCGAGCGGCGGAATCCCGGCCTGGAACATCGGCTTGCCGTCGCGGCCATTGAAGATCGCCAGCGGCGGAATCACGCCGATACCCACCGCCTGCAGGTCGCGGCCGGTGATCACCGCATGCACGCCCGGCAGGGCCAGCGCGCGCGCCGCGTTGATGCCGCGGATATGTGCGTGCGCTTCGATCGAACGGATAAAACAGGCGTGCAACTGGCCCGCGTGGTCGATGTCGCTGGTGTAGCTGCCGCCACCCTGCACCAGGTTACGCAGTTCATCGCGGTCGCCGGCGCGGCCGGCGCCGAAGCGCAGGTTGTCGAAGTTCATTGGAAGACTCCTGTTGGCGCCGTCCGCTTGCGGCAGGATCAGGTGATGACGGCAGGTTTAAGCTGGGAGCGGTCGGCCTTGAGTTCGGGTTTGTCGAGTTGCGGGGCAGCATCTTCGGCACGGCCGTCTTTCGAAGCGCCGCCCCAACCGCTGGTGGTGATGTCGACGATGATGCCGTCGGGATCGGTGTACTTGATTTCGTAGAAGGAATTGTCTTCCTTGGCCTCGCCTGCGAAATAGGTGGCGCCGCAGGCACTCAACTGCGCCTGGGCGGCAGCGATGTCGTCGACCCAGAAGCCCATGTGGTGGATTCCGACAAAGTCCTTGCCGCGCGGGCCCGCAACCTTGTCAGTCTTGTACTTGAGGATCGCCATGTTGATCACACCGTCGCTCAGATAGACGCCGAGCACGAATGAGGCATCGATCTCACCGACCTTTTTCATGCCGAAGGCATTCATGTAGAACTGGGCAGTGGCCCACGGATCCTCGACCGACAACGCGATATGACGCAGCTTGCCCATGATTTTTTGTCTCCCGGAAGTTGGGCGCCTTGCGGCGCCGTTGATCAGATTCGATGCCCGGCCCGGCGGCGGCGGGGGATCGTCCCTTTTTGCACAGTGCAAAGGCTAGCGCGTTTTACGCGCCTCCGGTAGCCAGGGCCTCAAAAAAATTTTTCGCCGGCCAGATTCGGTGCCGCAGGCAAGGGTCAACTGCCGTCCTGCGCTTCGGCGACCACCGGATTGACCAGCACCCCAATGGCCGAAATGTCGACCTCGACACGGTCGCCGGCTGTAAGCCACAGCGGCGGCTTGCGCGCGAATCCGACACCTTCCGGGGTGCCGGTGGCGATCACGTCGCCAGGGCAAAGCCGCGTCCAGCCCGATACGTAGGCGATGATCGCCGGCACGTCGAAAATCATGTCATCGGTGCCCTTGCGCTGCACCTCGCGACCATTGACCCGGGTGATGAGGGTCAGCCGGGATGGATCGGGAATTTCGTCACTGGTCACAATCCATGGTCCGAGACCGCCGGTGCATGGATGATTCTTGCCCGCGGTGACTGAATGCTTGAACTGGTAGTCGCGCACCGAGCCGTCATTGAAGCAGGTGTAGCCGAACACGTGGCCGAGTGCATCGGCGGCGCCGATGTGGCGGCCGCCGCGGCCGATGATGATCGCCAGTTCGCCTTCGTAGTCGAAGTCACCAGAGCTGCGTGGTTTGACCAGCGGCGCGCCGCTGGCCACCAGAGTACTGGCGAAACGGCTGAACACGGACGGGAATTCCGGCACCTTGAAGCCGCCTTCGGCCGCATGCGCACGATAGTTGAGCCCGATGCAGATGATCTTTTGCGGGTTCGGCACCGGCGGCAGCAGCTTAAGCTTGGTCAGCCGGTAGTCCGCCGCGCCTTGCGGCGCGCCTGCCGGGTCGATGGCGCCGGCGGCGATCGCGCTGCGCAAGTCCGGATACCGCGGCCCGAGCCGGCGTGCCAGATCAAACACCGCGTCGCCCGCCACCATGCCATAAGAGGCGCGGCCGTCGACTTCGAAGCTCGCCAATTTCATTCGCGCGCCTGCTCCTCTGCGTCGGCGCGGTATTGACGCTTTCGTATACTCCTTGTGTGAATACGCACTGGTACCTTTACCTGATCGAATGCCGCAACGGCGCATTTTATGCCGGCATCACCAATGACCTCGAGCGCCGCTATGCGCAACACGTGGCCGGGCGCGGTGCACGTTATACGCGCGCCAATCCGCCGCTGCGCCTGGTCGGTTCGCGCGCCTACCCGGACCGCTCGGCTGCGGCGCGCGCCGAATACGCGATCCGTCAATTGCCGAAGAGCGCAAAACCGTCGTTCCTGCGGCAGACAGCCGGCAAGCCGCCTGGTACTCGCCAAGCCTGCGGCGGGCCTGGTTCAACGGCGGTTGACGCAGGATTGGTCGACATAGACTTCGACAAACGCGCGATTTGAGGCGTTCTTCCTCGGCAGATGAAACAGCAGGAAGGTTTGCGCCAGCGCGTTGTCGACCAGCAACGACGGCACCCCGTGGTTGACGATGCCGGCGGCAGCGTATCTCGCCATGCGGCAAGAAAGTCCGCAATATGGAAGATGAATCTCGATTGCGAGCGCAGGTCTAGGTGATTCGGAGTTGCGTCTCCTGCCCACTTAACGCAAAAAAGCATGAGCGAATGCCTGATGCCTTCAGTGAGAGGCAGTCATGGTTTGGAGATTGCCCGACGGCGCTAAGCCAACACGCCCAGGAACGTGAGAAAATCCGCGCGGTGGATTGTTTGCCGCATGACAAGGTGCTTTTGCCGCGCGTTCACGCCTACAATTCGTGCTTCTACACGCATCAACGTCAGCTATCGGCGCAATTCGATGAGGCGAACCCCTGCGGGTCATGCGCAGGATTCTCGAAAGGGCAAGGCAATGCGGACAGAGTTGGTTGGAATCGTCGGTGTGGGAATCATGGGTAACGCCTTTGCGACAAATTTGCGCAAGGCAGGCTTTCCGGTGTTGGCGCATGACATATCGGCGGATGCCCTGCGGCGGATCGAGGCATTGGGCGGCAGCGTCGCTGCCAGCGCGGCAGAGGTCGCCGAGAAGGCACGCGTGGTGATCACATCACTCCCCACCGAGGCGGCGTTGCGGGCGGCGATCGGCGGCCCTGGCGGCATCGCCTCGGCGCGCGCCAATCCGCTGGTGGTGGAGATGAGCACGATGCGCCTCACCATCAAGGAGGAGATGCGCGCGCTGCTGGCGGCGGCCGGCAAGACGATGGTCGACTGCCCGGTGAGCGGCACCGGTGCACAGGCGGCCAACAAGGACTTGGTGGTGTTCGCCAGCGGCGATCGCGCCGCCTGCGATGGCTTGGGCGACATTTTCTCAGGCATGTCGCGCCTGCAGCACTACTTGGGTGACTTCGGCAACGGCAGCAAGATGAAGTACCTGGCCAATGTGCTGGTCAATATCCATAACGTCGCAGCTGCCGAGACATTCGCCCTGGCCGGCCGTGCCGGGATGGATCTGCAAACCGTGCTCGACGTACTGAAAGACAGCGCGGGCACGTCGCGCATGCTGCAGGTACGCGGCCCGATGATGGTCAATTCCGACTATGACAACCCCACCGCGCGCATCGAGATGTACATGAAGGATCTTGACATCATCAGCGAATTCGCCTTCGACCTGCGCTGCCCGATGCCGCTTTTCGGGGTGGCGACCCAGCAGTATTTCTCGGCGCTCAACAACGGTCGCGGTGCGCAGGATACGGCGGCGGTCTGCGCGGTGCTGGAAGAGGCTGCCGGGATTCACCGCAAATGAAATCCCGCGCCTGAATTCGGAGACGGAATTGGCGGTCATGGCTTCAGAGTCGCGCGCGGCAGCCCCGCAAAAAGCGGCCGGCGCGCAAGGCATCCGACGTGCCGCCGAGGTGCTGCGCCTGGTCGCAGGGTTCGCCGGCCGTGGCGCCTTGCTGACCGAAGTTGGCAATGCCAGTGGCCTGGAGAAGCCGACTGCGCACCGCAGGCTCAAGGCGCTGTGCAGCGAGAAGCTGCTCGAGCAGGATCGGCTGTCGCGCAACTACCGGCTCGGACTCGGCATGTTCGCCCTCACCGCGGGCATGGGTGAGCGCTTCGACATTCGCGGTATCGCGCTCGAATCGATGGAGCGGATTCGCAATTTCACCGAAGACACCGTGTATCTGGCGATTCGCAGCGGCTACGACGGCCTGTGCCTGAGCATGCTTGAAGGCACCTACCCGGAGAAGACGCAGATGCTCTCCATCCTCGATCGCTGGCCCTTGGGGGGCGGCGCCTTCTCCATGCCGCTCTTGGCGTATCTGCCGGATGCGGAGGTGCGGGAAATTCTTGAGCGCAACGCGGCACGCCTGGCCGGGCAGGATCTCTACGCGCCGGCCAAGTTGGTGAAGGCGGTGCACGAGACGCGCGAGCGCAATTACGCCGTGAACCGGATCGTTTCGTATCCGACCATGTGCGGCGTGGGGGTGCCGGTGCAGGATCTCGACGGCCGACCGATCGCAGCCCTGTGTGTGACAGCGGTTGTCGCGCGCATGCCGCCTGCACGCGTTGCGCAGATCGCGAACGTCTTGTGGGCGGAGTCGAAGAAGATTTCCGAGCGCTGGAGCGGCCTGCGTTCGATTGCCGTGGTCGAAGAATCGTGGCGCGCGATTGCGCCAGCATCGATGCGCGAAACGGCTGCACGCGCGGCGACCGCGCGGGCGCGCGGCGCCGAGATGCATTCAGCCGATGCCCGGATCCAATCCAGACAATCAATCAAACGGAGCACAAGTTCATGAAATTCGGACTTTTCGGCGGCGCCACCGTCGCCGGCGCGGGCGATGGCAGCGACAGCCCGCAGCAATATCGCGCCTTCATCGATTACGTGCTGGAGGCCGAGCAACTGGGCTTTCACAGCGTATTCCTGGTGGAGCACCACTTCACCGGCTTCAACCAGGTGTCGGCATCGATCAGCCTGCTCACCTACCTGGCGGCCAAGACCTCGGTGATGCGCCTCGGCACGGCGGTGACCGTGCTGCCCTGGCACAACCCGGTGTTGCTGGCCGAGCAGGCGGCCACGCTCGACCTGCTGTCGAACGGGCGCTTCGATTTCGGCATCGGCAAGGGCTATCGCTTCAGCGAATTCGCCGGCTTCTGCATTCCACCGGCGGAGGCCGACGAGCGCTTCGCCGAAGCGCTCGAAGTGATCAAGAAGGCCTGGACCACGCGCGGACGCTTTTCGCACCACGGCAAGCGCTGGCATTTCGAGGACGTGGTGATCGAACCCACGCCCTTGACCCGGCCGCATCCGCCGATGTGGATGGCGGCCGGCAGCCCCGGCGGCATCCAGTGGGCCGCCAGCCAGGACTTCCGCCTGCTGCTGGACCAGTTTTGCGATGCCGAGATCGCCGGTGAGCGCATCCGCATCTACCGTGAGGCGCTGGCGGCGCGCGGCGCGGTGTTTGACCCGCTGGCTGTCGGCCTGACGCGCGCCCTGCACGTGGCTCTGAACGCGCCGCAGCGTGAGCGTGCGCACCAGCAGCGCGCCCAGTTCCTGCGCAATGTGGCGGCCCTGACCAATGACCCGCGCGGCCGCACCACGCTGGCGATTCCGACCACCGATGCGGACATGCGCGCCGGCACCGAGCGCTCGGCCCTGATCGGCACGCCGGACGAAATCATCGAACGCCTCAAGAAGCTGGAACGGGCCGGCGTGGAGTATGTGCTGATGCTCGATGTCGGCGGTGACCCGCAGGCCTTGCGCATGTTTGCGCGCGAAGTGATGCCGGCGTTTGAGGAGCACGCGGCGCCGGCACTGGTGCCGGCGTGAGCTGCGAGGGCGCACAGCCCGCTGCGGGTGCGCGCCGAGCCTGAGTCCGGCGCTAAGCCTTAGAGCCCGGCGTTGTCTGCGAGGAGCACCCTTGCGGCGCGTTCCGACACCACCAGCACCAGCTTCATGGTGGCGCGAGTAGTGCCGACGAACAGGCGGCGGCAGGCTGCTTCGTCGATTCCCTCGGTGCCGGGCGCGACATCGATCTCGGTGAACACCACGCAGGGCGCCGAACGCCCCTTGAAGCGGTGTACCGAATCGATCGCGATGTCGCCTGTGCCTTGCAGCGGATTGCCCAGCAGGTCATATCGCCCGCTGTAGGCCTTGAGCGTGTAGGGGCCGATGCGATCGAAGGGAGTCAGCGCCGAGCCTTCGCGGCCGCGATAGGTCACCACCGCGATCATGTCGCGCTTGAAGCCGGCGGCAATGCAGTTGGTGATGGCGCGCGTGGTCTGGCGCAGCAGATCGGCACTGTCGGTGTAGGTGAGAATCTCGACCTCGGAGCCGCTCAAGGGGCTGCCGGCCGCGATCGGCCGCGCCAGCGGAATCAGGCGGTTGATCGAAGCCAGCATGTCGCGCGGGCTGCGATAGTTCACATCCGAGCGCAGGCCGACCCAGCCGGGCAGGTCGAGCGGTGCGCGACCATAGAGGTTTTGCATCGGATCTTCGAGCCACCATACACGACCCGCCGGGCGCAACAGCTTCATGAGATTGGGCACCCAGCGCGCCTCGAAATCCTGGCCTTCGTCGACGATCAGTTCGTCGAAAAAATCAGGCACGGCCGGCAGGTGGGCATCGAAACTCTCTTCGAGCGCCCGGAAGGCGCCGGGCTGGCTGAAATCGGTTGCCAGGCCGCGCGCGCGGCTGATGCGGTCGCACAGCTGGTGATAGGTGGCGACCTCGCCGCCGGGCGGCACGAGCAGCGCGATATGGTCGGCCAGCGGCCGGTTGTAGCAGACATAGAGCGGGCGGCGGCCGGCTTCCAGCGCATCGCGAAATACCGCCAGTGCCAGTTGCGTCTTGCCTGAGCCGGCGGTGCCGGTCACGCGCAGGCGGTGCGGGGTGATATCGATACGTCGCGCCCAGGTAGCCAGGCCCTCCGACAAGCGGGTGTAGAGCGCGCCGGCCTGGCCTGCCACGGCGTTCACATCGATCACCAGATCGAGCATGCCGGCGAAAAAGCGTAATGCTTCGGCGCGCGTGGCAAAGGGCGGTTCGTCGGCCGGCAGGATCGCCTGGATGCTGCGGCACAGGTGCGCGCGGCGCGGCGCGTCGACAATGCGCGATGGATCGAGCCCGGCATTGCCCGGCTGCTTTACGGTGAAATCGGGGCAATAGAGCAGAGTTTCGATCGGCGTTTTCACGCCCTTGCAGAACTGGCGCAAGCGGCCGTCGATGGCGCTGGCGGTGCGCGCCATTTGCGCCGGCACGCTCTTGGTCCTGTCGCCATAGGTCTTGGCCAGGCCATGCTCGCCTTCGGCCAGAAAGCCGGATTTCTGCTCGATCAGAAGCACCCGCCCGGAGGGAGCGAGCACCACGAAATCGACTTCGCCGAATACCTGGTGGCCTTCATGCACGCGCGTCCAGTGCACGCCGTGCAGCACTGTATAGCCGTCCGGCAGACCGTCGGCCAGACCATGCAGAGTCTGCAGTTCACGCTGCGCACTGCCGCTGGCCGGCAGCGCCTGCCAGCCGTCGGGGATGATGTGTGCCATGCGACGGATGCTAACCCACAAGCGGCACCCAGTCCCACACGTTTCGATTCGTACTGCAGTGCCGCCTCATCAAATTCGCTATGCGCCGCGGACCCGAACGTGACCGTCAGGGTCACTGCTTGATTCGCTCCGCGATTGAACGCTTCACTTCGACCCATGAGACGACATCATGCGGGTTGGCTTCATGGTCCGCCAGGCGGCGATCCAATTCCACGCGCTGCGCGTCCGTCAACGGCGACACGCCGGCTGAAGTGATGCTTTCCCACAACTGGTCGAGCAATGCGAGTTGGTCTTCCATTCCCAGCCGCTCGATTTCCAAAGACTGCAATGTGATGGCCATGGCGACATCCTTGCGAACAAAGATCGATCGTAGCAAAGCACGCGGAAGACCGAACTTCAACGCGCCCGCGTCTGGCTTCGCGGCTGGAGCGGCATCGCGGCGGGGCCCGGCCACCTGATGCAGGCCGAGAAGAAGGAGAGCGAGCAACTTCACGCGAGCATGGGAACCACCGACCAACTGCCGCCCCAGGCAGCGTTCTCGCCGGTCGACCTGCCGGCTGGCCCGCTTGCAAGGCACTCAATTGCCGGCCATCTCGAATTTGCCCGGCATTGCGTGCGCAGGCGCACGGAAGCGCGGCGCACCGGCCGCGACACTGAATCCCGCGACGACTGGTTTAGGCCAATTTGCGTTACAGCAGTACCTGAGCGTTGCAGTGCCACCAGGCATACCGCCCGGCGTCGCGGCCGATCGCATGAGCGCACGGCCGACCCTTGATGGAGCATTCGATGGACCCGACGATCGCCACACATACCTTTCCGCCCGCCGGCATCACTGAACCGCCGGCACCCGCGCAGGCGCCCATGAAGGCACAGGCCGCATCCGATGCACGTGCGGCGGTCGACGCGATGGCCGGTGCCGCGGCTGGCCCCGCAACCGGCCTTGACCGAACGATTGCCGAGGCTGCCGCGACGGCGCGCCGCGCGGTCGAGGGCGCCGCGTCGGCCGCCACGCCGCTGGCCGACTGGCTGGCGGCGCATGGCGGCGACCTCGGGGCGATGCAGAAGAAGTTGCTGGCCGATACCTGCACCTACGTGTCCGCCCATCCGTTCAAGGCAGTGTGCATCGCCGCGGCCGCCGGCTTCGTCCTCAGCCGGGTGATCCGCTGATGGCCTCACCCGACCTCCTCGCCTGGGTAGCCGCGCTAAGCCAACTGCCGGTGACGCCTGCCACGCCTGCGGGCGAACCCGCAGCCGACGCCGCGGTGGCGACACCCGGCGCCGCGCCGGCGCAGCGCGGCGCATTCGACGAGTTGTCCGGGACCTTCGATGCGATGCGCGTGACCGTGTCGGCGTTCGTGGCCCTGGCTGCGCTGGAAGCGCGGCGCGCCGGGCTGTCTTTGATCGGCATGGCGGCATGCGTCGCCTTCGCCGCTGTCTGCGCGGTCATCGCCTGGCTTGGCATCATCGCGGCGCTGATGCTGGGCGCGATTTCGCTCGGGCTCAACGCCGCGGGCGCACTTGTCGCCGGCGCCGCGCTCAATCTGGTGGTCGGGTTCGTGCTGGTGCGGCTCGCCAGCAGCCTGGGCACCGGCCTTTGGTTCCCGGCGACGCGCCGGCAGATCGCGGGCGTCGACGCAGAGGGCATCGCCCGATGAAACACGCAGCGGTAACAGCGGTCATCGCGGCCGCCGAAGCACGGGTGGCGGACTGCAGGCGCGATACGCGCGCCGGCTTGCGGCGCACGCGCTCGGCGATACACGCCATCCTCACGCGCCCCTCGACGCTCATGGTGGCAGCCGGGGTTGCCGGCCTGGCGGGCTTCGTCATGGCCCGCGCGTGGCGCGCGCCGGCCGCGCCCGCGGCGGCGCCCACCGGCATACGCGCAACTGCGGCCGGTGCGGCATTGGCGTGGGTGGTGCGGCAGGGTGTGGTGTTTTGGCCGCAGATACTCAAGGCGGTCGCCTGCGTGCGACGCGGCGCGACCCCATCAGCGCCAGGCTAGGACTTCACGGCCACCGGCGGGTGTCTGCCACTGGCTCATGACGATAGGTGCCGTCGACTCCATGGCGCTTGGGCAGCGCCGCGATTTTTGGCAGGTCTACCGGTATTTCGCGCACTGGTCACTCCAGCCTGCCAAAAATCGCCACCTCGTTTAAACCGAATTTACAGAAAGCATGTCGCACTAACGGACGCGGCACAGGGGGGCTCGCCGCTGCGGGTCGTCGACTTTGAGCATGCGCGGCAGGGAAGCGCGAACCGGGACCCTCACACACCGGCAGGCTGGGCGTCCGGCGCATCTTGTGTGATCATGCGTTCTGCCCTGCCACACGCATTATTTACGCCTGCCGCCAGGCAGGAGCGGCCCCGCCACGCACGCCAACCCATGAAACCCACCCTCGACACCCCGCTTTCGGACCAGGAAATCGAAGACCTTGACGCGTTTTTGCTCGATACCGGGCTGGATGCGCCGATGGATATCTCCATGCTGGATGGCTTCCTTTGTGCTGTGTTGTCCGGGCCGCGTCTGGTACCGCCCTCGGAATGGATGCCCTGGGTGTGGGATCACGAAGAGGCAGTGCAGGCGCCGGAATTCCGGAATGACAAGGACGCCAAGCGCGTGGCCAATCTGGTGCTGCGGTTCGCCAACGAAGTCGCCGCCAACTTGACGCATACGCCGCTGGAGTTCCAGCCCCTGTTTCCTGAAAGCAGCCCGGAGAGCGGCAGCGTGCCGGTGATCGACGACTGGTGCTTCGGCTTTCTCAAGGGTGTGGGGTTCGACAGCAATGGCTGGCAGCCGTTGATGGAGGCGCATCCCGAATGGTTTGCCACCATTCGCCTGTACGGCACCGAGGAAGGCTGGAAGCGGCTCGAGGAGGAAATCGAGATTCTTCCGGATGCCGATGCGCGCCACATGGCCTGCGTTGAATCGGTCGCGCCGGCGCTGCGCGGCATCCATGCCCACTGGCTGTCCTTGCGCGAGCAGCCGCGGGTGGTGCCGGCAAGCGCAGCGCAGCCGCTGCGTGGCGCATCCAAGCCCGGGCGCAATGAACCCTGCCCTTGCGGCAGCGGGCGCAAGTACAAGCATTGCCACGGCGCGGAGAATTAAGCCGACGGCGTCGGTATGCCGTGAACTGAATATCTTGACATCCGCAGCGCGGTTCTAACTGCGCGCCAATGCGCGCGAATATGCCGGGCGATGCTTCGCCGCCTCCAGCCATGCATGGATGGCTGGATAGCCGGTGAGCAAACCGATATCCGGCCGGGCCCACGCCAGAATCGCCGCGACGTTGAGATCAGCCACCGTAAAACGCGTGGCTGCCAGAAAGCCATGTTGCGCCAAATGCGCCTCGAGCACTGCCAGCGGTGCACGCAGGCGGCCCGCAGCCTTCTGTGCGGCTTCGGGCTTGCGCCGCGCTACTGGCAAAGCCTCGCGATGCAGCAGGATGGCCACGCAATCGCGCTCGATTTCATTGACTGCCCAGAAACTCCACATCAGGCACTGCGCGTCCTCGGCCGGGTCGGCAGGCGCCAGCGGGCCGCCCGCGCTGCGCGCCAGATGCAGGTTGATGGCCATCGATTCCCATATCACCAGCGTGCCGTCTTCGAGCACCGGGATACGGCCATTGGGATTGACGCGCAGAAACCCGGGCCCGCGCGTCTGGTCGCGAAAATCCACCGGTATGTGGGTGAACGGCAGTTCCAATTCCTCCAGCATCCACAGGCAGCGGATCGCGCGTGAGCCGGCGACGCCGTGCAGTACCAGGCTCATCCGTTCCTTTA
>JBEIFV010000102.1:0-21641 GCA_040382235.1 Burkholderiales bacterium
AGCACCAGCAGCAGCAGCGGATCATGTTGCCGATACGCAGCAGCCAGGGCATACACCAGCGCCACCGCGGTGAGGCCGCCGGCGAAAGCCAGCAACTGGACAGACCAGGGATCGAGTGAAAACCAGATGCCAAACAGCGCGCCCAGGGCGGCACCGGTCGACACGCCAAGAATGTCCGGCGCCACCAGCGGATTGCGGAATACCGACTGATACGCACTGCCGGCCCCGGCCAGGGCGGCGCCGATCAACAAGGCGGCAAGTATGCGTGGGCCGCGAATCGAAAGCACCACCACTTCGGCGTTGGGCGGCGCGCTGTGCGCGCCGCCAGAGATCGACGACCAGAGGATTGCGAGCACGTCCGCAGGTGCCACCGCGAAGCTGCCGATCGAGAAAGCAAGTGCGATCAGCGCCAGCAAAACGACCATGGCCGCGGCCCAGGGCAGCGCTTTCATGAGCGGCCACACGACAGAAGAGGGGCGAAGCTGAGTGTCGTCACAGGCAGCATGCTAACCGTTGTGCCACCAGGCACCAAAAGCCTGTAGGGGTCCGGCTGTACTCAATCGGTTTGCAAATTGCTCGCTCAACCCATTCGATACACCCGACTGGATGCAGCCTCGCACAGCCGACGCGGCAAGCCTGCCTCAATTCCCGCAACTTGACGCGAACGCCGTGCGACAATCGACACGCCGTCATGCCCTCAAGCCACCGCTGCTGCGCGTAGGCGCCCCTGCCTTGACCACCCAGACCCAATCCTTCGCCGCCCTGCGCCATCCGGGCTATCGCGTGCATTTCGGCACCTATGCGCTGGCGATGATGGCCGACAACATCGAGCACGTGATCAGCTACTGGATCATGTACCAGAAGTTCAAGTCGCCAGCCTTGGCCGGCTTCGCGGTGGTCTCGCACTGGCTGCCTTTCCTGTTTTTCTCGGTACTGTCAGGCGCCCTGGCTGATCGCTTCGACCCGCGCCGGCTGATCCAGATCGGCATGGGCATGTTCATCGCAGCCTCGCTCGGCTGGGGCTGGTTGATCGCCACCGACACCCTCGAAATCTGGCACGCGATGGTGCTGTTGACCCTGCATGGCCTGGCCGGCGTGATATGGCAACCTGCCAGCCAGTTGCTGCTGCACGAC
The DNA here is from genome assembly GCA_040382235.1 of Burkholderiales bacterium. GTDB lineage: Bacteria > Pseudomonadota > Gammaproteobacteria > Burkholderiales > JAEUOS01 > JAEUOS01. The sequence goes on from JBEIFV010000102.1 coordinate 1,135, forward strand.
ATCGTCGGCCCGGCGCAGCTGCCCAGCGCCGTGCGCCTCAACGCCACCGCACGCTGGGTTGGCATGCTGGCCGGCCCCGGTGTGGGCGGCGTGATCCTGCTCCTGTTCGGCGCGGCGCCCGGCATCATGCTCAACACCGTGTTCTACCTGCCCCTGGTGGTGTGGCTGATCGCCGCGCCCTACGGCCCGCGCTTCCGCACCGGTCAACCCATCCCGCCGCGCGCGGTGCGCGGATTTGCCGACATCGTGCAGACCCTGCGCGACATCGCAGGCAACCGCGTCATTGTCTCGATGATTCTTCTGGCGGGCGGCGCCTCGTTTTTTGTCGGTGGCGCATACCATGCACAGATGCCGGGCTTCGCCAGCGACTTGGGGCATGGCGACCCTGGCATGTCCTACAGCATGCTGCTGGCGGCAGATGCCGCCGGCGCCCTCCTGGCCGGCTTCCTGCTCGAAGGCGCGGGCTGGCTGAAACCGCATCCGCGCAGGGCCATGCTGCTGGCCATGCTCTGGTGTGCCGCACTGGCGGGCTTCGCGCTGACGCGCTGGTATCCGCTTGCGCTTATGCTGCTGTTCGCCGCCGGCTTCCTCGAACTCTCTTTCAACGCCATGACCCAAACCCTGGTGCAGATCAATGCGCCGCCGGACATGCGCGGCCGTGTGATCGGGCTCTTCACCATGTCGGCACTTGGCTTGCGTGCATTTTCCGGCGTGACAGTGGGCCTGCTGGGCAGCCTGATAGGTATCCATTGGTCGCTGGCGGCATCCGCTCTTGCAGTGCTTGCGGTGATCGCGATTCTGCTGGGCTTCGCCCTTGGACCAAAGGGCGGTGCCAGCGGATCCGGCACCGCTTAGCCCGACGCCAGGCCCCGGCGCTGGCGCGCTGGCGACGACTGCCATCAGTGTTCCATGCGCGACACGCCCAGCCGGCGCAGGGTCGCGGTCTTCCTGGTCTGGTGCGCCTGCATGCGGTGCAGCACCGCGCCCAGGAAAGCCCGCGTCTCGCGGATGAAGGGCCCCTTGTTGAGCATCACGCATTCGGCGCGACCGGCCATGGCGGCATCGGTGACCTCGCCGCGCGAGGACATGCCGCCCTTGGCCGGCGATTCCAGCACCCGGGTGGCCCGGATCACCGGCACATGGGCGGCTTCGCATAGCCAGAGGATTTCCTCCCGGACCCCGGCGAAGCGCTCGCGAGGGCCGTGCGGCGGCTGACAGATAAGCACCCAATCGGTCAATGCCGTCTTTCGTGCACCAAGTGAACTCTTGTCGGGAATTTGCTACAGTGTTCATCGATCGGCAACGTGGATCTACTTGGTGCCCCCAAAAGTCAGAGAACTTGTCGCAGAGTTGAAGCGTGCGGGGTTCCTGGACAGGGGCGGCAAGGGCAGCCAGCGGAATTTTGTTCATCCCCGGTTAGCCAGGCCGGTCACGATCTCCGGCGCACCCGGCGACGATGCCAAGCGATACCAGATTCAGGCCGTGAAACTCGCAGTCGAGGAGTCGAAGTCATGAAAGAAAGTGCGCTGTACGCCAAGATTGTCGAGTGGTCCGAAGATGACCAATGCTATGTTGGCAGCGCACCGGGGTTGATCTATGGCGGTTGTCACGGCTCCGATGAGCTGGCCGTTTTCGACCAGCTGTGCCAGATCGTCGAGGATGCTGTCGCGCTCTACCGCCGTGACGGAAAACCGCTCCCGCCCCCGACTTCGGGGCGCGACTTCGCCAACAAGATGCAGGCTATCGCCTGAGTTCCGATCGCGCGATCTGCCAGGCTTACATGTCGGCAATCGCTCTGCTCGGATTTGCCGGGGTCCCCGCAGGCTTGGCAGCCACCGGTCACCGGCGCTTTCGACTTTGGCTTTGCTTGAAGGTGATCGCGATTCTGCTCGGCTTCGCCCTTGGACCAAAGGGCGGTGCCAGCGGATCCGACACCGCTTAGCCCGGCGCCCGGCGCCAGGCCCCGGCGCTGGCGCGCTGGCGACGACTGCCATCAGTGTTCCATGCGCGACACGCCCAGCCGGCGCAGGGTCGCGGTCTTCTTGGTCTGGTGCGCCTGCATGCGGTGCAGCACCGCGCCCAGGAAAGCCAGCGTCTCGCGGATGAACGGCCCCTTGTTGAGCATCACGCATTCGGCGCGGCCGGCCATGGCGGCATCGGTGACCTCGCCGCGCGAGGACATGCCGCCCTTGGCCAGCGATTCCAGCACCTGGGTGGCCCAGATCACCGGCACATGGGCGGCTTCGCATAGCCAGAGGATTTCCTCCTGCACCTCCGACATGCGTTCGAAGCCGACTTCGACCCCGAGGTCGCCGCGCGCCACCATCACCGCCACCAGCGGGTGGCGCATGGCGGCCAGCAGCAGGCTCGGAAAGTGGCTGAACGCCCGCTGCGTCTCGATCTTGAGCACGATCCCCAGTTGCAGCGCGTGGCGCTGGCGCAACTCCGCGATCAGGTCTTCGACGTCGCTCGCGCGCTGCACGAACGACAGCGCCACCATGTCCGCATGACGCGCCACGAAATCCAGGTCTTCCCTGTCTTTCGCGGTCAGCGCCGGCAGCTTCAGGTCGGTGTCAGGCAGGTTGATACCCTTTTCGCCGCCCAACCATGCCGCACCGCCGATCGCACTGACGATCTCGACGCCCATGCGGCCGCGACCGACTTCGCGGATCACCCCGCCGATGCGGCCATCGTCGAAGAATACCCGCTCGCCCGGCTTGACGCGAGTGAACACCTCGGGCAGCGTGCAACCGATCAGCGCGGGCGCCAGCAGCCTGCCGGCCGCATCCAAGCGCGCCGGGCGGCCAGGTTCCTCGCCGCCGACTACCGCTAGCCGGTCGCCGGGTTTGAGCAGGATGCGCTGCGGGCATGGCGGCAGGTCGCCGATCAGCGCGCGTGCCACTTCCTGCTTGCCCCTTTGCAACAGCAACTCGATCCCGGGTGTCACGTAAGCGGTTCGATCGGCGCGACAGACACACGCAGTGGCGGAAACCTCGACCACCTGCAAGCGCCGCCGCCGGCTGCGCGCATCGACCAGTTGCACCACGTCGCCGACGCGCGCCTGCGCGCACAGATTGCCCTGCACCGGAATCGAGCATACGCCCGGCACCTCGATCGCGGCCACGCTCGTCAACCGTACCATCGCCGGCGCCACCACCCGGCCCAGCACGTCCTTGCGCGGGCGCCACTTGACCACCCCGATGCCTGACTCCACCGGGCCGGTGCGCAGCTTCGGCCCGGCCAGGTCGAACGACACCCGGCACTTGCATCCGAGGTGCTTTTCGGCGCGCCGCAGGTGCCGCAGCATGCGCGCCCAGACCTCCGGGCTGTCATGCGCGCAGTTGATGCGCATGATCTGCATGCCGCCAGCCAGAAGATCGCGGATCAGGGCCGGATCGTCCGCCGCTTCACCGGGCATCGTGACCATGACCCGGGTCTTGCGCTCATGCGGCGCCGGGCCCAGGATCGCGTCGGCATGCCTCGCCAGCATGGAGTCGCCGCTGTCCATGCCGACCGCGGTCGGCGCGCGCAGTTCCACAGGCACGCCCAGGCCGCGAATCAGGCGCAACATTTCCAGCACGCTGTTGAGCGAGGCCATGGCATGTGCCTCCATGCGCCCCAGGGAACTCAAGCCCAGGCGCCCCAGATCCGCCTGCAAGCCGCGGATGTCGTGGGCACGCACCGCCAGATAGTGCACCAGGTTGCGGGCGCTTTTGGCCATTGCCGGTGCGGTGGCTTCCAGTGCCGGCGCATGGCTTATTTCGAGCGCCAGAGCCGCACGCCGCAGCTTCTCGATGCGCTTTGATGCTCGCCGCGCCAGCACTGCGCGCGATTCCGCGCGCGCCGGATCGACCGTTTTATTCTTGGGCATGGGCAAGACTCAAGAAGTGAGACACGGATCGCGCAACGCCGACGCCGCAGGGGCGACCGTCCGGCCCATGCGGCACGACGCCGACCCGCTTAATGCGCCCTCGCCAGCAGCAAGGCGTCGATTTCGGCTTCCGCGACCAGCCAATCCTGCGCCGCATCTCCGGGCGCGAAGCTGCGGGCCTGAGCAATGAAGTAGGCCGCTTCGGCAATCATCGCCTCGCGCGTCTCGGAACTGATGACCAGATCAGGCGAAGAACGGGCGACACGCTTGGGCGCGGGCGTGTTTTTGGCTGCGACTGCCGGCCGCTTGCGCGGGCTTTTGGTTGGTGCCGGCGCCGCGACTGCCCCGGATACCGGTGCCTCTGACTTCTTGGGTGTCGCAGTCCTGGCTACCTTGGCCACAGCCCGCGGCTTGGCCGGCGCGGCCGCGATCGCGGTTTGCGGCGTTGTGATCGTTGCGCTCTTCGGGGCGCGCCCCTTGCGAATTGAAGTCGCCATGAAAAAACCTCCAATCATCGATGATGGGGAAACAGATTAAACCCACGCCATGCGCGGGGTTTGCGAAAGATCAAGCAAGTCCCGGTCCAGCGCGGGCGCGCATCGCTTGAAGCGGGGCAAGCGGGGGGCCCCCGGTTCAGCTCCGGGAATCTGCTCATTCCCCGCGGCTATTTGCGTGTGGTCGCCGGCTGGCGCACAATCGCCACACCCGCACTTCCACAAGACGATAAAAACCCGTTTCCGGAGAACCAAATGAAAGCCGCCAGCATTCTCGAGACCATCGGCAACACCCCGCATGTCCGCGTCAACCGCCTGTTCGGCGCAACCCACCATGTGTGGATCAAATCCGAGCGCAGCAATCCGGGCGGCTCGATCAAGGACCGCATCGCGCTTTCGATGGTCGAGGATGCGGAAGCGACCGGCAAGTTGAAGCCCGGCGGCACCATCATCGAGCCGACCTCGGGCAATACCGGTGTAGGTCTTGCGATGGTGGCGGCGGTCAAGGGTTACAGGCTGGTGCTGGTGATGCCCGACAGCATGTCGATCGAGCGCCGCCGCCTGATGCTGGCCTACGGCGCCAAGTTCGAATTGACCCCGCGCGCCAACGGCATGAAGGGCGCGATTGCCCGCGCCACCGAGTTGATTGCCGCAACGCCGGGCGCGTGGATACCGCAGCAATTCGAAAACGCCGCCAATATCGAAGTACATGCGCGCACCACCGCACGCGAGATCCTGGCGGACTTTCCGCAAGGGGTCGACGTTCTGATCACCGGTGTCGGCACCGGCGGCCATTTGACCGGCTGCGCGCAGGTGTTGAAGAGAATCTGGCCGCAGCTGAAGGTGTTCGCGGTCGAGCCGTCCGCTTCCCCGGTAATCTCCGGCGGCGCGCCGGCGCCGCACCCGATCCAGGGCATCGGCGCCGGCTTCGTGCCGACCAACCTGCACACCGCGTTGCTCGACGGCGTGATCCAGGTCGAGGCCGAGGCGGCGCGCGACTATGCGCGTCGCTCGGCGCGCGAGGAAGGCATGCTGGTCGGCATTTCGTCCGGCGCCACCTTGGCCGCGATTGCGCAGAAGCTGCCGGATATCGCACCCGGCAGCACCGTGCTGGGCTTCAACTACGATACCGGCGAGCGCTACTTCTCGATCGAAGGCTTCTTGCCGGCCGAATAGAAACACAGGAACTGAAGTGCGATGGAGTTGCCTGCCGCACTGTGGCGCGCGACCAAGAGCGTGCTGACAATCGCGGTCGGTGTCGCGCTGGGCTTGCCGCTCCTGTTGTGGACGATGCAGGACAGCCTGATCTTTCACCCACCGGATGCGCCAGCCACCATGCCGCGGTCGGTCGGCCGCACGGTAGAGACGGTCGCGGTGCCGGTTGGTAATGGCCTTGCCCTTGGCGGCTGGCTGGCCCGCCCCGCGTCGGCGAACGCCCGCTTGCCGCTCTTGATCTACTTCGGCGGCAATGCCGAAGAGGTTTCGTGGATGGCCGAAATGTCGGCGCGTTTCCCCGGCTGGGCCTTGCTGGCGGTCAACTATCGCGGCTATGGCGGCAACCCCGGCCGCCCCGGTGAAACCGCGATCGCGGCCGACGCCTTGGCGATTCACGATTGGGCGGTGGCGCGCAGCGATGTTGAAGCCGCGCGCGTGGTGGTGATCGGCCGCAGCCTGGGCAGTGGCGCCGCGGTGCACCTTGCGGCGGCGCGCAAACTGGCCGGCGTGGTGCTGGTGACTCCCTTCGACAGCCTTACCGCGGTGGCCCAGAACCTGTACCGCTTCGTGCCGGTTGCCTGGCTGCTGCGCCACCCCTTCGATTCACACGCGCGCGCACAAGCCATCGATACGCCGATGCTGGCGCTGGTGGCAGGCCGCGACACACTGATTCCGCCGGTGCATGCCAAGCGCCTGTTCGACGCCTGGCGCGGGCCCAAGCAATGGCAGTTGATCGCACGCGCCGACCACAACAGCATCGATGGCGAGGCCGGCTACTGGGACACGATCACGGCCTTTTTAGCCGCTCGGTAGCCGCCGCGCCGCAGGCATCCAATCGGCGATCAGCGTTTAGGTGCGGCTACCTTGATGTGGCAATGCTGGGCCAGAAGGCGCAGCATCGCTTCCGGCGCGTCGCCGGTGTCACCGATGATCAACTGCTCGATCACCTCCGGATAGAACTCATCCTCCCACAGGGCAATCAGGCCGTCGATCATCTGGTGCGGCGCGCAACGGCCGATGAAGTCGGGCACGCTTTTCGCGGCCGCGCCATCCTTGCGAATCGCGCGCATCGCCGCTTTCGCCTCGGTCGCGCTGATCTCCGGCTTGGGCGCCTTGCCCGCCACCAGGCACAGGAAAATGGTGTTCATCGAATCGGTGTCGGTCTTGCCTTTGGTGACCTTGCGCCACTCATCGGTGACCATGGTGTCGTAGTCGCTGACCTCCAGTTGCAGCGAAAACGCATGGAAGCGATCGTGGTACTCGCGCACCAGGTCATTGAAGGCGACTTTCATGTCGATGATGCGCGGCAGGTCCTTGGCCACCATCTTCTTCAGGTGGCGCTCGACGACCGCGCGGTGCTGCTCCGGCACATCGTCGATCAGGTCTTGCCGGACCGGTGATTTTTTCTTGGCGCGGCGAAACGCGGTGAGAAAGGCTTTGAGCTCGCGCGCATCGAGCAAGCCGCCTTCGGTGCGGCCGGCGATGCGGGTCATGAGGCAGGCGTCGAGAACGCTCTCGGCGGATTCGCCACTGAGCGTCTCAAACGGCAGTTCCATCACCTCGGCGAACCACAGGGCGGCCTCGATCTCGGCCTGGCAGGCGGCACGCTCGGCCAGGCGCGCGCGATACTGCTCGACCGTCCATTGATCGGGGAGGGTGCGCGCGCGCAGGAATTCCTTGACGCCCTCCGGTTCCGGCGGATCCTGGATCAGCGAATCGGTCGGCATCGCGAACAGTTTCTTCAACATCTCCGAGCCGCCGCGCGAATGCGACAGAAACGTATGTTCCTGCAGCGAGCGTGCGGCGCGCACCAGAACTCCGTCGGAAATGTGTTCCAGGTAGAGGCTGGCCAGGTAGACCATGCGCTTGACCGCATCGTCGAGATCGGTGCGCAAGTGCGCGGTACCGAAAAAATCGGCGATCTGCACCACGCCCTTGGCGCCGTCGGAGCGCATGGCATCGAGCTTCTCGGAATCGATGATGCCGTTGGCCAGGCCGTAGTCGAGAGCGCGTGCGAAATACGGGCGATCGTCATACGCGGCCAGCGCCTGCGAGGCAGCACTCAGCGGCAGGGTGGCGCTCACAGTGCCGACTCCTCGGCCGGGCCGCGACCGGTGACGCCGCCGGTACTGATGCCTTCGCCCTCAGCCTCTTCGGTCTTGACCGGCGGCGCCTCGACGACGCGATTGCGGGCCGCGAGAATCTGGAACACATGGAAAAACTCATCCGGATGGTGGTGCGCCAGGCGCCAGGTGAGTTCCATCCAGTCCGAATCGCTCACTTCATCCAGGCCTACTCCACCACGCGGCAATTCGAAATGGTCCTCACGCACGGTGTCTTCTTCCTCGTCCTTCGGCGTGCGCTCCTCTTCACCGGGCACGAAGCTGCCGAAGGTCTTGAAGATCGACAACTCGTCGAAACGGTCGTCCAGATAATCGGCCAGCACTTCCAGACCGAGATCCTTTTCCACCAAAGCGGCGATGAAGTCGTCCGGCTCGATCTCCTCGCGATAGATCACCGAATTGATCATCGAGCGCAGACGGTCGCGATTGGGCTCGCCATACATGCGCTCCATGATCACCGCATCGGCGAATTGCTTCGGCGTTACCAGAAGGTTGATCACCGAGGGCTTGGAGGAATCGTACTCGCGCATGATCGCCAGCAGGTCCTTGGGCGGCAGTTCGTCCAGTACCGCGACCAAGGCATGATCGCCTTCGGTTTCGACCAGATCGCTCAAAGCCGACTCTGCCGCGACGATGTCGCCGGCGTGGATCAGCGCGGAGGCCTTGAGAATTGCGGGGTGTTGTGCCATGACCTGTCCTTGTAACCCTTGTACCAAAAACGCTGAACAAGTCCCTCGAATGCAGGCTATCGAACGCAAGCTCTTTCGCATTCAGTCGGTCGCAGAAGTGCCCTTCTGAACCTACGGACTTATTCAGTGTTTCCCTTACGACTAGCCGCGCCGGTCGAAGCCCTGCTCGCCCAGCCAGTCTTCGCCGGCTTCGCCCAGATCCGGGTCGCCGTCATCGCCATCGTCTTCATCTTCAGCGCGATCTTCGGCGCCGCTGGCCACTGAGGCACCGAGCCTGAACATCAGATACTCGAGCGCGACGGCGATAAGAAGAAACTGCTCGCCCTCCGGATTCTGCAGCGCGCGCTCGGCCAATTTCTCGGCCCAGGGCTCCATTTCCAGCGTTGCAGCCACTTCCGCCCAGGTCGGAAAGTCGCCGGGCTGCGCCGCCACCAATTGTTCGAGCACTTCCTTGTTGCTGAAGCGGAATCCATTGTGAAACGCCGGCGCGACCATCACCGGATCGGTCTCGCACATCGGCAACAGGCCCTCGAACTGGTCGCGCTTGACCTTGAGGCGCGCCTTGAGCACGTCTTCGCCGCCCGAATCGTAGGTAAGGTCCTCGATTTCATAGGCGTAGGTGGACGACAGATCGTTGAAAAACGCAGAGAGTTTCATGCCAGTACACCCTTCAGGTAGGCGCTCCATATCTCGCGCGCGGTTTCGATCGGGTTCTCGATCAGGCTGCGGCGCCGGTTGTCGTCGTAGGCCAGCCGTTTAGCCGTATCCGCCAGCACTTCATAAGCTTCCTGCAGCGCCTGGAAATCCGCATGCGCCGCCGCAGATGGATTGCGGTCCGGATGCAGTGCCGACGCGCGCTTGCGGTAGGCCGCCTTGATTTCGGCCAAGCTTGCGGTGGGCGCCAATCCTATGATCCGATAGTAGTCTTTCATTGAGTTCCTGAGTCTTTGGGCGATTGGCAAGGCCAGGTGCCGCGCGTCCGCAGCACAATTGCCGGGCCGGCGACGGCAAGCTATCAACCTGCGCCGCGCTGGCACGGGTATGCGCGAAATGGGGGCGTTTGGCCGGTTCACAACGGACAGGGGCGGAAGATTAACCGATTCAGCGGCTTTCGCCGCCGGCGTGAACGACTACGGTCCGTCGCGCGCGGACATCGAAGCTATGGTTGGCAAGACCAGAAGCCGCTCAGGCTGCACTCGCAACCTGCTTGCCGGCAACGCCTTTCGCCTGCCGCCGGCCTGTGCCCGCCGTGTTCAAGGCGCCGCTAGTACGTCTTGCCGATCGGCAAGCTCCCGCCGCCGCCTATCGCCCGCCCGTCACAATGCGCAAGGCCACCAGGCGCTTGACATGCCGCGGGCCGGGCCGGGCGTCCTTGAGCGCGATCAGAGCAAGCGGCCCTTCCGCCGCCTTCAGCGTCAAACCATCGCGCTCCCACAGCACCAGCATGCCGGTACCGGACTCGTTCAGGAATACTTCAGCCCAGGAAAATGCCGCCTGATATCCGTCATCGGCGATTGCGACGATCGCGCTTGCGCGTTGCGCGTGCCGGTCGAGTTTCTCAAAGCCGGCCGCCTTGAGCACATCGGCGAGCAGCACACCGGTCATGCTGCCGGTCACCACGTTCTCGGTACGCGCGCCGGCTATGCCAAGCGTGCGCGATTCCTGCACCCGCTGGTGACGCAATGCCAGCAATTGCCCCAAATTGAGCACCCGCGTCTGCGGTTCCAGTCCTTCGACGCGCAGAACCACCTCCTGCGCCTGGATGGCATTGGCGGCAAGGATCAAAAAGCTCATGCCAAACAGCGCCGGAATTCGCAAGAAGCACATCGGCAGGCCCGTCCTACTGAATCCCGGAAAAGCCCTGCGCGGCCAGAATCGCCTGGCCGGCGGGCGACAAAAGGAAATCGCGAAACGCCTTCCCGCCGGCGTTCGCATCCTGCATCAGGGCGACCCCGTACACTGCCTCGACGGCCAGCAGCGGCGGCACCTCGATCACCCGCAAGCCCGCCACCTCGCGCATCGCCTGAACCGCGTTGGTGCAATACGTGAGGAACACGTCTGCCGCCTTTTGCTCCATCCAGTAACCATAGGCGCTGCGGCCGGCGGGTGTGGCGGCCGACTGCGGCCCGCCCACCAGTTGATTGGCTTTGCCGCTGAGCGTCGCAAAAGCACCGGGCCTGAGTTTCTCGGCACGTTCGAACAGACGCCACGCGTAATCGCCAGAGGGGTCGGAACGGGGCGTCGAAGTAGCCAGTCGGAGAGCCGGTAACAGTAGTACGTCGAGTAGACTGCCGGGATCGACCTGCACGCCGCCCTGGACCAAGGCGCACATGCGGTTCTTAGCGAAGGGCCGGGCATCGTAGGCACGCCCGGCCGCCACCAGCGCCTGCGGATGCTCGGTGTTGGCCGAAGCGAATACATCAGCCGCCGCACCGCCCGCCAGTCGGTCGCGCAACAAGCCGGAGGCGCCAAAGGTGAACACCGGTGGCGCGCCGCCACCAGCCTCGAACACACGCGCCGCCGCAGTCAGCGCCTCACGCAAGCTGCCGGCCGCGAATACCCTGGCCCCGTCCTGGGAGGATGCGCTGCTCATCATGACCAGAGCCAGGATCGCCGCGGGCAAAGCCCTCATGGCTTGTAGTTCGGGAAGAACAACTGCTCGCCGCCGATCTTGTAGGCCGCGATGGTCTGCTGGCCCTCGGGCGAAATCAGAAAGTCGATGAACGCCTGGCCCAGATCCCTTTTCACATGGGGATGCCTGGCCGGGTTCACCAGCATCACGCCATATTGGTTGAACAACCTGGTGTCGCCCTGCACCACGATGTCCAGGCCGCCCCGGTTCTTGAACGACAGCCAGGTGCCACGGTCGGCCAGGATGTAGGCATCCATCGACGACGCGGTGTTGAGTGCCGGACCCATACCGGAGCCGGTCTCGCGGTACCAGCCTCCCTTCACGCGTTCGATGTCCAGGCCAGCGCCGCGCCAGTAGCGCACCTCGGCGGCATGGGTACCGCTCTTGTCGGCGCGCGACACGAAGGCCGCCTTGGACGACTCGATCTTTTTCAGGCCTTCCAGGATATCCTTGCCCGCCGCACGGGCGGGGTCGGCCTTGGGCCCGATCAGCACGAAGTCGTTGTACATCACTTCGATGCGCTTTACGCCGAAGCCATCGGCGACAAACTTTTCCTCGGCCGCCTGGTCATGCACGAACACCACGTCGGCATCGCCGCGCCGCCCCTGATCAAGCGCCTGGCCGGTACCGACCGCCACCACGCGCACCTTGACCCCGGTCTTCTTCTCGAAAGCCGGCAGCAAGTGGCCGAACAAACCGGATTGCTCGGTCGATGTGGTGGAAGCCAGCACAATGAACTTTTCCTGTGCCGGTGCGGAAGCCTGCGCCAGGGCCAGCACGCAGGCGGCCAATACGATCAAACCGCGTCTATGAATGGTCATGCAAGTTCTCCTTCAAGGTAAGCAAGCGCCGCGGCCGACCGCGGCGTATTGAAAAAATCCGCGCCGTCTGTTTGTTCGGCAATGCGGCCTGCATTGAGGAACAACACCTGCTCGGCGAAACGCCTGGCGATGCCGCGGTGATGGGTCACCAGAATCACCGCCACGCCGGCGGCGGCGATCTCGTGGATGATGGTCTCAACCGCACCGGTCGCACCGGGGTCGAGGCTGGCGGTCGGCTCGTCAAGCAACAGCACGTCGGGCTCGAGCGCCCACGCGCGCGCCAGCGCCACCCGCTGCTGCTCACCGCCGGACAAAACGCGGCCAGGCCGCGCGCCCAGGCGCGCCAGGCCGACCTTCGAGAGCGCCGCCTGCGCGCGCTCACGCAATGCCCTGGCCGTCTCGTGACGATGCCGCGCGCTTTGCTTGAGCGCGTAGATCACGTTGTCTTCGACCGAGCGACGCAACAGCACCGGGCGCTGGAACACCATGGCGATACGCGGCGCGCGGGCATCGATCGGCGTCCATTCAACCCGGCCTGCACTGGGCGCGAGCAGACCATGCATCAAGCGCAGCAGCACGCTCTTGCCGGCGCCGTTGGGCCCGAGAATGGCGAGCCGCTGACGTGGCAGGGTGGCACTGAGGGACTCAAGCACGCGATGCCCGCGGCCTTCGAATCCCAGTCGCTCGAGACGCACCAATGGCGGTACCAACGACTGCACCGGTGTCCGCACCGGGAATTCAGCCATATCGCCGCACCGACCATTCGCGCAGCGCATACGCAACCGCGTTCAAACCCAGCACGATCGTCAACAGGATCAAACCGAGTGCCAGCGCCAGCGGCAGGTCTCCCTTGCTGGTTTCAAGCGCGATCGCGGTGGTCATCACGCGCGTGACACCATCGATGTTGCCACCGACGATCATCACCGCACCCACCTCGGCCATAGCGCGCCCGAGACCGGCCAGCACCACGGTGGCCAGCGAAAAGCGCGTGTCCCAGATCAGGGTGAGCGCCGCGCCCACGGTGGATACCCCGAGCGAACGCAATTGCTCTTCGTATTGCGACCAGGCGTCCTCGATCACCTGGCGCGACAGCGCGGCTATGATCGGCATGATCAACACAAACTGCGCCAGCACCATCGCCCCCGGGGTGAACAGCAGGCCCAGATTCCCCAGCGGCCCGGCGCGCGACAGCAACAGGTAGACCACCAGACCCACCACCACCGGCGGCAGGCCCATGGCGGCATTGAGGAAAACGATCACCACGCGGCGCCCGGAAAAGCGGCCTACCGCGACGGCCGCACCGATCAGGCAGCCCGCCAGCGTCGCCAATGCGACCGCAGCCAGGCTCACCTTGAGAGACAAACCGATGATCGCCAACAGGCGCACGTCGCCCGCCAGCGCCAGGCTCAAGGCAGCACTCAGACTTTCGGCAATCCAGTTCAAGCCAGGCCGATCAGGTGTTTGATGGAAACGGGTGCGGCGGATCGCCGCAACGCCGGGGCAGGCGGCGCCAACCGCCTGGGCGACAATGGTAGCGGCGCCTGCCGATTACCCCAATATGTATCGCTTTGCATATGTTGCGCATCAAGCTCGACTACAGCTTCACCTCCCACGACGCCGCACAAGGCACAAGCGGCGCTGGTGCTGCACATCTGGACAACCCGCTGTTCGCGCTTTTGGCCGCGATCCGCCAGTCGGGGTCGATCCGCCAGGCGGCCGCGCACCTGGGATTTTCGTATCGCCATGTGTGGGGCGAACTCAAACGCTGGGAGGGCGCCCTTGGACAGCCGCTGATCGTCTGGGAAAAAGGGAAGCATGCGCGGCTTACGCCATTCGGCGAAAAACTGGCATGGGCTGAAACGCGCGCCCGCGCGCGCATCGCGCCACAGATCCAGAGCCTGGCCTCCGAACTCGAAAGCGCCTTCGCGGTGGCCTTCGACGAGGCAGCCCACGTACTGACCGTGCAGGCCAGCCATGATCTGGCGTTGCCGCTGCTCAAGGACCGGCTGCTGGCATCCGCCGTACATCTCGACCTGCAGTATCGCGGCAGCCTCGATGCACTGGCCGCGCTGACCGCCGGCCGTTGCCTGTTGGCTGGTTTTCACGTCAGCGACGACCACGGCAGCGGTTCGCTGACGGCCAAGTCGTTCAAACGCCATCTGGTGCCGGGGCGGCACAAACTGATCGACTTCGCGGCGCGGCGCCAGGGCCTGATGCTGGCGCGCGGCAATCCGCAGTCGATCAACGGGCTCGCCGACCTCACCCGCACGGGCCTCCGCTTCGTCAACCGTCAAGCCGGTTCCGGCACTCGGGTGGAAATCGAGCAACTGTTCGCCGCCCAGGGCATCGATTCGGCACAGGTCAATGGCTTCGACAACCAGGAATCCACCCACTTGGCGGTCGCCGCCGCGGTGGCCGCCGGCGCGGCCGACGCCGGCTTCGGCATCGAGGCGGCGGCGCTGCGCTACGGGCTCGATTTCGTCCCCTTGATGAATGAGCGCTATTACCTGGCTTGCCTCAAGGAAACCCTGGAGCTTCCGGCGCTTGCGACCTTGTTGCGCGTGCTGTCAAGCGTGGCCTGGCGCGCTGAAGCGGCAGCACTGCCGGGTTACACGCTCAATAGCCCGGGCGCGGTAGTGCCGCTCACGCGCGCGCTGCCGTGGTATCGCTATCGCAGCCTGAAAAGGGGGGCGCGTCTGAATCGCCAAGGCGGATAGCCGCAGCGATCGGCTGGCACATCTCGGTCCGGCACTTCTGCCACCGCCCGGATATCCGATGTCAGCGTCGCTGCGGCCGCGATGCTTTAGCACTGCGTAAATCCCAACGGTCAAGACTGGCGAATGGGCGAGGATCCCGCTGGGTGGCGCGCACTGGTCGCGTACAACAAGCTGAAGTTGGAATGAAGTCCGAGGGTCGAAGCTCCAACGGGACGCGTGGGCGGCAACGCGCCGCGTCGTTTCAATCCGAAAAGCGCCCTGCGTCTTACACCACTTCGATCAACACTTGACGCGCCAGATCGATCAGGCCGCCACGCAGCGAGCGTCCCGGGTACAAGGGTGCAAGCAAGGCCATGTAGTCCCGCACCTGGGCGCGGTATGCCTCAAGATCACCTGCGTCCAGCGTTCGCTTGTAGTCGAGAACCCATACCTCCGATTCGAACTCGACCACGCGGTCCAGCCGGCGTGTACCAGCGTTGCTGACAAGCTCGAGTTCGTTGCGCGCGCCTGCAAACGACGCCGGGTCGAAGAAGCGCGTCAGTGTCGGCGCCGTGAACACCGCTTGAGCGCGCGTGCGCAGCGACGCCCAACTATCGACGGCCAATCCGGTGCGGCGCGCCAGCCAGTTGTCGTCAGGCGGCCCCGCCCCATCATCGCGCGCCTGCGCCAACCATTGCAGCGCCGCGTGCAGGGCAATGCCGTCCTGCTGTTCCGGTGCCGGCGGCGGGCGGCGTTGACCCACCGCCAGCGGCGGCCATTCGGGAATCGCGGTTTCGTGGCAGGTCGCGCGGGCATTATCTGCGCAGAACGCTGCCATGCTGATTTCGCCCCAGCCGAGCGCACCGCCCTCCTCCATCGCAACGTCGATATCGCGGGTCGCACACTGGTCGACCACGGCTTTGCGGATCAGTGCGTACGCATTGCCCGCGCCGGCGCGCATGTTTTCGGTACCGCTCACCAGCAGTACCTGCTGCGCGCGGGTCATCGCGACATAGAGCAGGTTCTGTTCTTCGCGCTCGGCAGCGGCGCGATTGATCAGGTGAATGTGGGCGCGGCCGGCGCCAATTTCATCCTTCACCGTGAGCATCGAGAAATGCTCCGGCCGCTCGCAGCCCGGCGGCCAGTCGATCAGGGGCTCGTAGGTTTCAGCGGCGCCTGTCCCCGCATTGGCGTCGATCAGGCAGACGATCGGCGCCTCCAGGCCCTTGGCGCCGTGCACGGTCATCATGCGCACCGCGTTGCCCGCGGCATGCGCGTCGGCGTCGCCCGCGTCAGGTGCCTCTTCGTCAGGCCCGCGGCGCGCGGACTTGAGTTCATCGAGAAAACGCATCAGGCTGGGAAAACGCCCGGCGTCCAAGTCGAGCGCAAGCGCGATGAAGGCATCAAGATTGGCCAGCACGCGCCCGACCATCGCGGCAGGCATCGCGGCGGCATAGCGCTCCAGTACCGCACCCTGATGATAGATGCGATCAAGCAGGTCGTGCACCGGAAGAGCGCCGGCCACGCTCAGCCACCGGCCAATCAGGGTGCGGGCGCGTTCGCGTGCCGCTGGCGCAGCCTTGAGCACGGCCAAGCGCGGCCACCACCCCATGGAGCGTGTGCCGGCCTGCGCCAGCAGCATCAGTTCTTCGTCGCCGACGCCGAACACCGGACTCTTGAGCGCATGCGCCAGCTTGAGGTCGTCGCCGGGGCTGGCGAGGAAACCCAGTAGCGCCACCAGGTCCTGCACCTCGAGGGCATCGAGCAAGCCGCCGCCGCGCGCGCTGGCAAACGGCAGGCCCGCTTCGCGCAGCGCATCCTCGATCTCGACAAAGGCGCGCTTGCGGCGCGCCAGCACCAGCACGTCGTCGAAACGCGCCGCCCGCACGATGGTGGCGCCACCCACCACCGCCGATACCTGCATGTGACCGACCAGTTCACCTATGCGGCGCGCCAGCCGGCGCCCTTCCTCGATGCGGCGCTCATCCTTGTCTTCCGGGCGCGCCTGGGTCAGCGGGTCGCGCAAGCCACCGCGTGCGCTGGTCTCTTCGCGTGCCACCCGCGCGATCAGCGGCAGTATTTCGACGCGTCCGCTCTGCGCCCACTGCGCTGTGGTCTGCGGCGAAAAGTGGCCAAAGCCGGCCAGGCCGTCGAATACCCGATTGACAATGTCGACCACCGCCTGCGCATTGCGACGCGTATGGTTCTGCTCGATGCGTACCGCCTGCCAGTTGTCCTGCAGCCACGCGCCGGCGGCTTCGAACAGGCGCGCATCGGCGCGACGAAAGCGGTAGATCGACTGCTTGGGGTCGCCCACCATCAATACCGTCGGCCGCTGATGGTCGCCGCCATAGCCGGTAAGCCAGCCCTTGAGCGCCGCCCATTGCAGCGGATTGGTGTCCTGAAACTCGTCCAGCAACACATGCTTGTAACGCCAGTCGAGGCGCGCATGCAGGTAGGCGGCGTGGTCGTCATCGGTCAGCAGGCGCGCTGCCAGCCACTCGACATCGGTGAAGTCGAGCATGGCGCGCGCGGCCTTGAGGGCCTGGTATTGGCTGATCAAGGCTTGGCCCGCAACGAACAAATCCGCGTTGAGGGCGCAGATGCGCTGCGCCTGCAGCGCCTCCCGCGCACTCAGGAGGCGCGCCTCCAGTTTCGCGTGCAAGTCGAGAAAGCGTGCTTCGCCGCCCTGGCCCAGGCGCTTGGCCTGCGCCGCGCCGGGTGCCCTGGGCGCGCGCGGTTCGCCATTGGCCTTGAGCCATATTTCGCCGGCTTCCTCGAGGGTCGCGGCGTCGTACCAGCCGCTTTCCAGGATGGCCAGCAATGCAGCGCCCTTGAGCTTGTCCGCGGCGGTATTCAAGCGCAAGGCCTCTGCATACTCCCGCAGGTCGGCACGGCAGGATGCGAAAAACTCGCCCGCCGGATCAGCCTCGGGATCGCTTTGCAACTGCGCGCGCAGGCGCGCCAGCCCGAATGCGGCGGGGTCGGGCGCGTTGGCGGTGAAAGCCCACCACTCGGCACGGCGCGCGACGACTGCAAACAATGCCGCGCGCGTGTTGGACAGACCGATCTCGGACAATACGCGCGCGAAGGCTTGTGCCGTTGCACTTTCGGGCGCGCGCCCCATCACCGCCGCAAGGCGCTGCCAGGCCTCGCCTTGCAGACCGACGGATTTCTCGACTAAGGTCGCGCCATGCGGCGATACGCCGATCGCGGCGGCAACGTCGTTGGCGCCCGGCGGACTCAATGGCGCCAACTTGACCAGGCGCAGGAACCAGCCGTGAAAGGTGTCAATCGCAATCGCCGGTTCGGCACAGAAGAGCGTCTCGTGCAGCATGCGTGCACGCGGCAGCGCGGCGCGCGCTTCGGCCACCTCCATGCCGCGCTGGCACAAAAAGACACAGGCGTCGTCAGCGTCGGTCACCGCCAGATGCGCCAACCAGGTTTCCAGGCGTGCGCGCATTTCCCGGGCCGCCTTGCGCGTGAACGTGAGCGCAAGAATGGATGCCGGCGGAGCACCGGCCAACAGCAGCCGCAGCATGCGCGAAGCGAGTAGCCAGGTCTTGCCGCTGCCGGCACAGGCTTCGACCACGCATGAGGCCCCCGGCAGCAGCGCCGCGCCGGTATTGACCTCAGTCATCGCGCTGCCCGCCTGCGGCCCAGTGGTCGCGCCGGCACAGGCCGCGCATTTCGCACCAGGTGCACACGCTGTCAACTCCGTTGGCCGCCAGTCCCGCGCCGGCATCGATCGCGCCAAAGAGAGCCACCAGCCGGCGGCGTTCGTCCTCGGCACGGTGCTGCGGGTTGGCAGGCACCGCATCGATTTTCCTGCCGTCCACGGCGACAAACGCCGCCTGCGCGAGTGCCCCGGCCGGGTGCAACAGGCGATAGGCTGCCAGCTGCACGTCTTCGCCGGCTTCCGCCACGCGTCGCTTGAGGGCGGTGGCATCCTGGGTCTTGTAGTCGAGGATCTCGATGGCGCCATCGCTGCCGCGCACATCGATGCGGTCGAGCCGGCCGCGCAGGTTGATGCGCGCGCCGCTTGCCAGCGCGAACGGCATTTCCGCCATCACTTCGCCATCCTGCCAAACCCAGCCTGCGGCCTCGCGGTCCAGTTGCCAGCTGATATACGCATCGGTGAGCGCCACCCAGCGCTGTTTCCAGCCCAGGCTCAGAAAATTGAACTCGATCGCCGGTGCGAAAACCTGGTCGGCCAAACGGTTGAATTCGGTGGCGATGACGTCACGCGCCAAGCCGGTGAACAGCGGAAAACGTGCGTGCAGGCGATTGAGCAAGGCATGCACCCACTGGCCGTAATCGCTCTTTTCGAATTCGTCGCGCACTTCATCGGTCTGGTTCAATCCCAGCATGTGGCGCGCGAAGAACTGATAGGGGCAGGCCACAAGGCTCGCATAGGCACTGACCGAAACGCTCGCCGGCCGCAGTTCGGGTGCGCGCGGCGCCGGCATGTGTGCCAGGTTTTCGGCTGCGCCGAACGCGGGCCTTGCAGCCGCTTCCTGAATCAGGCCGGGATGGCCGGCGCAGCGTGCAAGTGCATCCAGACGCACGAAGTATTGCGACAGCGGCTGCGGTTCGCCTGCGCTGCCGGATTGCCAGGTAGCGCAAAAGTCGGCGCTGTGGGCGATCAGGACGCCAAGCGCATCGCCAAGTTCCGTGGCCCGCTCTTCCGCCGTGGCCAACTGTAGCTGCAAACGCAGCTTGGCCGCCAACAGCGGCCCCGGTTCGCGCTCCGCCCCCAGATGTGCGGCGCCGGCACCCAGCAGGAGCACGCCGTCGAAGTGGCGCAGCTGTGCGCGCTCGAGTGACGTCATGACGACCGGGCTTTCAATCGCGCTGTCGCGGAACACCGCGCACTCCAGCTCGGAGGCGAAAAATTCGCGCCATGCCGGCAGCGTCTGCGGGGCGCCGGCGCCAAGTTGATCCCCCAGGTTGCGCGCCAGGTCGAGCAGCAACACGCCGGCCGCATCGGCCGCGAGAGCGTCGAACGCACCCAGTGCCTTGAGCGAATCAAGCAGCAGCGCAAACCACTCATCGAGCGACGCGCTGCGACGTGTCCAGGGGCGCGCGGTTGTTTCGATGCGGGCAAGCATCCGCATTGCTACCGGGTCCGCAACGGCACTGCGCTGCAGTGCATGGCGCATGGCTGGCAGGCCGGCTTGCACGTTGTGATCGCGAATCGCGGTTTCCAGCGCTGCCAGCGCGCGCGCCCGTTGCGCACCATCGATATCGGCAAACACGAACGGGGAGCGCAGCCAGTCGAGCAGGTCGTGCTGGTGAAAACCGCCGCTGACCGCGTCGACCCAGCGCATGGCGCACGTGGCTGCACTGGTGGTGGAAAGCTTCCAGCCGGCCTCATCAGCCAGCAACACGCTGCTGCGCTCGAGCAGGGCGCGCACCCGGCGCGCCACCACGCGGTCCTGCGCGACAAGCGCGATGGCGCGCTTGCCCGCGTGAAGCCAGAGTCGCACCTGGTTTACCGCGGCCCGCGCTTCGGCCTCCAGGGTCGGTGCGCGCAACACGCGCACCCGCTCGAACAAGCTGCGATCACGCGCGTCGAGCAGGGCGGCGCGTGCCGCCAGCGGCACTTCCGGCTGCGCCTGCCATGCCGCCAGCAGCGCTGGCGCCAGTGCCGCCGGTGCCACCAGCGTCACGGCGTGGCGCGTATCGATAAGCGCCAGGAATGCGCTTTCCTCGGTATCCAGCCGCGCCCCGGGCCGCGCGCTCAAGCACACGAGCGGCCCGGCGACGGACTGCGCCGCCGCGCGCAGCAACATGCGCCGCGCCAGACCTGGGTCCAGCGCTGCGCCCCTGACGGGGCGCGCATAGGCGCGCCAGACTTCGGCCACCAGGCGCGCCTCGGGCGCTGCAACACCCGCCGCGCGGCCGCGGTAATGCGCCTCGATCAGACGCAGGAAACCCGCCTCGTCGAGCGCCTCGGGCAGGTG
>JBEIFV010000103.1:0-21124 GCA_040382235.1 Burkholderiales bacterium
CGATACGGTCGGCTGCTTCACGCGCAGTGTTGCCGATGCGGCATATTTTGTGGGCGCGCTGGCGCGCCGGCCTTTGATGGTCGGTGGCGACATTGCCGCGCCGCGCATCGGCCTCACCCTGACTGCGCAATGGCCGCACGCGCTGCCGGAAACCGAGGCCCTGTTCGCAGGACTCGGGCCACGCCTGTCCGCCGCCGGCGCGTTGGTGCGCGATTTCGCCATGCCCAAACTCTATGACGGCATCAATGCGGCACAGGATGTGATTGCCGCCGTCGAGATGGTCGCGTGTCTGGCCGATGAACACCGGCGTTTTCGCGCGCTTTTGAGCCAGCGCCTGCGTGATCGGCTGGACGAAGGCGTGGCCATTGGCGTGGTCGAATACGACGCGGCGCTGGCCTTGGCCCGCCAGTGTCGGCGCGGCTTCGCGGCAGCGATCGAGGGCTTCGACGTGCTGCTGGTGCCCAGTGCACCGGGTGAGGCGCCGGTGGGCCTTGCGAGTACCGGAGACCCGGTTTTCAACCGTACCTGGAGCCTGTTGCACACGCCCAGCGTGCAGGTGCCGATCACGCTGGGACCGAATGGCCTGCCGCTCGGCCTGCAGGTGGTGGGGCGGATTGGTGATGACGCGCGCACCCTGGCCGTGGCGCACTGGATCGAGACGCGCCTGCGCGAGCCTGCAACGGGTATTGGAGCGATCGCCCCGGTGTGAACATCGCGTATCGCCTGTGGCCGCTCAGCGCGTTGGCGCCGGGTGCGTCACATCGGCAGCGGGCTGCGGGCAGCCCTCGGGCAAATGGGGCTTGATGATCGAGGCGCCGGCCTGGCCGATCTCGATGAACTGCACACCCTTGCCCACTACCTCCGACAGATAGACCCACCAGCCGTCGGCGCTGGACTGTGCGCACGACAGGCCGCACAAAAGGAAGCGCGCGCCGACACTTTCCACCAGTTGTGCGCCGCCCCAGGTGCAGAACAGGCCGCGCTCCTCCAGGCGTTTGCGCGCCTGGACAATGGTCGAATACTGCGGCACGACATCGTCGATCAGGTCGCCTGCCTTGCGTATGTGCAGAGGGGTGGTCTGCACTGCGGATTGCGCCTGGGCGTTGTGCCAAACCAGCAGCAGAATGGCCAGCGCCAGAGCGGAACGACGGCTGCGGCCAGGCATGCGCGGCGCAACCAAATCAAGTTGCGCCGCGCCGACGAGTCGGCCCGGGGAAAACGCTGCAAGCGGGTGCTCCTGCCGATGACGCCCGACGCTTGACGCTCGCACCGAAATCATGAATACGTGAATTCCGGCCCGTCGTACTCAAGCGGCAGTTCAATTTGTCCGCTTCGCACGCGTTCGGAGCTCGCGTCCACCTGGCTACGAATCGCCGCAGGCACACCGGGCGCCATTGCCAGGCGCACGGCCTCATGATCTTCCAGCCCCAGTTTGCGCAACTCGCCGGCAACAAGTCGGCCACGCAAGACGTCGTCGATCCAGGTATGCACCAGTCGGCCGGTGTTGGCGACCGCGGCGCCGATAAACACGTCCGGATCGACCGTGGTCCAGTCGCGCACATTGCCGATCTGCCAGATGCGACCCTCGCGGCAGGCCTCGATCGCCCCACGCCTGCCGCCATTGAGCATGGTGTAAATGACATCGGCGCCGGCATCGATTTCGGCGCGTGCCGCCCGGTAGGCCACGCTGTTGTCTTCCTGGGTGCCGCAGAAGCAAGTCAGCAGTTTGGCGCTCGGGTTGGCGTGGCGTACCCCTGCCGCATAGGCTGCGCGGCTGCGCAGCCCCGGGGCGATGCGGATGCCCGAGAGATGGCCGACAGTGCCGGATCGGGTAAGCAAGCCTGCCAGCACGCCGGCCAGAAACGCGGACTCGGGTTGCGCGATGGTGAAACACGAGAAGTTGGGGCCGGCCTCCCCTCCGTGGGTTGAGAGAAACCGGATGCCCGGATGGCGCGGCGCGGCACTGGCCACCGCCGCATCACTACGGCCGCCGTGCACCAGCATCAGGTCGGGCGCATCTGCCGCGCCGGCATCGATCGCCGCCACCAGCGCGTCGGTTTCGATCGCAACATGTTCGACATACGTAAGGCGCAGGCCGAAACGCGAACACGCCTGACGCGCGCCCTGGAAGCCCGATTCGATGAAGCCGCCGTCATCGACGCGCCCGGCGAAAACGGCAAACAGGTGTTGTGGGCTACCACGCATGCGAGCGTGTCCTTATGATGGCCATCGGCCAATGATAGTTTAGCGTCGCGTCGTCGTCATTCTGGTTTCGTTCTTGCTTTCCATTCACGGCAAGGGCGCGACCGGCCCGGCAACCCCACATGAAAGGACAGTCTCGATGCTCCACATCCCGTTGATGCAGGTATTCGCGTTTACGTTTGCCTTGCTTGCCTGCGCTGCAGCGCCTGCGCAGGATGTGCGCTGGCCGGGCAAGCCGATCAAACTGGTGGTGACCTTCCCGCCCGGCGGCACCAGCGATCTGGTGGCGCGCCTGATCGCACCGAAACTCTCGACGGCCCTGGGGCAGCAGGTGCTGGTGGAAAACAGGCCCGGTGCGGGCGGGATCGTCGGCGCCGACGCGGTGGCGAAATCCGCGCCCGATGGCTACACTCTGGTGGTCTCCACGGTCGGTTCGCACGGCATTGGTCCGACCTTGAACCGCAATATCCGCTATGAAGCGGTGACCGATTTCACGCATGTCGCGCTGATCGGGGCAGTGCCGCATGTACTGCTGGTCAATCCCAAGCTTCCCGCCAAGAGCTTGCAGGAATTCATCTCTATGGCGCGGGCGCAGGCAGGCAAGCTCAACTACGGCAGCGGCGGTTCCGGGTCGATCAATCACGTGACAGGGGAACTGCTCAAGGTCAAAGGGGGCTTCGATATGGTGCATGTGCCTTACAAGGGGTCGAGTGCCGCGATCACCGATTTGCGCGGATTCACCATCCCGGCGGCGGTCGATGCGCTGCCGGCCAACCTGGCGCTGATTCGCAGCGGCGAGTTGCGTGCGCTGGGCATCACCAGCCCACAGCGCTCGCCGCTGGCGCCGGAGGTGCCCACCTTCGTCGAACAGGGGTTTCCCGATGTGGTGGTGGACAACTGGATCGGCATTTCCGGGCCGGCCAGGCTGCCGGAGGAGGTATCCAGGCGACTGCTTGCGGAAATCGAAAAGACTCTCGCAATGAGCGATGTGCGCGAGAAGCTGCGCGAGTGGGGCATGTCGATTTCGTTCAAGGCATCGGCGGAGTTCACCGCTTTCGTGCGTGCGGACATCGCCAAGTGGCGGCCGGTGATATTGAGTTCCGGCGCGCAGATCGATTGAGCGGGGGCAACCTTTTTGACGATGGCCATGTTGCATCAACCGCGAGTCGCCGGCGTCCTTTTTGGCGAACCCGGCGCCGGCAGTTTCGTGACCGCCGGCGCTGCCGCCTTTGCCCGGGCGCAAGCTTCATTGGCGGCCGATATCGACATTCACTGGTTTGATCAGATATCGCTTGACTGGCGCATCGCACGCCTGCGCGAGATCGCGGTGGCGGGCCCGCAGCTGATCGTGTTGCACGGGGCACAAGGCGAAGCACTGGTCGCGGCAGTGGCAGCCCAATATCCGCAGGTGCAATTCGCGGTTTCGCAAGGCGAGGCGCGTGCGCCCAACGTCAGCAGCTATGAAGTGTTGCTGGAGCAGCCGGCGTTCCTGGCCGGCGCACTTACCGGCTGGACCAGCAAGTCGGGTGTGATTGGGCACCTGTCCGGCGAACGCGTGCCTGCAGGCTTGAAGGGCCGCGCAGCATTCGCCGCCGGCTCGGTTTTCGCATCCCCCGAGGTCAGCCTGCTGAGCACGTTTTGTGGCGCGCAGCATGCACCTGAACTGGCGGCCCGCTGCGTGGCGGCGCAGCGGCGCGCCGGTGTCGATATGCTGTTCACCATGCTGGGCGCCGGCCGCGAAGGTGCGATCCGTGCCTGCAGGGAACTGGGTGTGCGCCAGATCGGCGACGGTATCGATTGGTGTGCGCTCCATCCGGATGTGTTTCTCGCCTCTGCAATGGCTGATTCGGGCTGGGCAA
Organism: Burkholderiales bacterium; assembly: GCA_040382235.1. Taxonomy (GTDB): domain Bacteria; phylum Pseudomonadota; class Gammaproteobacteria; order Burkholderiales; family JAEUOS01; genus JAEUOS01. The sequence goes on from JBEIFV010000103.1 coordinate 4,062, forward strand.
CGTGGCGAGCGATCGAAGACTTCGTCCGTGACAAGTTTCAGCCCGGTGGTCGTCACACGGTAGGACTTGAAGAACCTTCGGTCTGCAGGCTCGCCACAGCAGCGTGCGTGTCGACCGAAATCAGGGAACGGCTTGATGCGCTCGCACACGATGTGCGCAACGGCGCCATCAAGCCCGCCCCTGAATGGGGCGGTTGCGAATTCGGTGCCGCAGGTCTGTTCGCTTGATGTTCGTGGACGTGCTTGGTGCCGACCGCGCTCTAGCCAAACAAGAGCTTCAATTCCTTGGTGGGCATGGTCTGCGCCACCCACTTGAACGAGCCGGCGCGCATTGCCAGCGCAGCGTCGCGCAGCGCTGCGAAGCCCAGGCGCGACAGCGCGCCGCCCACGCTCAAGCGCCTGACGCCGGCGGCCTCCAGGTGTTGCACAGCAAGTTCCGGGTCACCCGAGCTCATCACCACATTGAGCGGTTTCGATACTGCACTTGCCACCATGCGGATGGTGCCTAAATCGCGCAGGCCCGGCGCATACAACACGTCGGCGCCGGCCGCGGCGAAGGCATTGAGGCGGCGAATCGTGTCGTCCAGGTCGAGGCGGCCGTGCAGCAGGTTTTCAGCGCGCGCGGTGAAGGTGAAAGGAAATGGCAGGGCATGCGCCACTTCGGCGGCGGCGGCGACGCGCTCCACTGCAAGGTTGAAGTCGTAGATCGGATGCGCCGGGTCACCTGAAGAGTCCTCGATCGAGCCGCCGACGATGCCTGCCTCGGCGGCCAGGGTGATGATGGCGGCGGCCGCGCGCGGGTCGTCGGCGTAACCGTTTTCGAGGTCGGCGTTGACCGGCAGGTCGGTCGCCTCGGCAATCAGGCGGCAGTTGGTGATCAACTCGTCGCGGCTGATCGCAAGCATTCCGTCGACACGGCCAAGCGCATTGGCCAACCCCTGGCTGGTGGTTGCCATGGCTTCGAAGCCGAGCGACGCGAACAGCTTCGCGCTGCCGGCGTCCCACGGGTTGGGCATGACGAAAATGCCGGGGCGCTGATGCAGGGACTGGAAAAGGCGGGCGCGTTCAAGTTGTGTGCTCATGTGAACTTCCTCGGGTTTGCTTTCTAGGAAAACGCTGAACAAGTGCATGGAATGCGGGCTCTCGAACGACGAGTCTTTTCGATTCAGCAGGTTGCGAAAGAGACATTCATGACCTGCGGGCTTGTTCAGTGTTTCCCAATTCAGAAACGCATTACAACTGCGCGAATTGAAGCCGAATCTGCTGCGCCGGCTCTGTGACCGATTCAATGCTGTGCCAGGCTAAAGCGCTTCTTCAGCGGCCGCCTGCGCATGCAGCGCAGTGGTGTCAAACAGCGGAACGCTCGCGTCTGCCTGGCTAATCATCAGCGATATCTCCGTACATCCAAGAATGATCGCTTGCGCGCCCTGCACCGCCAGGCCTTCCATGATGCGCCGATACGCGCTGCGCGAAGCGGGCGAGACCACGCCTACGCAGAGTTCATCGTAAATGATGCGATGGATGGTCGCGCGGTCTTCGGCGTTTGGCACGATCACCGAGAGGCCGTGGCGCGCGCTCAATGGCTTGCGATAGAAATCCTGTTCCATGGTGAAGCGGGTGCCGATCAGGCCCACTGTCGAATGGCCCGCCTGTTTGATGGCGGCAGCGGTCGGGTCGGCGATGTGCAGCAAGGGAATGCTGACCGCAGCTTCGATGGCGGGCGCCACCTTGTGCATGGTGTTGGTACACAAGACCAGAAAGTCCGCGCCCGCCGCTTCAAGCGAACGGGCGGCGGCGGCCAGCAGGGCGCCGGCGCCCTCCCAATCGCCGGCGTGTTGCAGGCGCTCGATGTCGTGGAAGTCGACGCTGACCAAAACAATCTTCGCCGAATGCAGGCCGCCCAAGCGTTGCTTGATGATCTCGTTGATCTGCCGGTAGTAGGGAACGGTCGATTCCCAGCTCATGCCGCCGATCAGGCCAATGGTTTTCATGGTTCTTTTCAAGAAGACTGGTCGCCGGATTGCCCTGAGGGTCGGGTGCTCAGGGAGATCCGGTTACGCAAAGCCTCAATGCGACGCGTTGCGCTGACCTTGAGCTGCACGGCCATGCGGCCGCGTTGCGAGAATCAGCGCCCCTTCTTCTTTGGTTGGCCGGAAAGAGCGGCCAGCACTTCGGCGGTGGCGGCCGTGTCATGCTCGGCCAGCCCCATGGCCATGGCCGCGGTATACATGGCCGCGCTGGCGTTGAACAGCGGGGTCGGGCAGTCCACCTCGCGCGCCATGTCGCCAATGACCTGCATGTCCTTTTGCCAGACGCCGATCTTCATGGTGGCCGGCTGATAGCGGCGATCGAGCATCATCGGCATGCGGATGCGCATCAGCCCGGTACCGATGTAGGGGCTGTGCCCCATGTGCCGCAAGGCAACGCGGGGGTCCAGTCCCATCTTGCGGCAGAAGGCCACCATTTCGGCGCATGCCACATTGAGTATGGCCACTTGGTGATTGGCTGCGAGTTTGAGTTTGCTGCCGCTGCCGGTGGCGCCTACGCGCGGGGCGTCAAGGGTGAAGAGAGATACCCAGGGCCGAACCTGGCGGCAGGCCGCAGGCGGGCCGCTCAAGTACATGATCCAGGCCTGCGCCGGGCGGTCGGTGGCAGTTCCGCTGATGGGAGCATCGAGCATGACGCGCCGCTGGGTGCGCAACACAGCTTCCGCCTGTTTCTTGTCGGCCAATGGCAAGGTGCTGGTCTCCAGCAGAACCTGGCCGCGCTTGCGGGGCTTGACCTCCTGGAGCCCCGCCACTACCTCGTGCAGCGCACGGGCGGAAGGCAGCGAGGTGATCAACGCATCAGCCTGGCTTGCCAGCACGGCGTAACCTCGCATGGGTGTGCCACCGGCGCGGCGCAGCGCGCGCAAGCTGGCCCCGTTGATGTCGTAACCGAGTACCTGATGACCGGCGGCCAGCAGGGCGCGCGCCATGGTGCCGCCCATGATGCCCAGGCCGATGATGCCTATTCGGACCGACTTGGTCTCGCTCATGGAAGACTTTCTATGAATTGGCTGAAGCTTGTCTGGCATGCGCCATTCTGCCGGTCTGCGCTGGCTTTTACAAGTTTGGTGAGGATCGGTGAAAGGCAGCAGCTGAGCCCTCGCGGGAGGCGAGTTGTCGCGGTGAAGGCATCAAATTTCAGCCTTTAACCTGTCGATGCGCTCGGATACCGGTAGATGGCGCGACCTGTGCCGGCAAGCAGCGAAAGGCGCGACAATACGGATCAGTGGTCTCGGCTGGCCACGTGCTGGCATGCGCAAAAGTCATCACGCCACATATCGGGCAACACAAAAGCCACGCAGGGGAGTCGCGTTTGTGAATCGCGGCAACTCTCTTGCATGCCTGCTGTGCGGCGCAGCGCCTGGCCTCGCGCCCCTGCTTTCGCTTGCGCGGAGTTTCCCGACCAAGCCGATTCGCTTCTTCGGGAAACGGACGACAACGCCACCACCATCAAGCGTGCCGGCGTCACGCTCGAATCGCGCGGCCGATGGTCGTGCGTCTTCATCTGCAACAAGGAGAACGCCTTGCCCTGGCAGGAACAGATAGACGAGTTGAACACCCGCAAACGCCTGGCCGAGAAGATGGGCGGCGAGGAAAAGTTGCAGCGCCATCGTGACAACGGCAAGTTGCCGGTACGTGAGCGGATTGCGCAGTTGGTCGACCCTGGTTCGTTTGTCGAAGTCGGCGCGCTGGCTGGCAGCGGGCGCTATGACGAAGCCGGCAAGTTGGTGGATTTCACGCCGTCGAATTTCCTCATGGGCCGTGCGCAGGTAGAGGGGCGGCCGGTGGTGGTCACCGGAGACGACTTCACCGTGCGCGGCGGGGCCAACGACGGCGCTGTCGGTGACAAGCTGCTGGTGGCCGAGCAGATGGCGCACGACTTGCGCATCCCGATCCTGCGCCTGGTCGATGGCACCGGTGGCGGTGGCTCGGTGAAAAGCATCGAGTTGAAGGGCCATACGCTGTTGCCCAAGATGAAGTCCTGGCCGCTGATTGCGCGCAATCTGGGCACGGTGCCGGTGGTCTCGCTGGCGCTGGGCTCGGTGGCCGGGATGGGCGCGGCGCGGGTATCGGCGAGTCACTATTCGGTGATGGTGCGCGAGATTTCGCAGGTGTTCGTGGCCGGGCCGCCGGTGGTCGAGCGCATCGGCCAGAAGCTTTCGAAGAACCAACTGGGCGGCAGCCAGATCCACACACGTAACGGGGTGGTCGACGACGAGGCGGAGACTGAAGCCGACGCCTTCGCACGAGCGCGGCGCTTTCTTTCCTACCTGCCGCCTTCGGTATATGGCTTGCCGCCGCGTGCCGACTCGGGCCGTGATTCGACCGCGGACCACGAGAAGCTGCGTCGCGCCATTCCCAAGAATGCCCGCTCGGTCTACAAGATCCGTCCGATCGTCGAGGCGGTGGTCGATGACGGCTCATTCATGGAAATCGGTCGTCACTGGGGCAAGGCGCTCGCCGCCGGCCTGGCACGCGTCGATGGCTGGCCGGTGATGGTGATGGCCAGCGACCCCTACCACTACGGTGGCGCATTCGATCGCCAGACCACCGAGAAATACATTCGCATGATCGACCTGGCCGAGCTGTTCCATTTGCCGGTGCTCAACTTTGTCGATGTGCCCGGTTTTCGGGTCGGGCTGCAAGCCGAAGAAGAGGGCGTGATGCGCGCCGGCGTGCGCGCCTTAAGCGCGCTTTCGCAAACCACGGTGCCGTGGTGCACCTTCATCATCCGCAAGGCGTTCGGCGTAGCGGGTGCCGCGCACCAGCATCAGGACCGCTTTTGCTTCCGCTATGCCTGGCCCTCCGCGCAATGGGGCTCGCTGCCGATCGAAGGCGGGCTGGCGGTGGCCTACAAGGCCGAGATCGAGGCCGCGCCCGACCCGGCAGCGGCCGAAGCGCGCATCGAGGCACGGGTGCGCGGCCTCACTTCGCCGTTTCGCAGCGCCGAAGCCTTCGTGGTCGATGACATCATCGATCCGGCCGAAACGCGCAAGCGCGCGGTCGAATTCGCCAATCTGGCCGCGCCGGCGCGGGTGGCCGGGATGACGCGTTTCATGTACCGGCCGTAGCGAACCGCATGATTCTCGGTTCGTGCGGCGGTCCTGCGCAAGTGGGAAGCTGGCAGCGTGTATTGCGTCGCATTTTTTGGCGAACCGCGAAGCGCGCCTCGGCTGCCCTGCGCGCGCATTGCGCGTGACGTTGCCTCACTTTGCGCGCATCCGGTTGTTCTTCGGGTTATGTTCAAGCTCGCACAGGCCCAGGGCTTCCATCAACGGCGGCAGATAGACGCCGAAGCGACCACGCAGGCCTTTCTTCAGGCCATACCAGCCGCCGATCGGGTTTGCCGGCGAACGGCCCCAGGCTTCGACCGTGCCTTCCTTCGCTCGCAGCTTTCTGTTCGTCCGCACCGCCCAGTTCAACCCAGTCGCCGGCGGCCTTGAGCATGGCCTGCAGGTCGTCGATGCAACGGGCGTCGTAGAGCAGCACGGTCTTGCCCACGGTGCATACCAGTACGCGACCCCCATCCTTCTGGTCCATGTGCATGGTGTATTCGGAGCTGCCCGGAGGTGTCTTCAGTTGACATGGATTGGTCTTGTCGCGATCAGGTTTCACCATTCGTCACTCCGATATCAAAGGTCTAATCTCGTTCGGAGGCTGCGCTTGTCTTGCGCGTTGGAACCTGACAAATCCGCTGGCCGCAAGCATGCTCGAGTTCAGGTCCGGCAGGGGTTATGCATGCTTGACGATTCAGCTCAAGCAGAGCGTGGCGTTGATGAGGTCCAGATCGAGCGTGGCAAAGGTGGCGTTATGGTGATTGGTTAAAGGTCCGCCGCCGGGAACCACATCACCATTGCTTTCGTAGCCGATGGCCTTGAATTTCCAGACCCCGCCAATCCATTTCAGGTTGCCCACATGTTCGCCGTTCGCGGCCATCACCTGATGGATCCCGGCGTTGAGTGGGTGGAGCACTAGCGTCGAGGCAGGTTTCACGATTTGAGCGTGCGTCAGGCCAGTGCGGGCAGCGACAGTTCAAATCGCTGCTCGTTCACCACCTGACCCCACTGTGCGCCCGCTTGTTGTGCAACCAGACGAAAACCGTTCTTCTCGTACAAATGTCGGGCCGCATGCAGACCCTCGAAGGTCCACAGGTAGGTATTGCGATACTGCCTGGCGCGGCAGAATTCGACTGCAGCCTTGGCCAGGGCATTGCCCATGCCGCCCCCGCGCAGCAGGTCGGAGAGGATGAACCAGCGCAGATGCGCGCCGCCGGTATTTGCGTGAATGCCGTCGATGACGATCGAGCCCTCGATCCGGCCATCGGTCATCGCCAGCCACAAGTGATCGCGCTCTTCATCGTAGCGCCCCAGGAATTCCCCGAGTTCGCTGGCGACCTTGCGCTCGAAGTGCAGGCCGAAGCCGGCATGTCGGTGGTAGAAGCTGGCGTGCAACTCGGTGATGCGTCCCAGCGCGCCGGGGAGATAGTTGCTTACGATCGTGGCGTTCATGGGAGGAGGGGCGTTTGATTGACTGTCTACGCAAACGGCGCGGATTGCGACTGCGCCTTGTGCCTATGCCGTAGGTGCCGATGGTAATGGATGCTGGCGGCCTGCTTCGATGCGGGTCTGACGCGGCATGCACGCGGCGCGCGGATGCAGGACGGAACAAGTGATAATCGAGCCGGTTTCAGGTGCAGATCATACTGCCCGCTTGCCGCTCCTGGCGCATCCGCTGATTGAAGTTTCGACACCATGCCACGCATCCTCATTCTCAACCCCAATACCACCGCCAGCGTGACCGAGTTGGTGACTGGCCATGCCCGTGCGGTGCTGGGTGAAACGGTCGAATGTGTGCCGGCCACCGCGCGCTTCGGTGCCAACTACATCTCCAACGAAGCCGCCTATGCGATCGCTGGCCATTCGGCGCTGGATGGCGTGGCGGAATTTGCCACTGGCTGCGATGCGGTGTTGCTGGCGTGTTTTGGCGATCCGGGTCTGTTTGCGCTGCGCGAGGTATGCGCCATGCCGGTGATCGGCCTGGCGGAAGCGGCGATGCGCGAAGCCGCCATGCACGGGCGCTTTTCGATTGTCACCGGCGGTGCGTTGTGGCGGCCGATGCTGGAGCGCCTGGCCGCGGCGCTGGGTTATGCCGGGAAAGTGGCGCGGATTCGCACCATCGCCTTGACCGGTGCGGAAATCGCGGCAGACCCGGAAGGGGCGATCGCCTTTCTCGCTGCCGAATGCCGCGCCGCGGCACTTGAAGACGATGCGCAGGCGGTGATCCTTGGGGGCGCCGCGCTGGCCGGCATGGCGACGCGCATCGCCCCGCAGGTCAAAGTGCCGGTAATCGATAGCGTGCATGCCGGCGCAAGGGTGGCGGCAGCACTGGCAGCCGACTATGCACGCAGCGCCAAGCGGGCGCCGGCGCACTACGCGACGCCGACCACGGGCGTAGGCGCGGCCTTGGCGCGGTTGCTTGCCTGACGCCATGAGCGTGGTCGTCGAATGCGCGTTGGCGGTGTGCGACCAACTGGGAGAAGGGCCGGTCTGGGACGAACGCGACCAATCCTTGTGGTGGGTGGATATTCGCGCGCCGGCCTTGCACCACTGGACGCCGGGCGAGTCTGCGGCTGTGACTATCGCGTTGCCCGAGGCGGTGGGTTCGATCGCGCTGCGCGAATGTGGCGGGCTGATGGCTGCCGCCAAGTCCGGGCTTAATGCACTCGACGCGGCAAGCGGTGTGCTGACGCCCTGGGTGGATCCCGAGGCACATCTGCCGGACAACCGCTTCAACGACGGTCGTTGTGACCGCCAAGGACGATTCATCGCCGGGACCATGCCCGAGTCCAGCCGCGAACCCGCCGGCTCGCTGTACCGTTTCGATCCCGATGGGGCCTGCAGCAAATTGCTGGGCGACATCAGCGTGCCCAACAGCCTGGCATTCAGTCCGGACGGTCGCACCCTGTATTTCGCCGACACGCATCGAAATCGCATATGGGCATTCGACTATGACATCGCCAGCGGCGGCTTATCGCGCCAGCGCCTGTTTGCCAGCACCGAAGGCCATGCCGGCCGGCCGGATGGCTCATGCGTCGACGCTGAGGGCTACCTGTGGAACTGCGAGTACGGTGGCTGGCGGGTGGTGCGTTATGCCCCCGACGGGCGTATCGACGGGGCGATCCCGTTGCCGGTGGCCAACCCGACCTGCTGCTGTTTCGGTGGGCCACAACTGGACATCCTGTACATCACCTCTGCCGCCCAGCGCTTGACGCCGCAGCAGCTTGCCCAGCAACCGTTGGCGGGCAGCTTGTTCGCGGTGCGGCCCGGGATCAGGGGTTTGCCAGAGTCTCGCTTCGCCGCGTAGTTCGAACGTCTGGTTGGCGCGCTTGGCGGCAGGCGGTCCCGATCACAGGCCCGGATTGCCAGCGATTTGCGCCCGCGTCTGCCTTGCACCGGAAGGCGGGCCCGCGCTCAAACCAGGCGTTGGTCGCTGATGACGATGCCGTCAATGTCGGCATACAGCCATTCCCCCGGGCGAAACACGACGCCGGCGAAGGCCACCGGCACTGCATGGGTTCCATCGTGGCGCTGCACGGCGCCCATTGGTACATGCGCCAGCGCCAGCACGCCGATATCGAGGGCGGCGAGTCGATCGACATCGCGCACGGCGCCGTTGACGATGATGCCGTCCCAATGGTGTTTGTGCGCATGCGCGGCCAGATGCTCACCGATCAACGCGCGGTGCAGGCTGGCGCCGCCATCGATGACCAGTGCGCGGTGAAAGCCGGGAGCGGCGATCGCCTCATGCGCCAGTTGGTTGTCTTCGAAGACCTTGAGGGTGGCTATCTGGCCTGACAATGTACTGCGGCCGCCGTACTGGCGGAACATGGGTTGCACGACCTGCACGCGATCGGGATGCGCGTCGCACAGCGAGGTGGTCCTGAAGATCATGGCGGGATCGCTTGCAACAAGGCGTTGGGTGAGCACTGCGGCCGGTCCGGGGCAGGCTGTGATCGGCGCAGCATATCGCCTGCGGGGATACCCTAAAACGGCGCGATTCTAGCCTTCGAGGGTCGGTACTTCTTCAGTGGCGAACTTGCCCGGCATGACGATTTCGAGCATTTCGATATCCGGGCTGTGGGCGATTTCGCGATGGCGAATCGAAGGCGGCTGATGCACGCATGAGCCGGCCTCAAGCCGCACCTTGCCGTGGCCTTCGTATTCGAATTCGATCCAGCCCTTGAGGATATACACCATCTGGAAATCGGTCCGGTGCAGGTGCGGCTGGCCCGAGAATTCCGCGCCCTTGGCGGCGCGAATCACGTGTGCCACTACCCGGCCGTCGGTCGCCTCTTCAACGCCGAGATCACGATAGTCGAAAAACTCGCGCAGGCCGCTCTCGAATTTTGTGGTGGCGAGGTGGCTGATGGAAAAGCCCTTGGTGGTCATGCCGGTCTCCCGTGGGTGGTGTCGCGCCGCAGGATGTCGGGCGCCACTGTGAATGTTACTGCAGCGGCGCGCAGGCGCGATCGATGCGGCTCGGGTTCAGCCGCGGATGCAATGCACCTGATGCGAAGCACTCACCGCAAGCGCGGGTGGGAAGGCCGTGCCGCAGCGTTCTTCGGCATATTTGCAGCGTGGCGCGAAGGCGCAGCCCTCGGGTAACCTGCTCATGTTGGGCGGGCTGCCGGGAATCGCCTCGATGCGCTCGCGCGCCGCGCCAGCGGCGCGGTCGCTCATGCCCGGCAGCACGTTGGCCGCCAGCAGGCCCTGGCTGTAGGGGTGACGCGGATTGCGGATGATGTCGCGCACGCTGCCGGTTTCGATGAAGCGCCCGGCGTACATCACCGCCACGCGGTCCGACACTTCGACGGCCACGCCGACATCATGGGTCACGAAGATCACCGCCATGCCGAATTCCTGCTGCAACTCGCGCAGCAGCAGCAGGATCTGGATTTGCACGGTGGCGTCCAGCGCCGTGGTCGGTTCGTCAGCCAGCAGCAGTTGCGGTTTGCAGGCGAGCGCCAGTGCGATCATCGCGCGCTGGCGCATGCCGCCGGACATCTCGTGCGGATAGGCATCGAGGCGGCGCTTGGCCGAGGGAATCTGCACCCGCTCCAGCATTTCCAGCGCTCGCTGCATGCCGGCCGCGCGTGATACACCTTCATGCTGCACTACCGCCTCGGCGATCTGGTAGCCGATGGTGAACACCGGGTCGAAGGCCAGCATCGGCTCCTGGAAAATCATCGACACCACGCTGCCGCGGTAGGCGGTCAGGCCGCGCGCATCGAGCGCCATCACGTCCTGCCCGGCCACATTGATGGCGCCGCCCAGGCGGGTCTTGCGTGCCGGCAACAGGCGCATCAGGGTCTTGAGCGTGACGCTCTTGCCCGACCCCGATTCGCCGAGTATGCCCAGCACTTCGCCGCGCATGAGATCGAAGGAGACGCCGTTGACCGCGTGCACACTGGCATCGTGGTTGACAAAGCGCACCGTGAGGTCGGTGACGTGCACCAGCGGTGTGTCGGGCCGGCTAGCAATCGTGGCGGGGACAGCGCTCATGTGCTAGGCCGCCTTCAGCGGGACCATGCCTACTTGCGAGTGCCCGGAGGCCGGGTTGGCGATATGGCAGGCAGTCAGATGGCCGCTGCTAACCAGTGCCAGCGGTGGCTCCTTGTGTTCGCACACAGCTTCGGCATGTGGGCAACGGGTGCGAAAGCGGCAACCGGAAGGCGGGTTGATCGGGTTCGGCGGGTCTCCGGTCAGGGGCGGCGCGGCGGTGCGGCGGTCGGGGTCGAGCGAGGGCATGGCCGACAACAGGGCGCGGGTATAGGGGTGCGCTGATTCCTTGTAGAGGGTCGCTACCGGTCCCACCTCGGCGATACGCCCGAGATACATCACCATCACGCGGTCGCTCATGTACTGCACCACGTTCAAGTCATGCGAGATGAACAGGTAAGTCAGGCCGAACTCTGCCTTGAGATCGGCCAGCAGGTTCAGCACCTGAGCCTGCACCGACTTGTCGAGCGCGGAAACAGATTCGTCGAGGATCACCAGTTTCGGTTGCAGGGCCAGGGCGCGCGCGATGTTGACGCGCTGGCGCTGGCCGCCGGATAGCTCGTGCGGATAGCGGCGAATGAATTGCGCCGGGTTCAGGCCCACCTTGGACAGCAGGTCGCGCGCGCGGGTGCGTGCCTCGGCGGCAGGCACGCCGTGCACCTGCGGGCCGAAGGCGATCGATTCCTCGATGGTCAGGCGCGGATTGAGCGAGGCGAACGAATCCTGGAACACCATCTGCATCTGGCGCCGCAATTCCTTCAGCGGCATGTGTTGCGAGCCCACCGTCTTGCCGTCGAAGGCGATGTTGCCTTCGTCATGGTCGATCAGGTGCATCACCAGGCGCGCGGTGGTGGATTTGCCGCAGCCGGACTCGCCCACCACGCCCAGGGTCTCGCCGGTGTCGACATGGAAGGACACGCCGTCGACCGCGCGCACGGTCGCCGTCTGGCGATTCAGCAAACCGCCCTTGATCGGGAAGTGCTTGCGCAGGTCGCGCACCTCAAGCAGTCTGGCGGTCATCTGCGCATCACTCCTTGATGTCCATCGCCTGGCGCAGGCCGTCGCTCATCAGGTTGAAGCAGATGGAGGTGACGAAAATCATCACACCCGGCAGGGCAGCGACCCAGGGGTTGGTGTAGATCGCGGTGCGCAGGGTGTTCAACATCAGGCCCCACTCGGGCGCCGGCGGCTTGGTGCCCAGGCCCAGGAACGACAGGCCCGAGGCCAGGATCATGCACACCGACATCAGGCTGGTGGCATAGATGAACACCGGCCCCAGCACATTGCCCAGAATGTGCACACGCATGATGGTGAACGCATTCGCCCCGGAGGCACGCGCCGCCTCGACGAAATCCAGGTTGCGCACCTGCGTGGTCACGCTTTCGGCCACCCGCGTGATCGGCGGGATGAACACGATCGTGAGCGAGACGATGCTGTTGAAAATGCCGGCGCCTAAAGCGCCCGAAATCGCGATTGCCAGCAACACCGAGGGGAACGCGAAAAACACGTCGATGGTGCGCATGATCGCGGTGTTCACATGGCCGCCGGCGAAACCCGCGGTCAGGCCCAGCACGGTGCCGATGATGAAGGCGTTGACCACCGGCATGATGCCGATGAACAGCGACAGGCGGCCGCCGTGGATCAGGCGCGACAGCATGTCGCGGCCCAGTTCGTCACTGCCCAGCGGATAGCCGGCGCTGCCGATCAATGCCAGGCGCTTCAACATCGAGGCCGCCATCGGATCCTTGGGCGCGATCCAGGGCGCGAAGATCGCCATCAGCAACAGCGCCAGCAACACCAGGGCGCAAAACACGGTCACGCGGTCACGCTTGACGCGCATGAACACGGTGGCCCAGTAGCCACGCGACACCGCGGCCGGCGGCACCTCGAAGGTGGTAGAGGGCAGCACCGCGTTCATCGCCGGATCCTCGGGTCGACGAATGTCTGGGCGATGTCGACAATCACATTGAGCAGCACGAAAAACAGCGCAAGAAAAAGAATGGTTCCCTGCAACAGCGGCAGGTCACGCTGGAAAATCGCGGTGTTGAGCAGGAAGCCGGTGCCGGGCCAGGAAAACACGGTCTCGACCAGGATGGATCCGCCCAGCAGATAGCCCAGCTGTATACCCATCACCGCCAGCGCAGTTGGTGCGGCGTTTTTCAGCACATGGCGGAACACGCCGAGCGAATCCATGCCCTTGGCGTACAGGGCCTGGACAAATTCCTGGTTGAGGATTTCGGCCACGATCGCGCGTACAGTGCGCATCACGATGCCCATCGGAATGAACGACAGGGTGATCGCCGGCAGCAGCAGAAAGCGCACATGCTCCCAGTCCCAGACCCAGGCATCCGAGCCGCCGGCGCCGGCGCCCATCGAGGGTAGCCAGTCGAGCAGCACCGAGAAAATGATCACCAGCACCATGCCCAGCCAATAGTGCGGCATTGAAACGCCGGTCACCGCGATGGCGGTGACGACCTTGTCGACCCAGGTGCCGTTGAAATAGCCGGCTACGATGCCGAACAGCAGGCCGAACGAAAACCCGATGCCGCAGGCGAACATCGCCAGCATGAAGGTGTTGGAAATGGCGCGCGCGATTTCCGAATTCACCGGCCGGCCGGTGGCGATCGAGGTACCGAGATCGCCTTGCGCGGCGCGCCATACCCACTTGCCGAATTGCTCCGGCAAGGGCTTGTCGAAGCCGTAGTCGGCCTTGAGTTTTTCGATCAGATCATTGGTGGCATCCGGCGGCAGAATCGCGGACAGTGGATCGCCGGGCGCCAGAAACACCAGCGAAAAGCACACCGCGCTGACCGCCAGGGAGATCGGCACGACATACAGCAGGCGTTTCAGGATGTAGGTGAACATTCTCTCTGACTGTCATTCCCGGCCTGCCCGGGAATCCGGAACGATTTCGCAGCAAGGGCCGGATTCCCGCCTGCGCGCATAAGCGCCAATCTTGCGCATTCCGCCCCCTTCAAGGGGGAGGTCAGGCGGGGGATGGGGTCATTGATTGATCCGGGAAACCACCCCATCCCCACCCCAACCCACCCCTTGAAGGGGAGGGAGAGGGCGGTCCGGTACGAAAACCCAGTCGTCGGGCGCCAGGCCGGCTACTGCACCGACACCGGCGACAAATCCTGGAACCAGTTCTTCGACTGCACAAAGCCCTTGACCTTGGGCGACAGTGCGCGCGGGCCGGTATCGTGCACCACGAACAGCATCGCCGCCTGGTCGACCACCCGCTCATGCAGCTTGGCGATGGCGGCATCGCGCTTCTTGGCGTCGAATTCGCCGCGTGCGGCCGCCACCAGCTTGTCGAACTCCGGGTCCTGCACCCAGCCCCAGTTGACCGAGCGCGGCGCGACCATGCGGCTGTCGTAGAAGCGGGCAAAGGCGAAGAACGGGTCTTGCGTTGCGAACGAAACGTTGATCGCATGCGCGCCGTTGGACTTGGGATCCTTGGAGCCGACGCGCCAGTTGTTGAACAGGCTTTCCCAAACCAGCACGTCGAACTCCACTTCGACGCCCACCGCTTTCAGGTTTTGCTGCATGAACTCGTTCATCGCCAGGGGCTGCATCTGGCCCGAACCGGAGCCGGAGATCTGCACCTTGATCTTGAGCGGCTTGCCCGGCCCGTAACCGGCTTCGGCCAGCAGTTTCTTGGCAGCCTCGGGGTCGTATTTGATGTCGAACTTCGGGTTGCCGTACCACGGATGCCCGGGGGCCACCGCGCCTTTGGCCGGTAGTGCGTTGAAGCCCAGCAGGCGACGCACACCGTCACGGTCGATCGCCAGGTTGAGTGCCTGCCTCACCTTCAGGTTGGCAGTTGGATGGCCTTCGACAAACGAGAACTGCCACGGCCAGGTGTGCGGGTAGGGGTTGCTGGTGAGCTGGTAGCCGCGCGATTTCAACTGCGCGATGGAGTCTGACGGCGGTGCCTCGATCCAGTCGACCTGGCCCGACAGCAGGGCATTGACGCGGGTGTTGCCCTCGGGCAGCGGGATCAGCACCAGCTTTTCGGCTTTGGGCACGCGCGCCTTGTTCCAGTAGTTGCTGTTGCGCTCCAGCTCCAGTCGTTCGCGCGGCACCAGACGTACGAATTTCCAGGGGCCGGAACCGACCGGCGCCTTGGCAAATTCGGTCCAGCTCTTGGTCTTGGCCCAGGCGGTGGGGCTGGCCATGAACAGGTTGGTGATGTTGATCGGCAGGAACGAATCCGGCTCCGAGGTCGATACCTCTACGGTGTAGTCGTCGATCTTCTTGGCGCCGGCCAAGGTTGGCATGCGCGGGATCGTCTGGCCTACCAGGCGCGCTTCATAATGGGGTGCGTCCTTTTTCAGGACCTTCTCGAAATTGAACACCACTGCGTCGGCATTGATATCGGTGCCGTCGTGGAACTTGGCGCCTTGGCGCAATCTGAAAATCCACTTGGTCTTGTCCTTGGGGTCGACCGCCCAGCTCTCTGCCAGCCCGGGAATCACCACCGAGGCTTTGTCGGCGGACGACAAGTCCCACATGGTCAGGGCATCGAACATGGTCCAGCCGGTGAAGCGATTGCCTTCGAAGCCCGAATCGGGTTGGCTGGTGGTAGCCGGAATGTCGGCGGCGGTCATGCCGATGCGCAAGGTGCCTTGGGCGGCAGCGCCGTTGATCGACAGCGCGCCCACGAGGGCGGCAAGAATCAGTGGTTTGACGAGATGCATTGAAGCTCCTGAAGTGGCGATTGGGTCATAACGTGCATCGGCGCCCGCCGATACATGCCCAGCAATCAACGAAAAGCACACACCGTGCCACCACAAGAAATCCGAAGTTCAATCGGCTTGGGCGCATGCTGGGCGGGGGAACTATAGAGTTCCACGCGCATTTTATCCGGTGCGCCCGAAAATGGTGCGTGCGGCGGCACCAAGTGCGCGGGGTGTCGGGCAGCGTACTTCTAGCCGCGGGCGATGCGCTCTACTTCGGTACGCGCGAGCCCGGCCTTTTCACCGGCCTTGACGATCTCGCCCCAAGTCACTTCATCGACCGGAACGCCGTTGGCCAGGCGCTCTTTCTTCCACTCACGCTCGGGTTCGCCGGCAATCTTGACGTGTGAGACACCGGCAGCCGGCGGCGAGGCAGTGTGCCAGGCGACGAAGTCTTCGAGTTCGCGCGAAAGATTCTCGGCCGTGCCCATTTTCTTGGGGTCGATGATGATCGAGAACATGCCATTCAACACCTGGCGACCGCGTGCGGAGTCGCCTTTTTCGGTCTTGCCACCAGACAGAGCACCGCCCAGCAATTCACAGATCAAGGCCAGGCCCGAGCCCTTGTGCTCGCCAAAGGGCAGGATCGCGCCGTAGGGCTCGACCACGGTGAAGCGCGGGTCGACCGTGGGGTCGCCAGCGGTATCGATGATGGTGCCCGGTTCGAGCGAGACGCCCTTGTTGAAGGCCACGCGGGTCTTGCCCTGTGCGATCTTGCTGGTGGCGAAATCGAGCACCACCGGATCTTTTCCGGACCGCGGCACGCCGACGCAAAACGGGTTGGTGCCGTGGCGCGCATCGCGCCCGCCCCAGGGCGCCACGATCGGGCGCGAAAGCACGTTGACAAAATGGATCGACACCAGGCCATGACCGATGCACTGCTCGGCCCAGGCCCCGATGCGCCCGATATGGTGCGAATTCGACAGGCCGACCACGCACACGCCATGGCGTTTGGCACGCTCGGCGCCCAGTTCCATCGCCTCATAGCCCATCACCTGGCCGTAACCCTGGTTGCCGTCGAGCGTGAGGATCGCGTTGGCATCCAGGGTGATGCTGACGTGGGCGTTGGGCGTCAGGCCGCCTTCCTTCCAGGCATCGATATAGCGCGGAATCATGCCCACGCCGTGTGAATCGTGCCCCTTCAAATTGGCTTCGACCAGGTTGGTGGCGACCAGGTCGGCTTCACGGTCGGTCGAGCCGCTGCCCTTGACGATGGCGCGGATGGTGTGGGTCAGGGCTGCCGCCTGGAAGGTGTGCGTGAGGGCCATGATGGGTTTCGTGTTGGAGAGAGTGGTGGTTTGAAAGAACTGGAGCCCTTAGATGACCTTGCCCGGATTCATGATGCCCTTGGGGTCGAGGGCTGCCTTGATGCTGCGCATGAGGTTGAGTTCAATCTCGGACTTGTAGCGCTTGATCTCTTCGCGTTTCAATTGCCCCAAGCCGTGCTCGGCGGAAATCGAACCGTTGAAGCGATGCACGCAGTCGTGCACGATGCGATTGACGGCCTCCGACTCGTGGGTCATCCAGTCGTCTTCGGTGTATCCGTCAAGCGGGCGGGTAATGTTGTAGTGCAGGTTGCCGTCGCCCAGATGGCCGAAATTGACCGGGCGCACGCCCGGGTAAGCGGCTTCAAGCGCCGCATCGGCCGCGTCGATGAAATCGGCGATTTTCGAGATTGGCAGCGATACGTCATGCTTGATGTTGCGGCCGTCGATC
>JBEIFV010000104.1:0-20954 GCA_040382235.1 Burkholderiales bacterium
CCGTTTTGCTTCATCCATTCCAGTACGTCGGGCTTGCGCAATGCCGCCACGGTTTCTTCGTACAGGCGCTGGATGATCGGCCGCGGCGTGCCCTTCGGGGCCAGCAGGCCATACCAGGAATTGAGCTCGAAGCCCGGTACCGTTTCAGCCACCGCCGCGATGTCCGGAAAGTTGGGCGAGCGCTTGAGCGTGCTGATGGCGATTGCCCGAACCTGCCCCTGGCGCGCCTGCTGGATCGACCCTGATATGCCGACGAAACCGAAGTCCACGCGCTCGCCCATCATGTCCACCAGCATCGGTGTCGATCCCTTGTAGGGGATATGCACGGTGTTGATGCCGGCCATGATGTTGAGGTTCTCGCCGGCAAGATGCGTGGTGCTGGCGATGCCCACCGAGCCATAGCTGAGCTTGCCGGGATTGGCCTTCGCGTAAGCGAGCAGTTCCTTGACGCTGTTCACCGGCAGGCCGTTGCGCACCAGGAGCAGGGTCGGCCCGGCGATCACCTGGGTGATGGGCTCGAAGTCCTTCAGTGTGTCGTACAGCGGGTCCTTGCTCAAGGCCGGCGCGATCGCGGTCGGCCCCAGGTTGGCCAGCAACAAGGTGTAGCCATCAGGCGGCGCCTTGGCTACAAAGCCGGTGCCGATGGTGCCGTTGGCGCCTGGCTTGGCTTCGATCATGAAGGGCTGGCCGAGCACTTCGGTCATCTTGGCTGTCACCACCCGGCCCAGGGCCTCGGCCGGCCCGCCTGGCGGCCACGGGCTGATCATGCGGATCGGCTTGTTGGGGTAGGCCTGGGCCAGCACCACCGACGACAGCAGCAGGGAGGACAACAGTGTCACGAGCTTGATCATGAGGTTCACCTTACAGAGAGGGCAGCGACGCGCTCAGATCGGCCTTGATCACCTTGCCGAGCGCATTGCGGGGAAACTCCTTGACTACGAATACTTCGCGCGGCAGCTTGTAGGGGGCCATCCTGCCCCGGCACGATTCACGCAGTTCGGCGGCGCCGGCTGCGCCCTTGAGAATAACGAAGGCGGCCACTTCCTCGTTGAACTCGCGCGAGGGCCAGCCTACCACCGCGCAATCGGCCACCGCCGGATGCGCCTGCAGCACCGCCTCGATCTCGCCCGGATAGATGTTGACGCCGCCGCGGATGATCATGTCCTTGGCGCGCCCCTTCAAGTACAGATAGCCATGTTGATCGAGCAGCCCCAAGTCGCCGGGATACCACCAGCCGTCGCGAAACGATTCGCGGCTGGCTTCCACATCATTCCAGAACCCGTCAGCCACCGCCGGGCCGCGGTAACGGATGCGCCCGACAGTGCCGCTCGGCTGCGGGCGATGCTCTTCGTTCACACATTGCACCTCGACGCCGAATACCGGGCGACCCACCGATTCGCTGAACGCTTCCGGATCCCCGGCACACAGAAAGCTCACCCCACCGCCTTCGGTGGAGCTGTAATACTCCACAAAACCGGAGCACAGCGCGCGCAAGGTCCTGCGCTCCTCGGCATGCAGTGCCGAGCCGGAGGAAAGCAGTAGTCGAAGACTGCGCAGGGGCGCAAGCTGTGCGTCAGGCAAGGTGAGCAGGCGCCTGATCAGGGTCGGTACCAGGAACAAGGCGCTGATGCGGTGCCGCACCAGCGCCGCACACAGCTCTTCCGGCTCATGCGGCGGCGGCAGCATCACAACCGTGGCGCCCGAATACAGCATCATCAGCGGAAAGGTGCGGCCGCCACCGTAGTACAGCGGCGTGGCTGAAAGAAAGCGGTCCTGGCTGTTGAAGCCCAGATTGATCCAGAACACCCGGTAGCGCGCCAGAAACTGGCTGTGGCGAATGCGCGGGCCTTTGGGGCGGCCGGTGGTGCCCGACGACAGCGACATCAAGAGCGGCAGGTCGGCGTCGCTGAACTGTTGATCACCACTCTCCCGGTCCGCAGCGGCCATCCACGCCGCATCGATCACCGTGCAGGGTACGCCCGCCGGCTGCGGCCGGCCGGCTTCCACCAGCACCCGGCCCGCGCCGAAGTGCGCCACCACCCGCTCCTGCTCGGCCGGCGTCCAGCGCCAATCAAGCGGCAGGATCACAATGCCGGCGCGCGCGCACGCCGCGAGAATCAGCAGATGCTCCACGCTGTCCTTGAGCGCCACGCCGGCGACCTGGCCCTCGGCCAAGCCCAGCGCGCGCAGATGCGCGGCGATGCGCCGCACCAGCGGATCGAGGTCGCGGTACAGCACGACCTGCTCGCCATGCACGATCGCCGGCCGGTCCGGCACCGCACGGGCATGGTGGGCGAAGGTCTCGGTGATGTTCACGGCTCAGGCGGCCGCGGCGCTGGCCAGCGGCGCGAGCTTGTCGAGAATCTCGCGCGAGGTGCCCACATCGGCATATTTCGACGCCATGTCGAACAGGTTCACCGCATGCGAGGTGGCGCTACGGTCGGAGACGCAGTCGGACGGCACCAGCACACGAAAGTTGTAGGCGAAGGCGTCGACCACACTGCCGCGCACGCAACCGCTGGTGGTGCAGCCGGTCACCACCAGAGTATCGACGCCGAGATCGATCAGGTGGCTGACCAGCGGGGTGGCGAAGAATGCGCTGGGGTGCTTTTTCGGGATCAGCACATCGCCTGGTCGCGGTGCGATCTCGGGCGGAAACTCGTAGCCCTTGTCGGCGATGTTCATGATCGCCGGCACCTTTTGCGCCAGCCGGCCGCCGTCGGTGGCGACGTTCTTGTGCGCCACATGGGGGTACAGCACCGGCCACTTGTTGCGCCGAAACTTCGCCAACAGGGCCGCGATGTTGTGCATCGCGTTCCAGCCGATCTCGCCGCAAGAGGTCGGGAATTCCTTGATCGACTCCCAGAACGGTTGCGGCGTGGTGCCGATGGTGCGGTACTGCACGTCGATGATCAACAGGCCCGGCCGGCTGCCGATGCCGGACGAGCGGCCGAAGCCGGCCGCGTTGTAGGCTTTCTGTTCCTCTTCACTGATGATGCCGTCCCAGGGTTTCATTTGCTTCTCCTTGATTGCGGTCGTGCTCTGCAGGTGCGCAGACAAGCGTTGCGGGTTGGTGCGTGCAGCTCAGGCAGGTCGGTGGTCTTCGTCAAACACCCTTCATGGATCGGCACCATCGTTGACTTGCGGCAAGCCTGGAGGCGCGCGGCAGCCAGGCGCCGCTCACTTCAAAAGCTCCCTGGCGATCAGCATGCGCTGCACCTCCGACGAGCCTTCGCCGATGCGGTAGTGACGAATGTCGCGATAAAAGCGCTCCACCGGAAAGCCGCGGATCACGCCGGTGCCGCCGTGTATCTGCACCGCGCGGTCGGCCACCCGCCCGACCATTTCCGAGCAGTACAGCTTGCACATTGAAGCACCGGTGCCGCGGTCGTCACCCGCCTGGGTGCGGCGCAGAACTTCATAGGCGAACGAACGCGCCAGCGCGATCTCGGTCGCTGAATCGGCGATCATCCACTGGATCGCCTGGCGCTCGGCCAATGCCTTGCCGAAGGTGTGGCGCTCCTTGGCCTGCGCGACCGACATCTCCAGCAGACGGTCGGCCGCGCCGATGCATGACACCGACACGCCCAGGCGCCCGCTGGTGAGCGAACCCATGGCGATCTTGAAGCCATCCCCGACCTCGCCAATCACCGCCGCATCAGGCACGAAGCAATCATCGAAAGCCAGGTCACCGAGCTTCACCACCTCCGAGCCGATGGTGGAATCCACCCGTGTGACTGTGAAGCCGGGCGCACCCTTGTCAACCAGAAACGCGGTGATGCCGCCGCGCGCGCGTTTCCTGGCATCAGTCACCGCGATCACCATCAGAACATCCGCACTGTGGCCGCCGCTGATGTAGTACTTGCGGCCATTGAGAATCCAGCCACCGTCGCCGCGCTCCGCGCGCGTGCTCATCGAGGCGGAATCCGAGCCGGCACCCGGTTCGGTCAGGGCAAACGCCGCACGGAAGCTGCCGGTGGCAAGCTTCGCCACGTACTTGCGCTTTTGCTCCTCGGTGCCGTTGCGCGCGATCGCGATCGGCGTCAATCCGCTGGTGTAGTCGAGCATCAGCGTGAAGGCGCGATGCGAGCGGCTGAACTCCTCCAAGGCCAGGCAATAGGTGGCAAGGTCGAAGCCGCCGCCGCCGAACTCCTGCGGCAGGCGCATGCCGAGGTAGCCCTGCTCGCGCAGGAGGGTCCAGGCCGCTTCCGGAATCTCGCCGCTATGGTCGATCTCGCGCGCGATCGGTTCGAGTTTCTCGCCGGTGAAGCGGCGCAAGACCGCGCGCACTTCGGCAAGCTCGGGGGTGATTTCAAACTGCATCGTGATTCTCCAGGGGTTCAAGCGGTGCCGCCAATGGCGGCGTCAGCGGAAGCAACGGGCGCGGGGATGGCCAATGCATCCACCACCCGCACGCCTTGCCCGCGCGGCAGCACACGCAGCGGATTGATATCCAGTTCGGCGAGCAGGCCGCGCGTGTCGGCCGCCAGCCAGGACAGCCGCACCACACAGTCGGCCAGCGCATCGACATCAAGCAGTGCGCGACCACGCGCCCCGTTGAGCAGCGGATAGCTGCGCAACGAGGCCAGCATCGCATGCGCCTCGTCATGCGCGATCGGCGCCAGGCGCAGCGCCACGTCCTTCAAGACTTCAACATAAATGCCGCCCAGCCCCGCGGTTACCACCGGGCCGAACACCGGGTCGGTCGAGATACCCAGCAGCAACTCTTCGCCGCCGCCGACCATTTCCTGCACCAACACGCCTTCGATGCGCGCATCGGGGCGCCAGCTGCGCGCCGCCGTCATCACCTCGGCGAAGGCGCTTGCAACCGCCACATCACCCTGCACCCACAGGCGTATCGCACCTGCTTCGGTTTTATGCGGGATATCCGGCGAAAGAATCTTCAACGCGACCGGCGCCCCCATGGCGCCGGCGATACGTATCGCCGCGCCTGCATCGACTGCGCATTCCTCGCGGGTCACCGGCAGGCCGTAGAGGGCGAGCAATTGCTTCGACGCATGTTCGTCGAACGGCCCGTCGGCCGCCGCCAGCATGCGCCGTGCGGCATCCACGTCGATTCCCTGCGGACGCAGCAAGGGGGCGGCGGTCGCGCGCCGCTGCCGCGCGGCGTCATGCCGCATCGCGGCCCACAAGGCTTTCATCGCCGGCTGCGCGTCACGAAACACTGCGTGCCCTTCGCTTACCAGCCGTTCCGGTGTGAGCGTGGCGTCATCCAGGCATTTGCCGGTCCACAGCAGTGCCACCGGCTTGGCGGCAGCCGCCGCGAACGTCGCCAGGGCGCGGATGTCGGCAGCCGGCGCGAAGGTCAGCACCGGCAATACCACGTCGATATGCGGGTCGTCATGCAAGGCTCGGCATACATCGGTGAATACATCGGCGCGGCCGATCGCAGCCGCGGTCAGGTCGGTCGGGTTGGCCGCCTGGCTGAACCCGGGCAGCAGAGCGCCCAGCGTCTGCTGGGTTGCCTCGGCATAGGGCGGCCACTCGACCCCGAGCCCGGCGCCGAGATCGGTGACCATCACCAGATTGCCACCGGAAATCGAAGTGGCGGCAGCGCGCCGCCCGCGCACCCGCTGCCGCCGGCGCAGCAGCATCGCGGACTCATACAGCTCATGGCAGTCGTCCACCCGCACGATGCCGAGTTGCTCCAGTGCGGCACTGCATACATCGTCCGCCCCGGTCACGGCACCCGTGTGCGAGGCCGCCGCGCGGCTGCCGGCCGCCGAACGTCCCACCTTGACCATGACGATCGCCTTGTCAAGCGCCGCAGCGCGCGCCGCCAGGCGGCGCAGCCTGGCGCCATCGGCAATGGTCTCGGCCAGCGCCAGCACCACGCGCGTGCGCTCGTCCTCGACCATGAAGGCCATGTAGTCGAGCAGGTCGAGGTCGGCATCGTTGCCGCAACTCACCTGGTAACTGATCTCGATGCCGGCCTGTTGCGCACGCCACATCACGTTGACCTGCCCGGCACCGCCGGAGTGACTGGCCACCGCCACGTCACCCGCCGGTCGGCGCGCGCCACGGATCACCGCGGTGGAGGTCAGCGCCACGCGGTCGACGAAATTGACCATGCCGTTGCAGTTGGGCCCCATCACGCGCACGCCCCACTGGCGGGCGATAGCGCGCAGATCAGCCTGCAGCGCACGCCCCTCCACCGTTCCGGTTTCGGCGAAGCCGGCCGAGAACACCGTCGCGAAGGGCACGCCGGCACGACCGCATTGCTCCAGCGCCGCGCGGATCGCGCTCGCGGGCAATACGATGCCGACATGATCGGGCACGACAGGCAAATCGGTGAGCGCCGCGTAGCACGGCAGGCCGAAAATTTCCTTGCGTTTCGGATTGACCGGGTAGATCGTACCGGCAAATCCGAAGTCGATCAATTCACGCACACAGCGGCCGCCGAACTTGCCGATATCCTCGGTAGCACCGATGTAGGCGACACTCCGCGGCGCAAAAAAGCGCTTCAGGTCAGGAAACGTCGGTGCGGCATCAGGGTGCGACATCGGCCTTGTTCTTCAACGCTGGTTGCGCATCTCTACAGGATTGATAGGTGCCATGGACTCGGCAAATAAGGGGTTCGCGTCCGCTCGGCGCTTGACGCCATGCATGGTCGATCGTAGCATCGAACCACGATTTCCAACAACGCAATGCCCTCAACCCAAAGGCCCCATCATCATGGCAGTTGAAAAAAATCCCGCACGTGCACTGGCTGCGATCAATGTCCGCCTGTTGATTGACTGGGCGGTGGCAGCGCTTGCAAAGCCCCTGCCCGAACCAGTGCGACTGCGCGCTGCCACCATCCTCGCCGACGACATCGGCGCGATGGTTGCCGGTTCGCTTGAGCCGCAGGTGATGCAAGCCCAAAAGGGGCTCCTGCAAAGCGCTGCGGCCGGCGTCGAAGCCAGCGTGTTCGCGCGCAACCTGCCGCGTGTCGACAAGTATTCCGCGGCCAGCGCCAACGGCATGTCGATCACCTGGTGCGAGCTCGACGAAGGTTTTCGCAACGCCTCCTGTCACGGCGGCGCCTACACCATCCCCACCCTGCTGGCGGAAGCCGAGGCGCGCGGCGCGAGCGTGGATGAGGTGTTGCGCGTGGTGGCGATCTCCTACGAAGTGACCACCCGGTTCGCGTTGGCCTTTCCGTTCCCGGTATTCAACGTGCATCCACACGCGGCGTTTGCCACCATCGGCGCGGCCACCGCTGCCGCCCTGATGCGCGGCTATGACGCAGCGACCATGCATGCGGCAGTCACCGGTGCGGCCAGCATGAGCTTCGCCGGGCCTTTCGATACCGCGGTGGAAGGCTCGCTGGTGCGCAACGGCTGGACCGCCGCCGGCAACTGGGTCGGCATGCGTGCCGCCGACTGGGCGCTGGGCGGCATCGGTGGTGGCGCCGACACGCCGTATGACGTGTTCGTCGGCAGCTTCCACACCAACGCAAAACCGGAGGCCTTGATTGATGACCTCGGCACGGTGTGGTCGGTGGCCAACGGCTATCACAAGATTTTCGCCTGCTGCGCCTATGCACATTCGGCGGTCGAGGCCACGCTCGACCTGCTTGACCGCATGCAGCAACGCCAAGTCGACGAGATCGCCGAGATCTTGGTTGAGACCGGGCCCAGCGGCTGCGCCCTGACCACGGTCGAACCGGAAACCGTGCTGGCGGCCAAATTCTCGATGCCGCATGCACTGGCCGCCACCACCCGCATGGGCACCGCCGGCGCGCGCGCCTTCACCTACGACACCTTGAGTGATGCCGGCATTGCCGGCCTGCGCCGGCGCGTGCGCATGGCGCCCTACAAGAACCTGCCGCCCTTCCCCAACGACCGCCCGGCGCGCGTCACTTGGCGTTTCGCCGATGGCGCCGAAATGACCGCGGTGTGTGAAAGCGCGCGCGGCGGCGCCAACCAGCCCTTCGAGTTGCCGACCCTGCTGGCGAAGCTTGAGGACAACGCCGGCGGCGTGTTTCCGGCATTGCCGCCTTTGATGGCGGCCATCATCGACGGCGACGCCGCGTTGAACGCGCGATCCTGGCGCGACGTGGTGGCAGAGATGCTGGCCAACCCGCTGCCGGCCGCAACGTGAGCTCCCCCACGCTTGCGCGCCAACTGGTGCGCGCCCTCGCAGCCACCCGGTCGCAGCCGCTGCCGGCGGGCGTAGCACTGGCGGCGCAGTTGCATCTGCTGGATGCGATCGGTGTTGGCCTGGCCGCTGCCGCTTCACCAATCGGCGCCGCCTACCGCGACCTCGCAAGGGAGATCGCCAATGGCGGACCAGCCACCGTGCTCGGGCTGGCCGGCGGTGCGTCGGCTGCCGACGCCGCGCTGATCAACGGCGGCCTGATCCACAGCCTCGAGTTCGACGACACCCATACCGGCTCGATCGCACACGGCAGCGCGGTGATCGCGGCTGCTGCATTGGCGGTCGCCGAAGCACGCCAGGCAAGCGGCGCAGCACTGCTCGGCGCCTTCGCGCGTGGCTGGGAAGTGCTGATCCGCTTCGGCCTGGCAGCGCCCACCGGCTATCCGGCACGCGGCTTCCAGAACACTTCGGTGGCCGGGCCGCTGGCCGCGGCTCTGGTCGCCGCCGAACTGCACGATTTGTCGGAAGATCAAAGCGTGGCCGCGCTCGGCATCGCGCTTAGCCAGGCCTCGGGCGTATTCGAATTCCTGACCAACGGCTCGTCGGTCAAATCACTGCATCCGGGCTGGGCCGCGCACGGTGGCGTGATCGCCGCCCTGCTTGCGCGCGGCGGCATGAGCGGGCCTGAAACCTCGCTCGAAGGCAAGCACGGCCTGTTTCGCCAGTTTGCCGGTGACCACACCGCCGCTGAGCGCTTTCACGCCATGCTGGCCGACTTGGGCGAGCGCTGGCACCTGGAAGACGCCGCGTTCAAATTTTACCCCTGCTGCCACTACCTGCACCCCTTCATCGAAGCCGCCGGCGTGCTCGCCGAACGCGGCGTCGTCGCCGACGACATCGAGAACATCGTGTGTCGCGTGCCGGCACCGGAAGCGGCCATCATCTGCGAGCCGTGGTCGACCAAGCAGGTGCCGGAAACCGGCCACGCCGGACGCTGGAGCCTGCCGATCGTGGTGGCCACCCGCATCATCGAGGGCCGCGTCGAACTCGCCACCTTCGAGCGCAAGCCAAGCGAGGCGGTGCTGCGCCTGGCCGCCAGGACGCAGTGGGAACCCTTGCCGGGCGCGAATTTTCCGGAACGTTTCGAGGCCGAGATCGTGTGCCGCACAGATGACGCCACGCCGCAAACGATCCGCATTGACGACGTGTTCGGCAATCGCACACGGCCGGCCGGGGCCGACGCGGTAATGGCGAAGTTCAAATCCAATGCGGCGCTTGCGTTGGCGTCGGGCGGCGCTGAAGCGGTACTGCGGGGGGCTCGCGAGTTGACTGCCGCTGCCGATATTGGCGCCCTGTCGCGGTCGATTCGCAACGTCATGTAGCCAAGCTGCGGCTGCCACCGCGCTGCCGCGTTGAACGCCGGAATTGGAGTCGGGGCTTGCGAGTTCTCAGCGCAGCCAGTTCCCTCATCAAGGCGTTGGTACTGGTCACACTCGGTTGCCTGCTACTTCTTCTTGCGATGGGCGCCCGTCCAAGCGCGGAAGTTGCAGGCGCCAAGAGCGAGCGAGCAATGCAGCGGCTCAGTCTGCAGCGAACTCAAATTTCGATGACAGGCTCCTTGCGCGATGCGGCATGCCGTGCCTTCCCATTCATCATGGCTTCATGTCACACGATCGGTTTCACTCATGCGGCCTGTCACCAGATATGCGGCCAGGTCGCTGCCGCCTTTGATGGCGACACGTCCACGCGGTTCGGTTTCGAATGCGTGGCGAACCGCGATCCAGGTCGGTTCGGTGATTTGCACCCGCCCGGCCACACCGGACTGTTCCACGCGTTGCGCGATGTTCACCGCGTCGCCCCACAGGTCATAGATGAAGCGCTTGCGGCCGATCAAGCCCGCCACCACCGGGCCGGAGTTGATGCCGATGCGCACGGATATGCCCGGAAAGTCGCGAATGGTGTTCAACATCGCGAGGGCTACGTCGACCGCGGCGACGGCGTGGTCGGTGCGTGCATGGGGAATGCCGGAGGCGACCATGTAGGCATCGCCTATGGTCTTGATTTTCGTGCCGCTAGGCGGTCGCGAATCAGGCGCGACGACATGCCCATGCCCAAAGCGCCGTGCGCCTTGCCGAAAGCGATATCGAAGCGCATCACGCCGGAGCCGTCTTCACGTTTGAACGCAACCAGTTGCGCGCCGGCGTCTAGCACCGCCACCGCCAGAGGCATGAGCCCCTCGCGCCGCCGGATCGCGATGGCGGCGTCAATGATCGCGGCAGCGCGATCCAGCGTCAGGCTGCTGTGAACCGGGCGCGGTTGTTCACTCATGAAATTGACACAATTTGTTCGAGCAAAAACCCGAGCTCATCGGGCAGCGATACAGTCTGCCGTCAAGGGTGGATGAATCCAGCGGTGCCCGTCTGCGCTTGTTGCGTCTTCAGCACACGTGCCTGGGAATTCATGGCATCGGGTACTCATCGGCATTCAACACCCAGCCGGCTTTCAGCGAAAAATCCATCCGGGGCGGGCAGAAGATATCGACCAGCTGGTTGGCGCCGGCACCGGTGGCCTGGGTGGTGTGGATCGCCGGCGGCGGAATCACCGCGATCGACGGCGTGCCGCACAGGGCATGCTCATCTTCGCGCCAGTTGTGCATGTTGGTGGTCCACGGCCAGCGAATGTGGTGGATGAACTCGCCCGACAAGGCCAGCGAGCATTGCTCGAAGTCGGCATGGCTGTGCGGTGACATCTTGGTGACTTCGCGCGGGCCGACGCGCACGTCCAGGTAATTCACCATGAAGGTGGAGCAACGCCAGATGCGGCCGAACCGGCCCTCCTCGGCCGGAACATCGAGCGGGTAGGCGCGCACCCGGTAACCGTCGACAGGCAACGGCCAGGCGTTCAGGAGTGCGACATTGGGGTGCGACTTCTGGTAAGACTCCATGTTGCTGCACAGGGCCACCAGGTCGGTCGCGTGATGCGTGAACAGGCGGATCAGGCGCCCGCCCGCGGGCATGCGCACCATCGATCGGCCGGGCGGAACGAATACCAGCGAGGCGCCCGGCACCGCACTCAGCTTGCCATCGAAGGTGATCTCCAGCGGCGCATTCGCGTCCGGCGACAGCACGGCGAACTCATCGTGCTGCGCTGCGCGCGTGAAGCTTGCGTCTGCTTCGGCCTCGCTATAGGCCAAAACGAAATTCTGGCCGCGCGCATACCAGGTGCGAACCCCACCGCCGCTCTCGGCAGGCGGAAGGTCGTGGAAACGGGCGTACTCCACACCGGCAAACTCGGTGGCTGCCTTGGGCGCGGCCGCAGGCGCTGCGGCCAGGCTTGATCTTGGATCCTTGGCGTCGTACATCACCCCCCCGTTCAGGAAAAAAGCACGCAAGCTTGCCGTGCCGCAGCCAGCCCGACCCCGCTATTTTTCGTCGGCGATCGGGTTCGACAGCACGCCCACGCCTTCAATGTCGATCTCGCAGATGTCGCCGGGCGCCATCCATACCGGCGGCGTGCGCGCATAGCCGACGCCGGCCGGCGTGCCGGTGATGATCACGTCACCCGGTTCGAGGGTCAGGCATTCGGTGATGATGCAAAGCGACTCGACCACGTCGAACAGGAAATCCTTGGTGTTGGCGTCCTGCATGATCTTGCCGTTCAGGCGCGACTGGATGCGCAGGCCGGCGCAGCCGGCCGGCAACTCGTCCGGGGTGACCAGCCAGGGGCCGAAACCGCCGGTGGCATCGAAGTTCTTGCCGATGGTCCACTGGTTGGTCTTGCGCTGGTAGTCGCGTACCGAACCGTCGTTGTAGCAGGCATAGCCGGCCACGCATGAGAGCGCATTGGCCTTCGTCAAATGACGCGCTCGGCTACCGATGATCACCGCCAGTTCAGCCTCGTAATCGAGCTTGGTCGATGCCTTGGGACGAATGATCGGCTCGTTGTGCGCCACTTGCGAGGTGCTGCCGCGCATGAAAAAGCTCGGGTACTCGGGCTTGGCATGGCCGCCCTCTTTCGCATGGTCGGCGTAGTTGAGCCCCAGGCAAATGATTTTTGGCGGGCGCGGCACCACCGGCAGGTAACGAATGCCGGCCAGCGGCTTGATCGCATGGGGCGCTGCCTTGTCGGCCGCAGCCTTGACCGCCTCCAAGCTGCCGGGCGTGGCCAGCAGGTCGGTCATGTCGGTCGAAAACGCCAGGCCGGTCGAACCGAGGTCGAGGAACTCGGTGGCGTCGGCGGATTTGATGACGCCGATGGCGGCGCGTCCGTGGTTGTCATAGCTGATCAAGCGCATGCTGGTTCCTGTGGTCTTTAAGTGCGTGTGGTCCGCCAGTTGAGCAATACCGCTTGGTGACGCCGGTATCAATGCCAGTTGGCGGACGATTGTGTTTGCTTCCGTTCCGAGTTGCCGACCGCGAAATCATGTGAATGATGGCCCACGCATGAAGCGCTCGCGGGCGCATCAACAGATGCCTTATTGCGACCCGACCAAGCCAAGCGCCTTGACCAGCCCGCTCCATTTGTCACGCTCGGCACGCATGTACTGGTTGATCGCGGCGGTCGAAGGTGCTTCGAACGGAATCAGGCCCAGACCGGCGATGCGTTGCTGCACTTCCGGCGTGGCGAGAATGCGCCGCATTTCCTGCTGCAGGCGGCCAACCACCTCCGCTGGCGTGCCGGCGGGCGCCAGCAGAACGTGCCACGACACCGCCTCGAAGTCGGCCATGCCGGCCGCCTCGGCGAATGGCGGCACGTCCGGCAAGCTCGGCAGGCGATTGAGGGACGACACCGCCAGGGCCCGCAACTTGCCTTCGCGGATCAAGGGCAGGGATACCCCAGCTTCTGCAAAGGCCAGGCTCACATGCCCGGCGATGACGTCGGTGACCGCCTGGGCGCTCAGCTTGTAGGGCACATGGGTCATGTTGACCCCGAATTTCTGCTTGATCAACTCCACGCCAAGATGCTGGGCGGTGCCCGTACCGGACGTACTGAACGTCAGCGGCGCGCTGCTTTCGCGGGCCAGCTTGAGCAACTCCGGCACATTGCGCGGCGCCAAGGCCGGATTGGTCACGAGAATGAACGGAGACTTGACGTAGAGCGAAATCGGCACGAAATCCTTGTCCACATCGTAGGCAACCTGCTTGTACAGGCTTGGATTGATCGCCATTGCCGGGGCGGTGGCCACACCAAGCATGTACCCATCCGGTGCCGCCTTGGCCAGTGCGTTCACACCGAGCATCAAAGCCGCACCCGGCCGGTTGTCGACCAGAACCGGCTTGCCAAGCGCCTGCGACAGCCGTTCGGCATACAGCCGCACCAGGGTATCCATGCCGGTGCCCGCCGCCAGCGGCACGATGATGGTGATGTTCTTGGTAGGCCACGCTTGCGCCGCGGCCGGATTGGCGAAGAGGGCCAGCGCCGCGCCAAGTGCGCTGCACACGGCTGTGAGGCCGCGTCGTGAAAAAAGTTGTCTCATGTTCGAACCTGCAAGGTTGGTTGTTGTGGCTTCGATGCTTGCTTGACGTCAAGTCGAAGCTGGGCGCCTACCGATGTTTCATTGCCGCTGCGACCGTGGTCGATTATACGAAAAGCGTAATAAAGTCGATAAAATCGCCGCAACAATATTTTTATCGATTATTGCAATCCTTAGATGGACGCCCCGACCACCCTGGTTGCCTCCGCCTACGAGCGACTGCGCGCCGATGTCCTGTCCGGCCACTGGAGCCCGGGACAGAAACTCGGCATCGAGGTGCTGCGGGCGCATTACGCCACCGGCGCCACCCCGGTGCGCGAGGCGCTCAACCGACTGGCGGCCGAAGGCTGGGTGCAACACCTGGAGCAACGCGGCTTCGCTGTCGCCGCCGTCAGCGAAGATGCGCTGCGCGAACTGGCGCAAACCCGCGTTTGGGTGGAGACCATGGCCTTGCGCAAATCCATGGCGAACAAGGACGCCGGCTGGGAGGAAAGAGTCGTGCTGGCGCTGCACCGCCTGTCGAAAATGCCGCGCTCGCTCTCGGCTGCGCGTTACGACGAGAACCCGGCGTGGGAAAAACTGCATCGCGCGTTTCACATGACCCTCATCGAACACTGCGGTTCGCGCTGGCTCCTGGCGTTTTGCGAGCAACTCTACGATCAGGCCTATCGCTATCGGCAACTCGCCGTCAAGCGCGCCTATAAACAACGCAACGAACTGGCCGAGCACCGCGCGGTCGTTGATGCGATCGTGGCTGCCGATGCCGATGCCGCTTGCGCGGCACTGGAAGCACATTACACGCGAACCACCCGCATCATTCTTGACGGCGCAAAGCAAGGCAAAGTCAATTGAGGCGATGCTGCTGCCGATCGCAAGGCGCTCGATGGCGCGCAAGCCCCGAGAATGCCGATTCGCCACCAGCGAAGCTGCTGTGCGCTGGCGTTAAACTTGCGTTCAGCAAACCTTCAATGCCCACACTTCCAAGGAAATCATGAATCCCGACACGCGAGATCTCGCCCATACCCTGCGCCAACTCGTTGCCGGCGCCTTGACCCTGGGCGCCTGCCTGGGCTCGCTGAATGCGCAAGCGCAGGCCACCTACCCCACCAAACCGGTGCGCTTCATCGTCTCGTTCGGGCCCGGCGGCCCGGCCGACATTATCGCGCGCATGGTGGGCCAGAAACTCACCGAGTCGATGGGCCAGCCGGTGGTCATCGAGAACCGGGTCGGCGCTGGCGGCGCGATCGCCGCAGCGGCAGTTCACAAGATGCCGGCCGACGGCTATGCGCTTTTGGTGACCACCACCGCGTTCGCAGTGGCGCCTGCCATGGGCAAGAACCCGGGCTATGACGCCGAGAAGGACTACATCCTGGCCAGCGTAGTCGCCTCCAGCCCCAACGTGCTGGTGGCCGGCCCGGCAACCAAGGCGCGCACCCTGCAGGAACTGGTGGCGCAGGCAAAATCGGGCAAGCTCAACTACGCCACCGCAGGCGCCGGCACCACACCGCACCTGACCGCCGAATACCTGTTCAAGGTGCTGGCGAAAGTCGATTTGACCCACATTCCGTTTCAGAGTGGCGCCCAGGCCGTGACGGCCACCATCGGCGGCCAGACCGAGGTGGCCAGTGCCGCATTGCCGGGGGCGGTGGAAATGCTCAAGGCCGGCAAGATTCGCGGCCTGGCGGTGACCAGCCGAAAGCGTTTTTTCGCGATACCAGATGTGCCTACGGTGGCCGAATCGGGCTTTCCCGGATTCGAGGATTACACCTGGGTCGGCGTGCTGGCCCCTGCCGGCACGCCTGCGGACGTGATCACGCGACTCAATGGCGAGATCAACAAGCTCCTGGCCACCACCGACATGCAGAACCGCTTAGGCGGTGTTGGGTTTGAACCGGTCGGCGGCTCGGTGGCGGAAGCCGCGAGTTACCTTAAGACTGAACTCACGCGCTGGGCCAAAGTAGTCAAGGAAACCGGGGTTCGCGCCGAGTAGTGAGCAAGGTTTGCTGGCCGCACGGAAAGCGTAACCCGCGATTGGCGCTGGTACCATTACGCTCATGAAAGCGGCATTGGAAGCTTTGCTCAAGTTGCGCGACGAAGGCCTGTTGGCCCGCTTCGCGATCGGTGGCGCGATCGCGGCCAGCTATTACGTAGAGGCCGTGGTCACCGAAGACCTGCATGTGTTTGCATTTCTCACGCGTTCGCCCTCCGGCCTCTTGGTCCTCGGCCCCCTCTATGAGCGCCTGGCGCAGTTGGGTGGCAAGGCGCACAACGAGCATGTGGTGATCGGCGGTTGGCCTATGCAAATTCGCCGGCCTACACGCCGCTGGTTGAAGAGGCGGTGTTGGAAGCGCAAGAACGGCAGTTTGAAGGGATTCGCGTTCCTGTCGTTTTGGCCGAGCATTTGTGCGCCATTGCCCTGCAGACCGGCCGCGCCAAGGACTATGCGCGCGTGCATGCTTTTTTCGAGGCTGGTGTTGTGGATGGCCCAGCCTTGCATCGATTGATCGACCGACACGCTCTTGCCGAGCGCTGGGAGATTTATGAACGACGTTATGCCTGAACCGCTAGCTGGTACTGCGCCTGTCGTGGCAGACGCCGAAACCGTGGCGCGAACCAAGGCGGCTTGGCGCAAGCATGCAGCCAGTCTCACCTGGGAAGAGAAGGTGGCGGCGATTGAGCGCATGCGTGAACGCGACGCGGTGCTGAGACGCGAACGTGAGGCATTGCGCGCGGCGCAAAAGCCCGGCGCGACCAGCGACGTTAAATAGGGATTCTTCGTTCGAGGTGTTAAAGGGCGGGCTCGAGTTGTTCATGATGCCCTCCTCTAATGCCCCGTCGCCCACGCGTCCGTCTCTCCGGCCGACCGCTACCCGTTGTCCTGCGTGACTACAATCGCGAAGCATTCTTCTACGCCGAAGAAGACTTCCGCACGTTACCTCTAAACCAGTTACCGCGCCAACGCGCTCGATGTGGTGGACACGCTGACCACGCCGCTCTCGGTCTACATGGCCCTTGGCATTACAGAAAAGCAGCGCCAGACGGCCTATCGCGGCGTGCTTCAATCGGAACTCGGCACCGAAGCGATCGCCGACATTCGGCTGGCCTTGATCCAGAATCAGGCACTTGACAATGAATGGTTTCATCGCAAGATCGAGAACGCCACAGGGGAGCGGCGCGAGGTACGACCGCGTGGCGGACCGAGGAGCGCTGTTGGGAAGATTGGTAGCATCAGTGGCGACAGGGTGAGCCTGGGATTTGTTGGGCGTTGCGGAAATTTGACCCCGGCCCCTTTGTGCGGAGAAGGGTTACCCGATCGCGGGTAAAGTTAATAAAATCAATGATTTACGATTCTCGCAAATAGTTCTTGAAATGTTATTCTCGATCCCCTACCATCGAAATGAGTTCCGATAAGGAAGGATACCCATGCGACCGTCCGTTGCGCTCAACCTGAAACGAAGTGCAGTGCGCGAAACGGTGAACCGCTTTCGCACGGCAAACCCACGCGTTTTCGGTTCGGTACTGCACGGCACCGATCGGGACGGCAGCGACCTCGATTTGTTGGTCGATGCACTGCCTGGTGCCACGCTATTGGACTTAGGCGATCTAGAAGAGGAATTGAAATTACTGCTTGGTATCCAAGTGGATTTACTGACACCAGGCGATCTGCCAACCAAGTTTCGAGCAAAGGTGCTGGCGGAGGCGCAACCGGTATGAACGAGAACCGTCTTCCTGATTACATCGATCACATTCAGCAGCCCGCAGGGGATGCCCGAAGTTTCGTGAACGGACAGAGCAAAGACGACTTTCTTGCCGACAAACGCACCCAACAGGCCGTTATTTTGAGCCTCATCATCATCGGCGAGGCCGCCACGAAGGTGATGGATGGCTACGGCCTGTTCGCGCAAGCGCACCCTGAGGTGCCCTGGCGCAGCATGCGCAATATGCGTAATCGCATGGCCCACGGCTATTTCGACGTCAACCTCGATGTGGTGTGGGAGACGGCCCAAGAATGGCTAGTGGATTTGCTCATGCAACTACCCGCCGTTCGCCAAGACGCTGAGGATTACAACGGTAACGATGCGGGGCTGGAATCGTGACTGTCGGCTCGCCATGTTGATCGGCTATGCGCGCGTTTCGACGCGGGATCAGAACCTTGATTTGCAGCGGGAAGCTTTGACCAAGGCGGGGTGCAAGGAAGTATTTGAGGATAAGGTGAGCGGTACGCGGGCCGACCGGCCCGGACTGGCAAAGGCCCAGGAAGTACTTCGCGAAGGCGATACGCTTGTGGTTTGGAAACTAGACCGCCTGGGGCGCAACGTGAAGCAACTGGTCGATCTGGTAGGCGCACTGAACAAGCAATCAGTTCAGTTCAAAAGCTTGACTGACGCCATCGACACTGGCACGCCATCAGGTAGGTTCTTTTTCCATGTTATGGCCAGCCTTGCTGAAATGGAGCGCGATCTTGTCATTGAGCGCACCCGAGTTGGGCTGGATGTCGCGCGCAAGCTCGGCCGCAAAGGCGGGCGCAAACCAAAAATGACTGAAAGCAAGATCGTTTCTGCCAGGGAGTTACTGGCAAATGGTGTTCCGCCCAGAGATGTGGCTAAAAACCTCGGCGTATCGATTCCGACGCTCTACCGATGGGTGCCCGCGTCTGCACAGGCTTAACGTGCGCTAAATTCTGTTTTCTAACCGCGAATTCTTCAACTCGTCGAGATGCGCTGATTGCATTGAGATCTTCCAAGAGTGCAGCCTTGTTTCCGGCCAAATAGGCTTTGCAGGCTGTCCCGAACTCCGCACGACAAGCCGACGTGCAAGCCGCGCTGACGAAGACGAAGGCAGCGAGGCGCCTTGCCCACGACACAATTGGCTTTGCTCGAATATTCATGACGCATGCCTCTCAAGCAAGTAGGAATGGTGCGCCACCCGTCGAGCACTACCTTGCATTTGCAAACTCCTGAAGACCAGCTTTGACTTCGCCAAACTGAAACAGCCCGGTCAGTGCCGGGCTGTTGTCATTGTCGCCGCCCCTTTCCCGCTACCGACCTACAGCATCTTGGCCGCATCATCAAACGAGAAGCGCGGCAGGCGACCCATCACCTTTGACGGGTCGCCATGCCCCATGTTGCAGATGAAGTTGGTCTTGACCTTGGTGCCGGCCCAGAACTCCGCATCGACCTTGGCCGCATCGAAGCCCGACATCGGGCCGCAGTCCAACCCGAGCATGCGCGCGGCGATCATCAGGTAGGCGCCCTGCAGGGTGCTGTTGCGAAACGCGGTGCCCTGGATCAGGGCTTCGTTGCCGGCGAACACGCCGCGCGCGTTGGGGTTGTGCGCGAAGTTCTTGACCAGGTGCTCGTAGAATTCGACGTCGTAGCCGATGATCACCACCACCGGCGCTACCGCGGTCTTGGGCTGGTTGCCGGGCGACATGCATGGCACCAGGCGCGCCTTTGCTTCCGCCGTGCGCAGGAACTGGAAGCGCGCAGGCTGGGTGTTCATCGAGGTCGGGCCCCACTTGGCCAGGTCATAGACGGCTTTGAGTTCGGCGTCGGTGACGGCCTGGTCGGTGAAGCCGTTCTGGCTGCGGGCATTGCGAAAAACCTGGTCCTGCACTGCTTCTGAAACGATGCTCATGATGCTCCCGTGGATGGGTTGAACTGCGTGGTTTGCGGCCTTCAGGCCGGAATCGGGGTGGATTGCCAGGCCGCCAGTTGCCAGCGGCCGTTGCGCTTGAGCCAGAGATTGAGAAAGCGGCCGTTGACCTGGCGCGTGCTGTCGTCGGGGTTTTTCAAGGTCAGGCGCACGTGGCCGGTCACCCGCGCACAGTCGCCGAACACCTCGATCTTCTCTTCGGGCCTCTCGGCCGCCGCATAGTGCCAGCGCTTGCCGACGATGCCGTCGATATAGCTTTGCTTGGTGTCGACGACGGCGTTGGAATGGGTATAGATAAGGTCGTCGGCCAGCAATTCGTTCAATGCCGCGGTATCTACTTCCACCATGGCCTTGTAGCGGCGGTTTTCAAGTGCGAGGATTTCTTGCGGTGTGCTCATCGGGTGCTCCCTTGGGTGGTTGGGTGGGTGATTCTACGACCAGGCATGGTGGATGGCGCGCACGATCATCACCAGCGCCATCACCGACAGGAAGGCGCGCAGCCAGCGCCGGTAAGTGGCGACGTCCGCGCCTTCGCGCATGCGAATGCCCAACCAGAAGGGCACAGCCGCGACCAGCGCAAGTGGCGCGGCCGAAGCCCAAGCCATGGCCGGAATGCCGCCGGCGGTGAGCGCACCGATTTGCGTGATCTTGCCGGTCAGGAAGCACATGTTGAGCACCTGGATCATGGTTACCGGCGCCAGGCCCATCACCAGGCACCAGATCAGGAGGAACGGTGCACCGACGTTGATGGCCGCTTCGGTCAGGCCGGCCAGCGTGGCGCACACCGCCGCCACCGGATGCATGAATCGCTGTGCACCGGCGATCCGGGCGCGGCCCAGCCAATCGAGCGAGACATACAAAAGCAACGCCGCGCCCAGTGCCAGCAACAGCCACTCCGGATCGAGCGCGAAAAAGATGCGCGCACCGATCAAGCCCCCGCCAATCATGCAAACCGGCATGTACCAGAAGCGCCCGACGCTTGCGCGCAGGTTGCCGCCACGCAGAGTCAGATAGATGGTCAGAAAAAGAATCGTGGGCACCGTCACGATCATCGCCGTGCGCAGATCGATTACCAGCGACAGCAGGGGCGTGGCCAGCATCGGATAGCCGACCCCGAGCAAGCCCTGCACATAGCCCGACAGCATGGTTACCAGCACGATCCAGGCGATGATCGGCCAACTTAAGTGCAGCCATTCCAAACGATGCCTCGCTCTCAGCTTTAAGGGGCGGGCAGGCGCCCGCTGACGCGATCGAGCACGGCGCCGTGATCGATGGTGTTGCCGTCACCGCGCCAGGCCACCACCTGATCGGGGCGGATCAACGCATAGTCGGCCTGGTAGAGGTCGCGCAATGCGGTGTTCGCCGGCCGCAAAACCTTGAGTGGCAAGCCGCGCTGCACGGCGGCCGCTTCGAAGCCTGCGGCACAGGCGCCTGCCGCACCCAGGCACAGCAAGGTGAAATCGAAGCCGAAAGCGTCATAGAGCGAACTGTCATCGGCCAGCCAGGCATGCGGCGCCCGCCCGCCCGGACAGGCGCTGGGCAGGTAGCGGTTGGCTTCGTCCGGCGGCGCCCCGCTGCCGTCGCCCATGATCACCGGCGAGCCGTCGTAGCGCGCGCCGAAGGTGATGCCGGGAATATTGAACTCGGCGCGCGAGTGGGCTTCCAGGTAGGCGCCGGCCGCCGCGCGCAAGGCCGCGCCGCGCGCGGATTCTTCCTCGATGCG
>JBEIFV010000105.1:0-20636 GCA_040382235.1 Burkholderiales bacterium
ACCCCGGCGACTTCTTCGGCGGTCGAGGCCAGCGCAAGCAAGCCGGTGTGCACCACCACGAATCCGCCCGGCATGGCGAAGGCGTTGACCGTAGCATCTTC
Organism: Burkholderiales bacterium; assembly: GCA_040382235.1. GTDB lineage: Bacteria > Pseudomonadota > Gammaproteobacteria > Burkholderiales > JAEUOS01 > JAEUOS01. The sequence continues at coordinate 102 of JBEIFV010000105.1, forward strand.
AGCCACATGAAATTCATAATGGTAGGCCGAGCCTTTGGTCAGGCGCGCGCCGATTTCACGCACCATTGCCGCGGGCGGTCCCTCGATCAGCTTCAACTTGGCCTTGGTCTGCGCGAACACCACCTCGCCCAGCTTGCGTTCCTGCGCCACCGGCACATGGGATATGGCCCAGGCGGCAATGCGTTCATGCTCCCACAACACGGCGCCCAGGAGCAAAAGCGGTACAAGCACCGGACCCAACGTCAGCCACAGCATCAGATGCGACCACTTGCGGGTGCCGGCGTCGCGCCCCATCTGGCCACTGCCCGAAAGGCTCGCCTTGGCCGGCGCCGATTGCGCCAGTTGTGCCTTGATCGCAGCCACCGCCGCCGCATCGGTCACCGCCAACACATACTTGCCGCTGCGCCCGGCCCACTCAAGCATCAACTGCGAGTCGTTGAAGCCACCCTTGCGCACATTGATTTCGGTCCACGGCGGTGTGCCATCATATTCTTCAGACGTCACAAGACGCAGTCCGAACCCCGACACCTCGAACTCGACCTGCGCCCCCGAGCTCTGAAACCCCGGCCCGAACGCCTGCCCGCGCAACCGATTCAGCTCACTCAAGCAACCCCCTCGCGCCCGATTTTCCCTGCGGTTTTCAAGATTTGAAATCGACCGGCTTCGCCGGCGATTTCAAACTGACATTGCTCAGGCAAAAGCAGGTTTTTACTTTTGCCTGAACCTCAATCGTCATCCCCGCCAAAAATGCCGCCCAGGATGCCGCCCTCCTCGCGTCCACCGCCACCGCCCAAGAGACCTGCCGCCATGCCGGCGCCACCCCCCTTGGGAGCGGCTGCGAAGATGCGCGAAGCCAGCCGGTTGAATGGCAGCGACTGGATGATCACCGTACCGGGGCCGCGCAGGCTGGCCAGGAACAGGCCTTCGCCGCCGAACAGCGCGGTCTTGATCTTGCCCACATACTGGATGTCGTAGTCGATAGTGGGCTGCATCGCCACCAGGCAGCCGGTATCGACGCGCAGCATTTCGCCGGGCGCCAGATCGCGTTTCATCATGGTGCCGCCGGCATGAATGAAGGCCAGGCCGTCACCTTCGAGCTTTTGCATGATGAAACCTTCGCCGCCGAAAAACCCGGCCCCCAGCTTTTTCTGGAAGGCGATCGACAGCGACACGCCCTTGGCGGCGCACAGGAACGCATCTTTTTGGCAGATCAGCGAGCCTCCCAGTTTCGACAGATCCATCGGCAACAGCTTGCCGGGATAGGGCGAGGCGAATGCGACTTTCTTCTTGCCTTGGGCCTTGTTGCTGTAGACAGTGGTGAACAGGGATTCGCCGGTGAGCAGGCGTTTGCCGGCGCCCATCAGTTTGCCCATGAAACCTGACTGCTGGGCCGAGCCGTCACCGAAAATCGCATCCATCTCGATACCGTCTTCCATGTACATCATCGAACCGGCTTCACCGATGGCCGCTTCCTCCGGGTCGAGCTCGATTTCGACGAACTGCATTTCGGCACCGAAAATCTTGTAGTCGATCACATCCATTGCCATGGGACTTCTCTCCTGAGGTTGAAAAATCGGGCTCGCCTAAAGCCTTGATGGGCGGCAGCGCAGCCGGCCGGGCCAGAAAACGAGACGTGCGCCGCGAAACGCGTCACTGCGCACCGCTATAATTTGGGCCCGGATTGTACCGCGCCCCATTTGCGCCTTGATGAAGCAATTTCAAGCCCGGAACGTGGTGCTGAAACCGTGCGTCAGCGACCGCTTCCACCACCTCGCGTGGCAGTCCCGCGCTGCTTCCGCCCTTTGCAAAGATTCGAGCCAGAAGTGAACGTGTTTTACGAGGAAGACGGCGGCTTCAAGGTGGCCAGTCTGCTGTCCGAATCCGAGGCTTCATGCCAGGTCGAGGCGGCGCACGGCAAACGCTCGAAGATCAAGTCGACGGCGGTGATGCTGCGTTTCGAGCGGCCTCCGCTATCGGCATTCATGGCCGAGGCCGAGAGGGAAGCAGGCGGCGTCGACCTGGATTTCCTGTGGGAAGTAGCCCCCGACGATGAGTTTGGCTGCGCCGATCTGGCCAGCGACTATTTCGGCCGAGCCCCCACGGCGGTGGAATCGGCGGCCTTGCTGCTGCGCCTGCACGGCGCGCCGATGTATTTCTACAAAAAAGGTCGTGGTCGCTACAAGGCCGCGCCTGAAGACGCGCTCAAGGCGGCTCTGGCCTCGGTCGAGCGCAAACAGCGCGAAGCCCTGTTGCAGGCGCAGTATGCCGACGAATTGGCGCGCTTCCAGGTGCCCGAGGCCTTGCGCGCCAGTGTGCCGCAACTTCTGTTCAAGCCCGACCGGCAGACCATCGCCTACAAGGCACTGGAAGCGGCGTGCGCCGCGACCGGCCTGGCAGCGCCGCGACTGATGCACCGTGCTGGAGCGCTGGCCGGCGCCTACGAGTTTTTCCACGGCCGCTTCATGTTCGAGCACTTCCCGCGCGGCTCCGGGTTTGCCGCGCATCCGGCGCCTCTGCCTGTTGCCGAGCTGCCGCTGGCGCCGGCCACCGCGTTTTCCATCGATGACTCCAGCACCACCGAGATCGACGACGCCTTTTCGGTGGCGCCCGGTGGCGGCGGGCGGATTCGCATCGGCATCCATATCGCCGCCCCCGCTTTGGGCATGCAGCCGGAATCCGCGCTCGACAGTCTCGCGCGCGGGCGCTTGTCGACGGTTTACATGCCGGGCGCCAAGATCACCATGCTGCCCGACGATGTGGTCGACGCCTTCACCCTGGCGGCCGGGCGCTGTACGCCGTGCGTCTCCTTGTACCTCGAAGTCGAGCCGGCCGATATGGCGATCGCCTCCTGCGAGTCGCGTATCGAGCGCATTGCCATTGGCGCCAATCTGCGGCATGACGAACTTGACTCGCTGGTCACACAAGAGTCCCTGACAGGTGCCGGCGCTACCTACCAGTTCGCGTCCGAACTGGCCGTCCTGTGGCGCCTGGCCCTCTTTCTCGAGGCGCAGCGCGGCAGGCCTTCGAACAACCAGAATTTCCATGACTACAACTTTGCGATCCGCTGGCCCGAAGGGGCCGGGTCGATTGAAGCCGCGCAGGTCTCGATCAGCGAGCGGCGGCGCGGCGCACCGCTGGACAAGATCGTCTCGGAGCTGATGATTTTCGCCAACCACACCTGGGGCCGGCTGCTGGCCGATCGCGGCGCCGCCGGCATCTACCGGGTCAAGACCGGCGTCGGCCCGGCCGGAAAGGTGCGCATGACTTCGGTGCCGGCGCAACATATCGGGTTGGGCGTATCGCACTATGCCTGGTCGAGTTCGCCGCTCAGGCGCTATGTCGACCTGGTCAATCAGTGGCAACTGCTGGCGGTGCTTGGCGGCACCAAGCCGCCGTTTGCGGCCAAGTCCGAAATGCTGTTGGGTGCGATTGCGTCCTTCGATACCGCCTACACCGCCTATGCCGAGTTTCAGGCAACGCTTGAACGTTACTGGTGCCTGCGCTGGCTGGAGCAGCAAGGCTGGGTCGGTGGCGATACCACGCACACCGGCATGGTGCTGCGCGATGGCAGTGTCCGTCTCGACGGCATTCCCTTGGTCGCGGCGGTCGCCGGCTTGCCGCCACTTGCCGCCGGCGCCAGGGTGAGCGTGCGGGTGCGCGCGGTGGACCTGTGGCAACTTCAAGCCGAGCTTTCGTTCGCCGGCGAAATCGCGCCACCGGAGGCCGCGATTGCGGCCGAACTTGAACCGCTGGACGGCAATCCCGATTAAAATCAGCTATTCGAGATTCACCGGGCCTGCCTTTCACCGGGCCTTTTGCCAGCCCGCCGACTGAATTCGTGAGCATCGCCGAAGCTTTTTTCCAGACCTTTCCGGCACCACTCTGGTGGCGCAAGTTGGATGCTTCACAGCGAATTCTGGTGGCAGCCCTGCTGGTCTCCACGGCCGGTCACGCCGGCGTGTTGGCGATGAAGTTCGCGCCGCCGGAAGCGTTCCGCTTGCGCCCGGTGGAAGCGAAACTCGATGTGATCCTGGTCAATGCCAAGCATACGCAGAAGCCGGTGGTGGCCGAGGCCCTGGCGCAAGCCAATCTGGATGGTGGTGGTGATGCCGCCAAGGGGCGCGCCAAGTCTTTCCTGCCGAAAGCACAACAGGTGCAGGACGGAGCGGAGTTGCGTGATGCCGCAGCGCGCGTGCAACAGCTTGAACAGGAGCAGAAAAAGCTGATGACCGCGCTGCGCAGTACCAACGCCGTGATCGCCGCCAGCGAAGCCAGGCCGGAAGCGCAGCCCGACCCGAACCCGGCGGCACCGCAGGTCACCGGTGCCGACCTGTATGCCAGCTCGTCGGCGATTTTGAGGCGTGAAGCCGAGATCAACAAGCGCATCGAGGATGAAAACACCCGCCCCAAGCGCGGCCGCGTCACGCCGTCTACGCGTGAAGTCGAGTACGCGATGTATTTCAAGCAATGGGCCGACAAGGTCGAGCGTCACGGCAATCACAACTATCCCGAGGCAGCCAAGGGGCGACGCCACCGGCTGGTGATGACCGTATCGCTGTTCGCTGACGGGCGCATCGAAAAAATCGAGATTGATCGCAGTTCCGGCAACCGCGAGGTCGACGAGGCGGCAGCGCGCATCGTGCGCGCTGCCGGGCCCTACGGACGCTTTTCGCCGGCCATGCAGGCGAAATACGGCGTACTCGACCTGATCATGACCTGGACCTTCGCGCGCGAGGACGCACTCAGTGTCGAAGGCTCGAACTAGCGCGGGCCGCGGCGCGGCGGCCTTGCGGGCGGCCCATGGCCGCTAGCATGGACCACCCGGCGGGCGCGCCCGGCGCGCAAGCATCGGGAGAATTGCTGCGCACCCTGGCCGACAGCGTGCCGGCGGCGATCGCTCATTACGAGATCGGGTCGCTGCGCTGCCGGTTTGCCAACCGCCAGTACGCCGAATCGAACGGCTGGAGCGTGGCATCGATTCTCGGCAAGACCGTGCGCGAGGCGATCGGCGAAGCGGCCTGGGCCGCGATCGGGCCGCATGTCGAACGAGTTCAATCCGGCGAGAAGGTTTTCTACGTGCGGCCTTTAACCCTGCCTTCGGGTGAAATGCGGCAGATCGAAGTCAACCTGATTCCGCACTTTGACGGCAATGGCGCGCAGCAGGGCGCCTTCGTGCTGATCACCGACATCACGCGCCACCATTTGGCCGAACAGGCGCTTCGCGACAGCGAAGAGCGCATGCGCAAGTTCGTGTCGGCCACCAGCGAAGGCATATTCTTCCACCACAGCGGCATCCTGAGCGATGTCAACGATGCCCTGCTTGCCATCACCGGCTACGCGCGAGACGAAATGATCGGTCGCAACACGCTCGACTTCGTGCCCGAGGACGAGCGCCAGAAGATCATCGACTACGTCGCCGCCGGCGCGGAGTTCATCTACGAGTGCGATGTGCTGCACAAGGACGGACGCCGTGTGCCCGTCGAGATGGTCGGCAAGACCGTGCATCGCGGCGCGGAGACCTTCCGTTTGGGGGTGCTGCGCGACATCACCGAGCGCAAGCGCGCCCAGGCGCACATCCAGTACCTGGCGCGCCATGACGTTTTGACCGGGCTGCCCAACCGGTCTTTCCTCACCGAGCGCCTGGAAGGCATGCTGGCGATGGCGCGTCGCCATGACGTTACCGCGGCGATCCTGTATGTCGATCTCGACAACTTCAAGACCGTCAACGATTCGCTCGGCCATCACGTGGGAGACCTGTTGTTGAAAGAGGTCGCCACCCGCTTGAAGGCCGCGCTGCGCGATGCCGACATCGTGGCGCGCCTGGGCGGCGACGAGTTCCTGGTGGCGCTGGCTGATCTGGGCGCGCCGGGTGATGCCACGCGGGTCGCGACCAAGCTCCTGGCGGCGATCGCCGCGCCGATGTTGCTCGAAGGCCGGCAGGTCTATGTGACGCCGTCGATCGGCATCAGCCTGTTTCCGCGCGACGGCAACGCGGTCGACGAACTGATCCGCAATGCCGATGCGGCAATGTATCGGGCCAAGGAGAGCGGGCGCTGCAATTTCCAGTTTTACGGCCCCAGCCTGGCCAAGGGTGCCGACGAGACCCTGGCCAAGGAGGCAACGCTGCGCGAGGCCAGCCTGCGCGGCGAGTTCGAATTGCACTATCAGCCGCAGTTCTCGCTTACGGACGGCCGCCTGAGCGGCATCGAGGCTCTGGTGCGCTGGCGTCATCCGCAACTTGGTTTGCTCGAACCGGCCGCATTCATTCCGCTCGCCGAAGCGCGCGGCATGATCATTCCGATCGGCCGCTGGGTACTCAAGGAAGCCTGTCACCAGCAGCGTGAATGGCAACTGGCCGGCTATGCGCCGGCCTGCATGGGTGTCAATGTGGCAGCCCTGCAGTTCCGCCGCGACGCGCTGGTGGGCGAGATCGCGCAGATTCTGAACGAGACCGGACTGGCCGCCGCCGACCTCGAGCTTGAATTGACCGAAAGCTGCCTGATGGACGACAGCGCCGTGGCCGACAAACTGCAAGCCTTGCGTAGCCTTGGAGTGAAGCTGGCGGTCGATGATTTCGGCACCGGCTACTCCTCGCTTTCGTACCTCAAGCGCTATCCGATCGACAAACTCAAGATCGACCGCTCCTTCATCGCCGACCTGGGCGCCAAAGACGACAATGCCGCGATCGTCACCGCCATCATCAGCCTGGGGCGCGCACTGAAGCTTGCGGTGCTGGCCGAGGGCGTCGAAACCGAAGCCCAGCTGGAGTTCTTGAAGACCGGGGGTTGCGACGAAGTGCAGGGGTATTTGCGCGGCCGGCCGCTGCCGGCCGCGGAATTCGCAGCGGCCCATCTGGCTCCGCGCGCAGCGGCCGCCTGAGATGCGCCGCGTCCTGCAGGTGGGCGTCAAGCTCATGCTGTGGGCCGCGGGACTGGCGCTGCTGGCGCTGGTTGCGTATCAGGCGTCGATCTATGTGCGAGTCTGGTGGTGGGTCGAACACAATCCGCAGTCGACCAGCTTCATGGACCTGCGTCTGCAAGGCCTGCGCGACAAGGAGCCAGGCGCAACGCTCAAACATGTATGGGTACCCTACGGCCGCATCGCCCAGAACCTCAAGCTGGCGGTGATCGCCGCTGAGGACACCGCGTTCGTCGACCATGAGGGCTTCGACTGGAAGGGCATCGAGAAAGCCTTCGAGAGAAACCAGAAAAAGGGCAAGGTGGTGGCCGGCGGCTCGACCATCACCCAGCAATTGGCGAAGAACCTGTTTCTGTCCGGCGAACGCAGTTATGTGCGCAAGGCGCAGGAGGCGGTGATCACCTGGATGCTTGAAGAGCGCATGGACAAGGACCGCATTCTCGAGATCTATCTGAACGTCGTCGAGTGGGGCAACGGCGTGTTCGGCGCCGAGGCCGCCGCGCGTCATTATTTTGGTGTTACCGCCGCCCAGTTGTCGCGCGAGCAGGCGGCGCGGCTGGCGGCGATGCTGCCGAACCCGCGCTTTTACGATCGCAATCGCAACTCCGCCTATCTGGCGCGTCGGGTGCCGGTGATTCTGGCGCGCATGAAGCAGGTCGAGGCGCCGTAGCAGCCTGTCGGACTTAGGACGTCGAAAGCGAAATTTGGCTTGAGCGGGAACAGTTTTCGCCGAATTCGAAGCCCCATAGCCCGGCTATGGTGCGAGAAGGCGGTGAAAAAAGGACCGTTGCGGCCGATTCGCAGCCGACGTTTACTGGGTCCGACAGGCTGCTACGGCATCCAGGCGTGGTGCCGCAAGCGGTGCGGGACTTCAGGCCGCAGCCGGTTTTGCGTCGATCACGTTATAGGCGGCGATGGGCCGACTGAGGCCCTTGAGGAGGAGTTCGCCAGCCGGCTCCAGCACGACATGGTCTTCAACGCGCGTGGCAACACGTTGCGAGATCAACACTTCGGCGTGTTTCGCCTGGCTGCACAGGCGCGCCGAGGTGTTGCATACCGTGCCGATGGTGCCGTAGTCGCGCCGTCCCTCGAACCCGATCGCGCCGATGGTGGCGTAGCCCTGCGCGATGCCGATGCCGAAGCCGAGTTCGTGGCCGCGCTTGCGCCAGCCCTGGCTCAAGGTGCCGACGGTGGCGCGTACCGCCAGCCCCATGTGTACCGCCTTGAGTTCGTGCTGCTCGACCGGCAACGGGTCGTTGAAGATCACCATCACTGCGTCGCCGGCGAAATGCTCGACCGTGCCGTCGTGGGCATTGATGATCTCGCCCAAGGCGGCGTGATACTCGCGCAGCACGCCCATCACTTCCTCCGGTTCGGCCGTTTCGGTGAAGGCGGTGAAGCCGCGCAGGTCGACGAACAGCACGGTGACCTCGCGGCGTCGGGTCTTGAGCGGATCATCGATCTCGCCCGAGAGGATGAGATCGGCGACCTTGGGCGTGAGAAAGCGCTTCAGGCGTGCCAGGCGCTCGATCTGGCCCACCTGTTCGGCCACGCGTGCCTCCAGCCCGGCGTTGAGTTCGGCCAGTTCGGCGCGCTGGGCTACGATGGTGTCGTGGTAACTCTTTACGCGCAAGAGCGACTTCACGCGCGCCATCAACTCATGGCGATTGACCGGCTTGGTGAGAAAGTCGTCGGCACCGGCTTCGATACCCTTGACGCGTTCCTCGCCGGCATCCAGCGCGGTCACCATCACCACCGGCAGCATCGCGCTTTCCGGGTCGGCGCGGATCGCCGCGCACACCTCGTAGCCGTTCATGTCCGGCATCATCACATCGAGCAATACCAGGTCGGGTTTTTCGCTGCGCACCCGCTCCAGGCCCTCGCGCCCGCCGCTGGCGGTCACCACACGGAAGCCCTTGAAGGTGAGAATATCAGCGAGCATTTTCACGTTGGCGGCGATGTCGTCAACCACCAGCAGGCAGGGCGCCTTTTGCGCCGCGGCCTCGCTCATTTGGAAACCCTGCCGTGCGCCACAGCTTCGGCCACAGCGTTTACGAATTCCTTGATGTTGAGAGGCTTGGTCAGAAAACCATCGAAGCCGGCCGCCATCATTTTCGTGGTTTCTTCCGGCATCGCCGAAGCGGTGACGGCGATGATCGGCACCTGGGCGGTGGCGGGGTTGCCGCGAATCTGCCGGAACGCCTCGATACCGTCGATGCCCGGCAACTGGTAGTCCATCAGGATCAGCGCCGGTACCTCGGCGGCGGCCATGGTTACCCCTTGCTCACCGGTGACGGCCTCGGCTACGCGGTAGCCCTTGAAGCCCAGCAGGTCGCGCGCCAGTTTCATGTTCTTTTCATTGTCTTCAATCACGAGAATGAGTTCGCCTGCCATGTCATGCTCCCTGTAACGCTGGGGTGGTGATTAAGGGTAAGGTGAAAAAGAAGGTCGATCCGCGGCCCGCCTCGCTTGTAAGCCATATGCGCCCGCCGTGCAGTTCGACGAAGCTCTTCGCCAGCGCCAGGCCCAGGCCCGTGCCTTCACCCTTCTTGGTGACGTCGTTGCCGACCTGCTTGAATTCCTCGAATACGGCCGCCTGGTCTTCCGGCGCGATGCCGACGCCGGTATCGATGACCGCGATCTCGGCTAATTCACCGTCGCGCCGCACGCACACCGTGACGCTGCCACCCTCGGGGGTGAACTTGACCGCATTCGACAGCAGGTTGAGCAGCACCTGCTTGACCTTGCGCTCGTCGCCCGTCAAGTCGTTCAACTCGGGGTCGACTTGCGCGGAAAGCCTGAGGCCGTGGCGCGAGGCGCGCTCACGCACCAGTGTGAGCGCATTGTCGATGGTGGCCGGCAGGTTGAATTCCGAAACATTGAGTTCCATGCGCCCGGCTTCCACCTTGGCCAGGTCGAGGATGTCGTTGATCAATGACAGCAGGTGCCTGCCGGAGGAATGGATGTCCTTCACGTACTCGGCCTGCTTTTCGTTGAGCTCGCCGAACATCTGTTCGTCGAGCATTTCCGAAAAGCCAATGATCGCGTTGAGCGGCGTGCGCAGTTCGTGGCTCATGTTGGCCAGGAACTCCGACTTGTGCTTGTTGGCCATTTCCAGCTGGCTGCTCTTTTGCTGAATTTCCTCGAACAGGCGGGTGTTGGCGATCGCGATTGCGGCCTGGTCGGCGAAGGTGCGTAGCAGTGCCACTTCGGTTTCGGAAAATCCGCCTGCCTCCATGCGGCGCAAGGTGATGACGCCCAGTGGCGTGCCCTCGCGCAGCAAGGGCACGCACAAGAGCGAGCGATGGCCATGCTTGCGATGCAGGTCGAGCGAAATCGGATATTCGGATTGGTCGATTTGCCTTAAGTCCCGGATATGGATGACTTCGCGGTCGATCACCGCGCGCGCCGGCGCCGAGCCGCGCACCAGCGGCAAGGTCGCGCCGATCGGCGTGCCGCCGATGTCGCCAAAATACGCGGCGGTGCGCAACTGCTCGCCGTCGACCACGAACACGTGGGCATCGCGTGCGTTGCAGATGTGCGCGGCGCGATCGACCACCACGTCGAGAATGGGCTTGTAGTCGGTGACCGAACCGCTGATGGCGCGCAGGATGTCGGAGATCGCGGTTTGCCGTTCGAGCGCCTCCTTGGTCTCGTTGAACAGGCGCGCGTTCTCGATTGCGATCACGGCCTGGTCGGCGAAGGTCTTGATCAGCGCCAGTTGTTTTTCGGTCAAATCGTCGTTGGTGTGGTTACTGGCTATGGCCATGGCGCCGATCGCCAGGCCTTCGCGCATCAGCGGCACTGCGGTGACTTCGCGATAACCGAGGGCGCGCCCGGCCTTAGCGCTTCCTGCCGGGGCGTCCGCCGCATGGGTGTCCTCGACACGAACGACCTGACCATCCAGTATCGCGCGCCCGGTCGCACTGTCGCGGTCGAGCGGAATCGGATACATGCGCCGTACAGCCGCCTCGTCTATAAGCCCATCGGCCGCCCCCGATACTGCCTTCAAGTCAAGTTGGTCGCCGACCACGAGTTCCAGGCCGAATCGCTTGTGCGGAAAGAGACGTTCCGCGCTTTGCACGATGGCGTCGAACACCGGCTGATCGGTGGACGGAGAACTGCTGATCACCCGTAGGATGTCGCTGGTGGCAGTCTGTTGTCCCAGGGTTTCGCTCAGTTCGCGGGTGCGGTCATCGACCTTGCGCTCCAGACCCGCATAGGATTCCTTGAGATCGGCGGCCATGGTGTTGAACTGATCGGCCAGGGCTTCGAGTTCGTCGCCAGTACGCACCACTATCTTCTGGTCGAGGTTGCCGGCACCGATCTGCGCCGCGCCGGCCTGCAACGCGCGGATCGGCTGCACCATGCGCCGCGCCAGGAACACGCTGGCAAGCACCGCGATCAACAGGGCGGCGAACAGCACGATCAAGGTGCGGTACAGGGTTTCCAGCAGGGGCTCAAGCGCCTCCGCACGCGGCACCTCGACCATCACCAGCCAGTCAAGGGCGGGGATGCGCGCGAATGCGACCAGCACCGGCTTGCCGTCACGGTTGAAGGCCTCGATGTGCCGCACCTGGGTTTCCGGGCCCGCTGCGCGCGCCGCCAGTATCTGCGCTTGCTTGGTCCATTCGAGCTTTTGCAGCACCAGGCTGATGTCCGGGTGCGCCACCAGATGGCCTTCGGCATCGATCACGTAGGCAATGCCGGTACGGCCCACGCGCAATTGCGAGACCACGTCCCACACGAACTTGAGGTTGACCTCGATGGCGGTGGTGCCGCCATCGCGCCCGCCGGCCGGGCGGGCGATCGCCATATAGGGTTCGGTGTCCTTGCGGAAGGTGACCGGGCCGAACCAGGTGGCACCATCCCTGGTGCCGACCACCCGCGGGTCGCTGAGCAGGTTGGTGTTGGCCGCCATCGCGTCCATCGCCAGCCGCGAAACGCGTACCTGCTCGTTGCCGGCGCGGTCGATCCAGCTGGCTTCGGTGATCTGCGGCGCCTGGCGCAGCAGCTTGAGAAACTCGATGCGCCGCTGGTCCGTCACGTCGCTGCCTTCGACCACCCGTGGCAGCGCGGTCCAGCCGATTTCGTGCTCGATCTCGCGAATGTATTGCGAGATGCGGTAGCCGGCGGCGTCGGCCTTCTCGCGCTGCAGGGCGAACAGCGATTCGCGGCTCTGGTTCCAGGCGAAGTACAGGCTGATCGCCCCGCTGGCGACGAGCGCACCGCCGACTAACACCACGATCAGCGCGGCATACTTTACAAACAGGCGCAGGCGCAGGGTCATGCCCTTTCTTGAGTGCTTCGAATCCTCTAACGGAAAGCGCGATCAGCCGAGGGTACTGCAGGCGGATTGTACTGGCCTTGCGGACGCAAGCAAAAGTCAAGTCGCACCCTTGGTTTGCGCGCCACAGCAAATGATCTCCATATGGATTTGCATCGCCGCCTTGGGTATATTCCAGCGTCCATATTCACACCAACCGAAGAAGGAGGCGCACATGAAATTCGAGACCATCGCCGTGCACGGCGGCTATTCGCCAGAGCCCACCACCCGCGCGGTAGCGGTGCCGATCTACCAGACCGTGGCTTACGCGTTCGACGACACGCAACATGGCGCCGACCTGTTCGACCTGAAGGTCGCCGGCAACATCTACACCCGCATCATGAACCCGACCCAGGATGTGCTCGAAAAGCGGGTTGCCGAGCTTGAAGGTGGCATTGCCGGGCTGGCACTGGCCTCGGGCCAGGCGGCGGTGACCTATTCGATCCAGACCATCAGTGAAGCCGGCGACAACATCGTCGCTTCCACCGCGCTCTATGGCGGCACCTACAACCTGCTGGCGCACACCCTGCCGCAGATGGGCATCACCACCCGTTTCGCCGACCACCGCGACCCGGAATCGTTTGGCCGCCTGATCGATGACCGTACCAAGGCGGTGTTCTGCGAATCGATAGGCAATCCGCTGGGCAACATCACCGATTTCGCCGCCATCGCGGCGGTCGCGCACCGGCATGGCGTGCCCCTGATCATCGACAACACTGTGCCCTCGCCCTACCTGTGCCGGCCGATCGAGCATGGCGCCGATATCGTGGTGCATTCGCTGACCAAGTACCTGGGCGGGCACGGCAATTCGATCGGCGGCATGATCGTCGATTCCGGCAAGTTCCCGTGGGCCGAGCATGCCCCCAGGTTTCGTCGCCTCAACGAACCCGATGTTTCATACCACGGCGTGGTCTACACCCAGGCGCTGGGGCCGGCGGCCTACATCGGCCGTGCACGGGTGGTGCCCTTGCGCAACATGGGCGCCTGCATCAGCCCCTTCAATGCCTTCATGATCATGCAGGGCATCGAAACGGTGGCGCTTCGCATGGACCGCATTTGCGCCAACACACTGGCGCTGGCGAAGCATCTGAAGGGCCATGCCAAGGTTGGCTGGGTCAACTATGCCGGGCTGGAAGACCACCGCGACCATGCGTTGGTGAAGAAATACATGGGCGGCCGCGCCTCCGGCATCCTGACTTTCGGTGTCAATGGAGGCCGCGCTGGTGGGGCGAAGTTCCAGGACGCGCTGAAGCTGGTGACCCGGCTGGTCAATATCGGCGATTGCAAGTCGCTCGCCTGCCATCCGGCTTCCACCACCCATCGGCAACTCGGGCCTGACGAGTTGGCCAAGGCCGGGGTATCGGAGGACATGGTGCGCCTGTCGATCGGCATCGAGCACATCGACGATCTGGTGGCGGACATCGATCAGGCGCTGGCGGCGACCTGAGTGGCAGCGGCGGTGCGTCCATGGTGTTGCTCCATGGCGCACCGCACGTGCGTGTTACTCGCCTGAACGCGCGGAGGGATCGGGCGCGGCGTGGGATTGCGCCAGGCTTATTCGACGATGCGGTGGGCTCGCAGCAGGACCGCATCCGGAAACGTCCAGCCGTGGCGCTTTGCGACACCGCGGTTCACCACAAACTGGTATTCGGACATTTCCTCGATTGGCAAATCGGCGGGCTTGGTGCCCTTGAGTATGCGGTCCACATAGCGGCTGGCAGTCAGGCGCCCGACCTTGGCGAGATCGTAGCTGTAGGTAAACAGTGCCCCGGCATCGACCATGTCCTGGCGGCTGCCGACCATTGCCATTGCGCGCGCCGTGGCCAATGCCAGCACTGGTTTCTGGTAGCGGTGGCGGATCGAGGTGGAAGTGATCAGCACGGCTTCGGCAGTACCGGGCGTGAGTGTTTCGAACACCATGTTCAGGGTCGGCAAGTCGTGCGCGTCGCGCTCGACCAGCGTGATGCCGAGGATCCCCGCCGCCTTTCGTGCATCGCTGCGCAAGCTCAGCGAAGCGGGATCGCGCGAGTCGAACAGAAGCAGCACACGCTTTAGCCTGGGCGCGATGTCGCGCAGCATTTCGAGTTCCTTGGCCGGCAACTCGGCACGCCCGGCAAAGCCGGTCATGTTCCCGCCGGGTCGCGCCAGGCTCTTGCCGAACCCCGACGCGATCGGGTCGGCAGCATGCACCATCACGACAGGCAAGGTGGCGGTGGCCATGCGGGCGGCGCTGCACGCCTCCTGATCGAAGGCGACAATCAGATCGACCCGCTCGCGCACAAAGGCGCGTGCCGCCTCCAGTGCGGCAATCTCGTCGGCGACGTTGCGAAAATCGTAGCGTATGTTGCGCCCTTCTTCATAGCCCAAGGCGCGCATGCTTGCGCGCATTGGCTCGTAGGAGGGCGGCATGTGGTCATCGCCCACGTGGATCAGGCCGATGCGCGGGACCCGGGGCGGTGTTTGCGCGCTGGTCGGTTGCCACATGGCCAGGGGTAGCACACTCGCGCCGAGCAGCAGGCGTCGCTTTTCGAGCATGTTGCACCTCCAGAGAATTGGCCACCTGTCTACTCGCGCGGACCAGTGTATGCGCCTGTCTTCGTTTTGAAGATTGTTGCGGGCTGGGCCTGCTTTTCATGAGACCGGCAGATCCTGATGGTGGCGGTGCGGTCGAACCAAGCACGGTTCACCGGCTCAGATTTGAATGGCCTTTCAAGCGGTTGACGCCTAAAATCGCGGCTCTGCGAGACGCCCCGCCATGAACCATCGACGCCCGCCCAATCTAGATCACCCGACAGCGGGCGAGAGAGGCGTCGATGAAGCTGGGCATGGGGCTGGCGCCACATCGCCGGACGGCCGACAGGAGCCTGCGCATAGTCCGGCGACGCAAGTTGGGCGCACCGAGCCGATGGAGCCCGATCAGGCGCAGGAAGCGCTGATCGAGATCCAGGAGTTGCTGCGCCGCGCGCGCCTGGTCGAGGCCGTGGTGCACAACCAGGTGATGGACAAGCACGAGCTGGTCGAAAACCTGGTGTATCGGCAAAACACGGCCAAGCTCGGGGCGCGCCTGGAACAGCTGCATCCGGCCGACATCGCCTACATCCTGGAGGCCCTGCCGCGCGACGACCGTATCGCGGTCTGGGATCTGATCAAGTCGGCCGAGCGCGACGGCGAGATTCTGGTCGAAGTCTCGGATGCGGTGCGCGAGACCCTGATCGAGAACATGGACACCGCCGCGCTGGTGGCGGCCGCCGAAACTCTCGACACCGACGAACTGGCGGACATCGCCGACGACCTGCCGGCCGAAGTGATCCGGGAGGTGCGCGAGGGCCTCACGCAGGAAGAGCGCGAACAGTTGCGCGCGGCCATGTCCTATCCGGATGATGCGGTGGGCGCGCTGATGGATTTCGAGATGGTCACCGTGCGCGAGGATGTCACCCTGGAGGTGGTGCTGCGCTACCTGCGCAGGCTTGACGAGTTGCCGGATCACACCGACCAGGTGTTCGTGGTCGATCGCGACGAGGTGCTCAAGGGCGTGCTGCCGATCAATCGCCTCCTTGTGACCGATGCCGACGCCTTGGTGGGTGCGGTGATGACCACCGAGATGCTGTCGCTCAATCCCTGGGATGAGGCGTCGGAGGCGGCGCAGGCTTTCGAGCGTTATGACCTGGTGTCCGCACCGGTGGTCGATGCCGACAACCGGCTGGTCGGCCGCGTCACAGTCAACGAGGTGGTGGATTACATCCGCGACGCGCAGGAAGAAGAGGTGCTGTCCAAGGCCGGTTTGCGCGAGGAAGAGGACATCTTCGCGCCGATTTCGAAGTCGGTGAAAAACCGTGCGCCCTGGCTGATGTTGAACCTCTGCACCGCGGGCGTGGCCAGCTATGTGGCCTCGCGCTTCGAGGGCACGGTGAGCCAGATCGTGATGCTGGCGTTCCTGATGTCGATCGTCGCCGGCATCGGCGGCAATTCCGGCAACCAGACCATGACCCTGATCATCCGCGCGCTCGCGCTGGGGCAGATCACGCGTGCCAACATGTGGCGCCTGGTCAGCAAGGAAATCTCGACGGCGATGATCATCGGGGTGGCCGGAGGGCTGGCCGCCGGTGCCTTCGCCTGGGCAATCTCCAAGCTGCCCGGCTTGGGGCTGGTGATGATGGCGGCGATCCTGCTCAACCTGCTGGTGGGCACCGCCGTCGGCATGCTGGTGCCGATGCTGCGCTATCGCATGGGCCGCGATCCGGCGGTCGGCAGCTCGGTGCTACTGACCTTCGCCACCGACACGCTGGGTTTCCTGATTTTCCTGGGGCCGGCCAGCCTGTTCCTGCTGTAGCCCGGCCAAGGCGCGCGGATTTTTCCAGGCTTTTGAAAAGCGAAATCAGCCGGCTACGCCGGTGATTTCGTACTAGCCAGCCCCGACAAAAGTAGGGGTGTACTTTTGTCGGTTACAGCGCAGCGATGGCCTGCACCTCAACCAGAAACGGTTCCTGCACCAGACGATCGACCATCAACAGCGTGTTGGGCGGATAGGCGCCGTCCGGGAACATGCGCGGAAACTCGCGCAGGCGGTAGGTCACGAATTTCGGAATGTCCTGCGAGTGCACCAGGTAGGTGGTGAACTGCACGATATTGCCGAAGCCCGCGCCCTGCGTGGCCAGCGCTGCACCGAGGTTGGCGAACACTTGCACGCATTGCGCGTCGAAATCGTCGACACCGACCACGTTGCCGGCACGGTCGGCCGAGAGTTGGCCGGCGATGAACAGGTATTCGCTGGCCTTGACGCGGGTGATCTGGGAATACTGGCCCAGCGGCTTGCCGAGCACATCAGGGTTGAGGATTTTGATATCAGCCATCGATTTCTCCAGGGTGAAACGCAAAATATACTTGAAGCGCAAGCGGTGGGTGTTTCGTTTGTGGTGCCACTCGATTATTGATCGTTACCAAAAGCATGAGAGCCTTGCCAGAGGCATGCTTTTGTCATGAATCATGCAATTCTCGATAGGCAGCGCTGCCAGCGTCGCCGGGTGCGGGCAAGTCGCACCACGAAGGAAACCCGCACCATGGATGCACGCAGCAAGCCATCAGGCGATGCCTTGGGTGCTATCAGGAGAGCTCTACGCCAGTCGTGACGAGTGCCGGCCCGACATCGGCGATAGATCGCGCCACCCGGCGTCGGCCGCACCTTCCTGCAAGCTCGTTGGAAATGCTATCCGTCGGCTGTTCTGCGCTTCGAGTGTCTGGGCAACTTGCTCAAGTCGTCCAGATCTTTCGGGCGGCCAGCCGCCTTTTTGTTGAGCTTCAAATCCTTGAGACCGATCAAATTGACCATTTGGCCGTCAATTCTGTCGACGGTTCTGCCCTTGAATGCCTGCTTGAATTCAACACCGTCTATCGCGTTGAGTATTTCCAGCCGCATCGGCGGATGCCCCATCCTCACGATGTTGCCACGCTCCATGAACACTTGTTCGTTGAGGTCTGGCGTGCTGAACCCAAACTCGCGTACGGCAGCTGTGATGCGCGAGGCATTGTCCCGATGCATGGCGATCCATACGTCCATGTCAGAGGTCGGACGCGGATAGCCGTAGTAGCCGACGGCATACCCGCCTATCAACAAATACTCAACGCCGTGTTTGTCGAGCAACTTCAAAAACTCTTTGAAGTCGCGGGGCAGTTTTGTAGCCATAGGCAATCTGGCGCTGAAATTCGAGCGCAGCCATGCGCTCAGCGTGGCTCGCCTTTGCCCAATACGTCCGGTCGGCGTCGGCGGCACCTTGAAAATTAGTTACCGCGAATGCGCCGCGGTCAACGACTGGCTTCATCATCAAGTTTGCTGGGTGATCTGAGCTTCAATTTTATCGCACTGACCACCGGCGGCTCGATCGGGATCCTCAAGAACCGTATTGCCGAAGGCTCGCACGGGCACACGTTCTCGCATCGACCGGGGATACCAGGCCGGGCTTACCGAGAATTGCACAATTCATGACAAAAACTTGTCTCTACCGAGGTTGTCATGCTTTTTGAAATGATCGAAACGTCGGTAGCAAGTTTTGACTTCGGCCATCGATCTCTCCAGCAATCAAGTCCAAATATACTGGCAGCCCAAAAGCCGAATCCCGCTCTCAAGGAAGCCCGCATCATGCACCCACGCCGCAAACTTGTCGTCAGCCTGGCGGCCGCCCCCTTGCTCGCCGGTGTGCCTGGGGCTTTGCGCGCGCAAGCCGCGAATGCGCCGATTCGCATCCTTGTTGGCTTTCCTCCCGGCGGCACCATCGACGTGGTGGCGCGCGTACTGGCCGATCGCCTCAAGGATGATCTCGGCGCGCCGGTGGTGGTCGAAAGCCGTGTCGGCGCCGGCGGCCAGCTGGCGGCCCAGGCGCTGAAAAGCGCGGCGCCCGACGGCAAGACCCTGATGCTCGCTCCCGACCACACCATGGTGATCGTGCCCCTGACCCTGAAGGACCCGGGCTTTGACGCCACGCGCGACCTGATGGCGGTAGGCCAGGTGGCACGCTATGTGGGCGCCTTCGCCGTCAGCAGCAACCTGGGGGTGAAGAACTTCGCCGAATACCTGGCCTGGGCGCGCGCCAACCCGACGCTTGCCAACATCGGCATTCCGGCGCCGGGCAGCAAGCCGCACTTCGGCATGCAGGCGCTCTCACGCGAAACCCGCGTCGCTTTTACCACTGTGCCCTACAGGGGCTCGGCGCCGCTGGTGCAAGACCTGCTGGGCGGCCAGATCGCCGCCGGCACCACCGCGCTGGGCGATTTTCTTGAACATCACGCCGCCGGCAAGTTGCGCATCATCGGCGTGATCGACCCGCGCCGTGTGGCGCAAATTCCCGATGTGCCGACTTTCGCCGAGCAGGGCTACAAGCTCGACCTCAACTACTGGCTCGGCATGTTCGCCCCGGCTGGAACCGCGCGCCCGGTGATCGAGCGTATCAACGCGGCGCTGGTCAAGGCGCTGGCACAAGCCGATATCCGTGAGCGCATGCAAAAGCTGGTGTTCGAGCCAAGCGCAGGTTCGCCAGCGGCGATGGCGGAGGTGATGGCCGCCGACAGCCGCTACTGGGAGCCGCTGGTAAAGGCCTCAGGCTGGACCCTGCAATGAGCAAGCGGCCGGCGCGGCGCATCGGGCTGATCGGCTTCGGCTTCATCGGCGCCCAGGTCTACCGCCGCCTTAAAGCGCAACCGGAACTGGGCCTCGAAGTCGCATTCGTCCACAACCGCGATCAAGCGAAGCTGGCCGAGGTTCCGCGCGACCTGATTCTCGACGACCTGGCCGGCATGCCCGGGCGCCGCTGCGACCTGGTGGTAGAGATGGCCCACCCCGACTACACGCGCCAATGGGGCGAGGCCATCCTCGCGCACGCCGACTACCTGCCGTTGTCGGTCAACGCGCTGGCCGACCAGGCCCTGCTCGACCGGCTGACAAATCAGGCAACCCGATCCGGCCAGCGCCTGCTGATTCCGCACGGCGCGCTGATGGGCACCGACAACCTGTTCGAATCACGCCACATGTGGGCCGAGGTCGAGATCACCTTCTACAAGAATCCGGCCAACATCGACTTCAGCGAATCGGGTTACGACCCGGCGCGGATCAAGGGCGAGACCGTGGTCTATGACGGCCCGGCGCGGGGCATCGCGGCGCTCTACCCGCGCAACGTCAACACCATGGTCACCTGCGCGCTGGCCACCATCGGCCTTGACCGCTGCCGCGCACGACTCGTCGCCGACCCGGCGCTGAAGGTGGCGATTGCCGAGGTGCGCGCGGTCGGGCGCGATGGCTCGATACTGCACATGCGCAAGGAACAGCCGGTGAGCGGCGTGTCGGGCACCGAGATGTTTGATTCGCAGTTTGGCTCGATCATGCGCGCCGCCGGTGTGCGGCAGCCGCTTGGGTTTGTATAGGGCATCGCAGAAAAAAGACGCAGCGATCAAGCGGAAACCGGTCTATTGTCGAGAGTCTGCTGATTGGACCATGCCGGATGGTCATTTGCGCTGAGATTGATTGCGGGAAATATGCGCAGGCTTCATCGCGACTGCCGCTACGATTCGTTCGCTACGCTCACTGCGCTTCGCGGCAGACCCGAAAATCGCCAAAAGCGACCGACTCATCTATCGCCAAAGATGCTTCCTCAGTAGTGTCCGGCTAAACAGCCAGTAGGGTCTTTTAGATCGTTGATAGGAGCGGGTTTGCGGGCGATTTCAAGTGGTGTCGATTTGAACGTGGAATTGCGGTTCGGGCAGGATTCCGGGCTTTGGCCCGGAGGCCAGCATGAACACCGGCAAGA
>JBEIFV010000106.1:0-20586 GCA_040382235.1 Burkholderiales bacterium
AACTGTTGTTCGACAAGGCCGGGGTCAAGACCCTGCATGTGCCTTACAAGGGCAGCGCGCCGGCGCTCGTCGATACCATGGGCGGCAACATCACCTGCATGCTGGAAACCCTGCAGACCACCCAGCCGCACCATGCCGCCGGCAAGTTGAAGATCCTGGCGGTGTTGGGCGAGACACGCATTCCCTCCGCTCCGGAGATTCCGACCGCTAAGGAGCAAGGGGTCGATGCGATCGCTTCCACCTACAACCTGCTGGCCCTGCCGATACAGGCCCCCGCGGAACGCGCCGCGCTGATCGCGCGCGCGCTGGCCAACGCGATGAAGAATCCGGAATTCCAGAAGAAGCTGTTGTCGCAGGGCCTGCAGCCGGTCACCGACACCAGCCCGGAACAGGCGCGCGCATTCGTGGCGGCTGAAGTGGCACGCTGGACACCGGTAGCGCGGCGCATGGGCATCGAGATCTAGGGCGCGCGCGCAGTGCAGGCAGTTGCCCTATCCAGCCACGCAGTCGACGCCGTGACGGCGCTATTGCGGCCGCGCTCGATCGCGATCCTCGGTGCTTCCGATCGCTCACGCTGGTCCGAATCGGTTACCGACAATCTCGCGCGCGGCGGCTTTCCCGGTCACGTCCATCTGGTCAATCGCCGTGGCGGCACGGCGCACGGGCGGCAGACGGCGGTCGACTGCAGGGCGGTGGGCGAAGCCATCGATGTCGGCATCGTGATGGTGCCGGCAAGCGGCATGCTGGAAGCGATCGATGACCTGGGCGCCGCCGGCGCCAAGGCGGCGGTGCTGCTCAGTTCCGGTTTTGCGGAAACCGGCGCTGCAGGTGCGGCGTTGCAGGCGCAACTGGCCGCACGTGCGCGGGCGTGCAACTTGCGGCTGATGGGCCCCAACAGCCTGGGTTTCATCAATTTCACCGATCATGTGCATGCCTGGACCACGCCGGTGCGCGCGCCGTCGCGCGCGGCCGGGGTGGCGATTGTTTCGCAAAGCGGCGCCACCGCCTACTTTCTGGCCGAACTGGCATGGCAGCAGGATGTGGCCTTAAGCGTGGTCGCCGCCACCGGCAATGAAGCCGATCTCGACGCGGCTTCCTTCCTCGACTACCTGGTGGATGATCCGCATACGCTCGCGATTGCCCTCTTCATCGAGACGGTGCGTCATCCGGCGCGTTTCCTGGCCGCGGCGCGGCGCGCGTTCGATGCGGGCAAGCCGGTGGTGGTGCTCAAGGTTGGCGCCAGCGAAGCCACGGTGAAGGCGGCGGTGGCGCACACCGGTGCGCTGGTCGGCGACGATGCGGTGTTCGACGGTATATGCAGGCAGTTCGGCATCATCCGCGTACGCTCGATCGAGGAATTGCTGGCCACTGCCGACATCGCCGGCCGGCTGGGCCGGCTGGAGGCGGGCGGGCTGGCGATCATTTCCAATTCCGGCGGCATTTGCGAGATTGCCGCGGATAGCGCGGAGCAACGGGGCGTGCGCGTGCCGCCGCTGACGCCTGAGGTTGCCGTGCGCGTCGCGGCACTGATGCCGGGCTTCGGCACGCCGCACAACCCGCTCGATCTGACCGGTGCGGTCGAGCCTGACAAGTGCGGCGAGATCGTGCGGCATATGGCCGGCCAGGCCGGCATCGCGGCGGTGTTGTGCGTGGTGTATCCGATCCCGGTTGATGCCGGGGAGGAGAACGCGCGCCTGGACGCGGTGCACCAGCATCTGGCGGCCGCCTTGAACGATGGCCCGAAACCGGGCCTCCTGACCTGCTACACCCCCGCCCGGGTCAACGCGCACGCACGCGCGCTCGTCGAGCGTATCGCCGCGCCGTATAGCGCTTTTGGCATGGATCGGGTGGTCAGTGCGCTGGCGGGCCTGATGTGGTGGTCGGCGCGGCAACGTGAGGCGCTAGCCGCGCCTGCGCGTGGCGTACCGGATGCTGTAGTGCCGGTGGAATTTCCGGCTGCCGGCGAACGCGCGGCGCTCGCCTGTCTCGCAAGCCACGGCGTGCCGGTGGTGCCGGCGACGCTGGCGCGCCACGAGGCCGATGCGGTGGCGGCAGCGCGCGCCTGTGGCGGCAAGGTGGTGCTCAAGGTCGCAGCCGCCGACTTGGCCCACAAGAGCGACATCGGCGGGGTCGCCCTCAACCTCGAAGGCGATGCGCAGGTGGCGGCCGCGTACCGCAACATCATGGAGGCGGTGCACATGCATCTGCCGGGTGTGGCCATTGATGGCGTGCTGGTTTCGCCCATGCGTGAACGCGGCATCGAACTGGTGGTCGGCATGGCGCGCGACCCGGTGTGGGGGCCGGTGCTGGCGGTCGGCCTCGGTGGCATCTGGGTCGAAACCCTCAAGGACGTCGCGCTGCGCGTGCTGCCAGTGGATCAGGTCACGGTGCGCGGCATGCTGGCCGAACTGCGCGGTGCGCCGCTGCTGGCGGGCCAGCGCGGCATGCCGGCCGCCGACTTGGGCATTCTCGCCGCCGTGATCGCGCGTATCGCCCATGCAGCGCAGTGCGCAGGGCCCCAACTTGAAGCGCTGGATGTCAACCCGCTGTGGGTCCGCGGCAGTGCGGTCGAGGCGCTCGATGCCCTGTTCGTGCGCGCCCATCAATCGCCAAACCAGAGACACTGAACCATGCGTACCGCCATCTGCAAGCGCCTCGGCTGTGATGTACCGATCTTCGCGTTCTCGCACTGCCGTGACGTGGTGGTCGCGGTGACCAAGGCCGGCGGCTTTGGCGTGCTGGGAGCAGCCACCTTCAGTCCGCAACAGCTTGAAACCGAACTCAACTGGATCGACGCCCGCGTGGGCGATCGTCCCTATGGTGTGGATGTCATCATTCCATCGTCTTATGATGCCGAGGCGGAGCGCGCCGCCGGCGACCTCGACCGCCTGATCCCTGCTGCGCACCGCGCCTTCATGGACAAGTTCCTGGCCGATGAAGGCGTGCCACCGCTGCCGCCTGGCGAACGCGAGCGTATCCACCGCGAGATCATTGAAGGGCGCGGCAGCATGACCCCGGACGGCGCCCGGCGTCTGGTCGAGACCACATTGGCGCATCCCAGAGTGAAAATGCTGGTGAGCGCATTGGGCGCGCCACCGCCGGATGTGGTGGCGCAATTGAAACAGCGCGGCGTGGTGGTGGGCGCCATGTGCGGCAAGGCCGCGCATGCGGTGCGCCAGCGCGCCGCCGGGGTCGAACTGATCGTGGCCCAGGGTACCGAGGCCGGCGGACATACCGGTGACATCGCCACCATGGTGCTGGTGCCGCAAGTGGTCGAGGCCTGCGGGCGCGAAGTGCCGGTGCTGGCCGCCGGCGGCATCACTCGCGGCAGCCAGATCGCCGCTGCGCTGGCCATGGGCGCGCAGGGCGTGTGGTGCGGCACGGTGTGGCTGGGCACCGTCGAGAGCGAGCTCGATGCCTTCGAGAAGGAGGCGGTGTTCGCCGCCCGCGCCGAGGATGCGGTCAGGCGCCGCGCGCGCACCGGCAAGACCGTGCGCATGATCAAGAGCAAGCTGTCGGAGGCCTGGGAGGCGCCGGGCGCGCCCGGCTACCTGCCGACGCCGCTGCAGGGCGTGCTTTACAACGAGGCGCATGCGCGCGTGGTGCGCGCCAAACGTGCCGACCTGTACTCGTTTCCGGTCGGGCAATCGGTATGCGACGTCAACGGCGAGACCACGGTGCGCGAGGTGATGCTGCGCCTGCAGACCGAATACGTCGACGCGATCGAACAGCTGATGCAATTGCAAGGGGAGGGCTGAAGCCATGTCCGAGGTACTGGTCGAAGTCGAAGACGGCCTGGTGATCATCACGATCAACCGGCCCGAGGCGAAAAACGCCGTCAATCGCGCGGTCTCCTATGGGGTATGCGCGGCGGTCGATGAACTCGATCGGCGCGACGACCTGCGGGTCGGCATTCTGACCGGCGCCGGCGGCACCTTCTGTTCCGGCATGGACCTGAAGGCCTTCCTGCGCGGCGAGGTGACGCGGGTCGAGGGGCGCGGCATCCTGGGCATCGCCATGACGCCGCCGAAAAAGCCGCTGATCGCCGCCGTCGAGGGCTACGCGCTGGCCGGCGGCTTCGAGGCCATGCTGGCTTGCGACCTGACGGTGGCCGCGCGCGATGCAAAATTCGGCATTCCGGAAGTCAAGCGTGGCCTGGCCGCCGCCGCCGGCGGGCTCTTGCGCCTGCCGCGCGCGATACCGCAACGCATCGCCATGGAACTGGCCCTGACCGGCGACATGATCTCAGCCGAACGGGCGGCGCAGTTCGGGTTGATCAACATCCTGACCGAGCCGGGCCAGGCATTGGCTGAAGCGAAGAAGCTGGCTGCGCGCATCATCGCCAATGCGCCTCTGTCGGTAGCCGCCAGCAAGCGCGTCATCAACGAGCAGCGCGACTGGTCCGTAGCCGAGATGTTCGCGCGCCAGCAGGAAATCACCGCGGCGGTCCTGGCTTCCGAGGACGCACGTGAGGGCGCTGCGGCATTCGCGCAAAAGCGCAAGCCCGACTGGAAAGGGCGTTGAATCCATGATCGCCATGCAGAGCTGGGACGCCGCCCGCGGCCGGACCAAGACCATGCGCAAGGACACCTTCGAGGGCCGCGTCACCGATTTTCTAGCCACCCACGAAAAGAGCGAGCCCGGCCCGCAGGCCTTCCTGGTCGAGCAGGACGCCCGCTGGGTGACGCCCCCGCATTTCCATCTGGAGCACCAGTTCCAGGTTGTCACCGCCGGTTCGGGATCGATCGGTCGCCATGTGGCAGCGCCGCTCACGGTGCACTACGCGGCGCGGGAAACCGGTTATGGTCCGATCAGCGCCGGACCGGACGGGGTTTCCTATTTGACCCTGCGCGCCACCGGCGATACCGGCGCCTGGTACCTGCACAAGCCCGGGTCGCGCGAACGCATGCGCGCAGGCTTGAAGCGCGAGCAATTGCACGGCGCGCCCGCCAGGGCATGCACGGCGGCGGAACTTGCGCGGCTTGCGCAAACCGGGATCGAGGAGCTGATCGCGCCGCGCGAGGACGGTCTGGCCGCCTATCTGGTGCGCATGGGCCCCGGCCAGGAAGCAACGGTGCCGTCACGCCACGCGCACGGCGGCCGCCATTACGTCGTGACCCAGGGAGCAGCCAGCCTGGCCGGGCGCACCGCGGCGGCGATGTCGGTGGTGTTCGCGTCGGCTGGCGAGCCGCAGGCGATGCGATCCGCAGCCGACGGCGCTGAGATATTGATCCTGCAATTTCCACACGATGACCTTGTAAAGGAGTCTGACCAATGATGTTCCCTCGAAGCTTTGTGCCGTCCGTTTTTTTCGCGGCCGCTTGCGGCGCCAGCCAGTTCGCTCTTGCGCAGGCCACCAACTGGCCGGATCGCGCGGTGAGGATCGTCATGCCGTTCCCGGCCGGCGGTGCATCGGACGTGCTCACCCGCATACTCGCCGAGCAATTGCAGACCCGCCTCTCGCAGAATTTCGTGGTCGAGAATCGCACCGGCGCCGGCGGCAACATCGGCATGGAAGCCGGCTCCAAGGCGGCGCCCGACGGTTACACCATCACCAGCGCCACCATCGGCACCCTGTCGATCAACCAATACCTGTTCAAGAGCCTGCCCTACGACCCCGAGCGCGGCTTCGTCTACGCCACGACCTTCTGGGCCAACTGCAATGTGGTGATGGTGTCGCCGCAGCACAATCCGGCCAAGACCCTGCCCGAATTCCTGGCCTGGGCCCGCGCGCAACCCAAGGGCATCACCTACGGCTCTTCCGGCGTCGGTACCACGCCGCACCTGGCCGGCGCCCTGTTCGGCCTGCGCACCGGCATTTCCGCCACCCATGTGCCTACCCGTGGCGCGCCGCAGACCATTCCGATGCTGCTCTCCGGCACCCTCGATACCTCGATCGACAACATCGCCAGCTATGCCGGCTTGCTGGCTTCCGGGCAGATGCGCGGACTGGCCGTCACCTGCCCCGAGCGCTGGCCCAACCTGCCGGACCTGCCGACCATGGCCGAAGCGGGGATTCCCGACTTCGTGATCACCTCATGGGGCGCACTGGTGCTGCCCACCGGAACGCCGGCGCCGATCGTCGACAAGCTGTCGCGCACGGTGGCCGAGATCGCAGCCGATCCCGCCGTGCAAAAGCGCTTTCTCGGCGCCGGTGCGCGCATCACCGCTTCAACGCCGCAGGAGACGCAGGCTTTCGTGGCGCGCGAACGCGTGAAGTGGAGCGAAATGGTGCGCCTTTCCGGGGCCAAGGCGGATTGACATGTCGCGCATGAACCACTGGCTGGCGGGAATCCGGGTGCTCGACCTGTCGCGCTACCGGCCCGGGCCGTTCGCCGGCATGCTGTTGGCCGACATGGGCGCCGAGGTGCTCAAGATCGAAGGCCCCGACGGCGACGACATGCAGCACCTGGGCCCACGCGATGCCGCCGGCGATCCGATCTTCTATGCGTCGCTCAACGGCGGCAAGAAGGTGCGGCGCATGAACCTGAAGAACGCCGCTGCGCGTGCCGAGTTCATTGAACTGGTCAAGGCAGCCGACGTGTTGCTGGAAACCTTCCGCCCCGGCGTGATGGCGCGCCTGGGTCTGGGTTACGAAGCCCTGGCGGCGGTCAATCCGCGCCTGATCTACTGCGGTGTGTCCGGCTATGGTGCCAATGGGCCGCTGGCCGGTGCCGCCGGGCATGATGCCAACTATCTGGCGCAAACCGGTGTGCTGTATCGCAATGGCCGCGGTACCTGCTCCTATTTCGACCCGCCGCTCTCGGACGATGTCGGCGCTCTGTTCGCGGTGATCGCCATCCAGGGCGCCTTGCGCGAACGCGAAGCCAGCGGACGCGGCTGCCTGATCGATACCGGCCTGGCCGATGCGGTGTGGCCGCTGCAGTCCTTCCAACTGGCGGACTACGGCAAGCGCGGCTATGCACCCGGCCCCGAGGAAACCTATCTCAACGATGGTGCCGCCTGGTATCGCGCCTATCCGACCAGGGACGGCCGGCATGTGGCGCTGGGTGCCGCCGGCGGCGTGTTCTGGAAGCGCTTTTGCGAAGCGGCAGGGCGTCCCGACTGGATCGCCCGCGAGCATGAGCCACTGCCGCAGCGCGCGCTGATGGCCGAGGTAGGCGCGCTGCTGGGATCGATGACGCTGGATGAATGTGTGCAGCGCTTCGGGGCGGCCGACTGTTGCGTGAGCCCGGTGCTGTCGCTCGGGGAAGCGCTCAAGAGTGATCAGGTAGCTGCGCGCAAGCTGGTGCGGCGTGGCGAAGATGGTGCGTTGCAGGCATTGTTTCCCGCCTGGATCGATGGCGAGCCGCCGGCCCCGCGGGCATTGATGCAGGCCACTGACGGCGGGTTCGAGACCATGCTGCGATGAGGAGTTTGAATTGAGCCAGGAAGCGTGGAACAAATGGGGCGCCGAAGATGAGCGCGGTGCCCTCAACTACATCGGGCCGGACCAGGTCAGGCGCGCCACCACATTGGTCAGGAGCGGTGAAGTGCTGCGCCTGGCTCAATTGCTGTCGGCCAAGACCCCGGTGCCGGCGCATCGCTGCGGCCTGCAGCATTTCATGGGCCGCGACGGCGGCGACTATGCGGCCGGTGCCAAACGCCCCGGCGGCTTCCAGTTCGCCGAAGACACAGTGGTGATGCCGCTGCATATCGGCACCCATGTCGATGCGCTGTGCCATGCCTGGTATGACGACAAACTGTACAACGGCTACCTGGGCGACAGCTTGCGCAGCACCACCGGCGCGACGCGGCTCGGCATCGAAAAAATGCCGCCGGCAGTTACGCGCGGCGTGTTGCTCGATCTGGTACGCCTGAAAGGAAGGCTGCTTGATCCGGGCGAGTCGATCGGTCGCGCCGATCTGCAGGCCGCGGCCATGGCTGCCGGCATCACGCCCGAGCGTGGCGACGCCGTGCTGTTGCGCACCGGCTGGCTGGAAGCGCAGAAGGGGGTGAAGAATGTCGATTTCAACGCCGAACCCGGCCTCGATGTCGAGGCAGGCCTGTGGTTGGCCGAGGCAGAGGTGGCGATGATCGGCGCCGACAACTTCGCCGTCGAGGTGCTGCCCTTTCCTCAGGGCAGGGTGTTTCCGGTACACCAGTGCCTGATCCGCGACTACGGCATTGCCCTGCTTGAGGGACTGATGCTCGATCCGCTGGTGGAAAGCGGCCGCCACGAGTTCATGTTCGTGGCCAGTCCGCTGCCGATCGTGGGTGCCACCGGCAGCCCGTTGGCGCCGGTGGTGATTCTGTGAGACCGGCGGCGACACTTGAGGTTGGCACCGCCCGTGCCGCCATGACCGGAAGGAGAGTGAGATGATTCCCCGCACTATTTTCAAGTCCGACCATGATGTCTTTCGCGACAGCGTGCGGCGTTTCATCACCGAGCAGGTGACCCCACACCACGCCGATTGGGAAAAGGCCGGGCAGGTGCCGCGCGAGCTTTGGCACCGCGCCGCCGAACTGGGCTTCCTGTGCTGCAATGTGCCCGAGGAATACGGCGGCATGGGGGGGGATTTCCTGCACAGCACCATCCTGATCGAGGAGTTCGCGCGCGCCGGCGCCACCGGCCCGACTTTCTACCTGCACTCCGACATCGTCGCCCCCTATCTGGTGGATTTCGGCAGCGAGGAGCAAAAGCGCAAGTGGCTGCCCAAAATGGCCAGCGGCGAAGTCGTTTGTGCGCTCGGCATGAGCGAGCCTTCCGGCGGCAGCGACGTGCAGGCGATGCGCACCCAGGCCCTGCGCGACGGCGACGACTATGTGATCAACGGCCAGAAGGTGTTCATCACCAATGGCCACAGTGCGGATCTGCTGCTCTTGGCCTGCAAGACCGACCCCAAGGCGCGCGGCAAGGGCGTGAGCCTGATCTTAGTCGAGACCGATCGCTCAGGCTTCACCCGCGGGCGGCGGCTGGAGAAGATCGGCTGCAAGGCACAGGACACCGCCGAGCTGTTTTTCTCTGACCTGCGGGTGCCGGCCGGCAACTTGTTGGGCGGCGAGGGCAATGGCTTCGGCATGCTGATGACCCAGCTGGCACAGGAACGCCTGATCCAGGCGATTCGCGGCGTCGCCAGCTCCGAAGCCGCCCTGCAATGGACCATCGATTATGTGGCCGAGCGGCAGATGTTCGGCCAGACCCTGGGCGACTTCCAGAACACCCGCTTCCAGCTGGCGGAACTGCATGCCGAGGTGCTGGGCCAGCGCGTATTCGTCGACCGCTGCATCGAGCTGCATTTGAAGGGCGCGCTCGACGCCACCGACGCGGCCGCACTCAAACTGGTGACCACCGACCTGCAGTGCAAGGTGATGGACCGCTGCCTGCAGTTCTTCGGTGGCTGGGGCTACATGTGGGAATACCCGATCGCCCGCGCCTATGCCGATGCGCGCATGTGCCGCATCGGCGGCGGCACGGCGGAGGTGATGAAGCAGATCATCGGCAACGCGCTGCTGCCCAAAGCGCGCAAGGCGGGCTAGCGATGGACAACACGCTCACGCGCTCAAGCGCGGCTGCCGAGCAGGTGGCCGAGGCGCGCGCCGGTGACGCGGCGCCCGCGGTGGCGCAGGTGGTGGCCGGCCTCAAGGCCCTGATCATCGACGCGATTCCGAGCGCGCGTGACATCGTGTTCAGCGGCTTGGAGCGCGCCGCGGGTGGCCTGTCGCGCGAAAACTGGTCACTCGACGCGACCTGGAATGACGCGGGCGGCGCACAGGCGCGCCGCCTGATGCTGATGCGAGACGCCAGCGGAACGCTGCTGGCCACCAATCGCGCGCGCGAGTTCGCCGTGCTCAAGGCGCTTGAGGGCACCTCTGTGCCGGCGCCCAGGGCGCATTGGGTCGACCCTGACGGCCGCTGGCTCGGCGCGCCGTCGCTCATCATGGATCGCATGCCCGGCGCTTGCGATTACCTGGTGCTCAACGGCGGGCGCGCGCTGGCCGCACGCCTTGACCTGGCGCATGCGTTCATCGGCCTGATGGCGCGCATTCACGCGGTCGACTGGCGTGAACGCGGGCTGGCTGCGACGCTGGCGGAGCCGGCTGATCCTCCTTCGCGCGTCGAACTCGCGCATTGGGAGGCGGAGTACCGCCGCGTGCAACTCGAACCGCACCCCGAGCTCGACTACGTGCTGGCCTGGATGCGCCAGCACGCGCCGACGGCCGAGTCGATCGTGCTGGTGCATGGCGACTTCAAGCCCGGCAATGCGCTCATCGAGGGCGGGGAGATCAGCGCCAAGCTCGACTGGGAGACCGCGCATCTGGGCGATCCACTGGAGGACCTGGGCTGGGTGACCAACCCGGTGCGCAAGCGCGAGCACCAGATCGAAGGCTGCTGGGAGCGCCCGCAGATCGTCGCCGCCTACCGTGCGCTCACCGGGCGCCGGGTCGATGCCGCTAGCTTGCGCTGGTGGAATGTGTTTTCCTGCTGGAAGCTGGCCGTGATCCAGTTGACCGCCGTGGGCGAGTTCGTCGCCGGTCGCTACGACCGGGTGTTCCAGACGCCCTCATGGCTGTACCGTCCGATGTTCCGGATGATGGAGTCCGCGGAATGAGGCCCAGCGTCGAAGAGCAGTTGCAGGGTACCTGCCGGGTGCTCGAGAAAGTGGTGGCACCCTGCGTCACCGACCCGTATGCGCGCACCATACTCGAAGGCCTGATCGCCAATTTGCGCATGTTGACCGGCGCGCTGCCGGCAGTTCCCGCTTTTCTCGCCGGCGACAATCGGTCCACGGCAACTCTCCTCAAGCAACTTCAGGCTGTGGTCGCGCCGGACCTGGCCAGGCGAATTGAAGCGGCCGTGGCACAGTCCGACCCCGATGCCACGGACATGCATGCGCTTGCGCTGCGCAACTCCGAACTGCGCGCGCTTTTGTCAGTTGCGGTGTCCGGCAGCGAGCTGCCGCCAGCGATGCGTGCCGCCGTGCTGTCCCACATGAGCGCGCGCGCCGCCGCCGCGCCGATGCGTTATGTCTCCACCAGTTCCCAAACCGCGAAGCCGACCTGATGCTGACCAAGCTCGACGACACCCTGTGGCACCAGTTGCCGACCACTTTCGATCATGTGTGGACCAGCGATCCGCGCTTCTTCGACCGCTATTGGTTCGCGATCTATTCGCCGGATGGCCGCATGGCGATCCAGATCACCATGGGCGCCTATCGCAACATGAACGTGCTCGATGCCGGCGCGGTCATGATCATCGACGGCAAGCAAACCAACCTGCGGCTCTCGCGCTCGCTTGAGGGCAGCATGGAAACCGAATGCGGTCCGCTCTCCATCACGCCGGTCAAGCCGCTTGAATCCTTCGAGATCGCGATCGCGCCGGGCGCGCACGCGCTGTCGGGGTCACTCCAGTGGCGCTGCGTCGAGCCTGCGCGCGAGGAACATCCGCACTTCAACCGGCTGCAGGGGCGGGTCGTCGAGGACTACCGCCGCTTCGACCAGATCGGCCTGGCGAGCGGGTGGATGGAAGTCGCGGGCCGGCGCATCGACATCGCCGACTGGTGGTCCTGCCGCGACCATTCCTGGGGTGTGCGCCGCGGCATGGGTGTGCCCGAGCCTGTCACCGGCCCCAAGGTCGCGCTGGCCGAGAAGGGGCATGTGATGTCCTTCCTGTTCTTTTCCACCGATGCCATGAGCGGCCACCTGCTTTTCATGCAGCGCGGTGCGGATGAACCGTATACCACCGGCGTGGTGACCGAGCGCGCGAGCGAGGCGGTGCATGTGGCGCAGAAGATCGCGCTGGCCGTCGAGTTGCATGCGGGCACGCGCCGCTTTCGCGTGGCGCAGGTGCGCGCCACTTTCGATGGCGGCCGGGAACTGCTGCTCGATGTCGTCGCACGCGGCGCCTCGATCGCCATGCAAGGGCTGGGCTACAGCGGCGGCTACGACGACGGACGCGGCCTGGGCGCCTGGCGCGGTGTGCAGCATCTTGAGTCCGACGTGTGGGATGTCTCGCACCCGTCGAAAGTGGTGTATCCGGACGGCACGCAAAAGGAGCACTGGCATCGCATCCAGCCGGTGTCGATCAAGGCCGATTTCGGCGGCAGTGACAGCAGCGGCACCGGCAGCATGACGCTCACCATCGCCGGTCGCCCGCCGGCCTGGCTTGACGCCGGCCTGGCCAGGCCGGCTTGACGCCGTCTGTGCGGATCGATGGCACGCACATGAGCCGCTCCGTTCTGGCCCGACACCTGCGCCGCGGCGACCATGTGGTCGTGGGCCAGGCGACGGCCGAGCCTGTCGGTCTGGTGGGTGAGCTGTTCACACTTGCCGCCAGCCTTTCGCGGCTCGAGGTGTTTTGC
Organism: Burkholderiales bacterium; assembly: GCA_040382235.1. GTDB lineage: Bacteria > Pseudomonadota > Gammaproteobacteria > Burkholderiales > JAEUOS01 > JAEUOS01. Next base: position 12,303 of record JBEIFV010000106.1, read on the forward strand.
GGCTTTTCGCTCAATCCGGCCTGGGAGGGCCAGCCTGATCCCGCGCTGTCAGTGACCACCTATTGCGGCCTCGGGACGATCCGGCACCTGGTCGCGCGTGGCGCCGCACGCGTGATTCCGGCGCAATTGTCGCAACTGTCTTCATACTTCGATTCGGGTCTCCTCAAGGCCGACATCGTGCTGCTGCAGGTCGCGCCGGCCGATGCGGAGGGTTTCCACAGCCTCGGCTGCACACTCGACTATGTATGGAACGCGGTCCAGGCAGCGCGCACTGTGCTGGTTGAAATCAACCCGAACCTGCCGCGCTCCCGCTCGGCGTGCCGCCTGCACTCGAGCCGCGTGATCGTGGCCGGCGAGAGCGACATGCCATTGCCCGAGCTTCCTGCCGAGATGCCGGACGAAACGCAACTCCGCATCGGCCGCAATGTCGCGCGCCTGGTGCCTGACGGCGCGGTCATCCAGCTCGGTATTGGCAGCATGGCGGCGGCGGTCGCGCAGGCACTGTTGCAACATCGCGGCCTCAAGGTGCGCTCCGGCATGGTCGGCGACTGGTTGCCCGAACTGGTGGCCAGCGGCGTGATCGATCGCGCCGATCGCGAGGCCTGCCTGGCATCGCTCGCCGTCGGCACCCGCAGGCTATATGATTGCGCGGGGCCGGAAGGTGTGCTGGGCCTGGCTGCGCCGGCGCAACTGGTCGCGCCCGGCGGTGCGACGGCGGGCGCTCCCTTCATGGCGATCAATTCCGCGCTGGAAGTCGATGTGGCGGGCCAGGCGAACGCGGAACTGCTCGGCACACGTTACGCCGGTGCGGTCGGCGGGCAATCCGATTATTTCCGGGCGGCGCGCCGCTCGGCCGGCGGGCTCGCCATCCTGGCCTTGCCCGCCACATATGGCGCGGCGCCGATGAGCCGCGTGGTGGCGCGCCTGGGCCAAGCCTACGTGACCTCGGCGCAAAGCGATGTCGATGTCATTGTCACCGAGTATGGTGTGGCCGATATCCGTGCGACCACGCTGGCCGAACGCCGCAAACTGATCGCGGCGCTGGCCGAACCGCGCTTTCGCGCCGCATTGAACCAGGGAGACATGCATGAGCTTGCGTGACAGGAGTTGCGTTACCGGCATCGGCGAGACGGTCTACGCGCGCGGCCTTTCCGGTTCAGCCTTCGAGCTGCAGATCGAGGCATCGCTGAAAGCCGCGCTTGACGCCGGATTGAAACCGTCGCAGATCGACGGCGTGATCCCGATCGGCATCGTCAGCGGCACGGCGGATGATTTCATCGAGAATTTCGGCATCACCGACCTGCGCTTCTCGGCGCTGGTGCCGCATGGCGGCGCCAGCCCGGTGATGGCGCTGCAGGCAGCGGCCGCGGCGATCGCCGGCGGGGTGTGCCGTCATGTGCTGATCACTTTCGGGCGCAATGTCTCGGCTTCGACCAACAAGGCCGGTGCGCGCATCCACAACATGCCGCAGTTCCATTACGTCACCGAGTTCGAGCACCCGCTGGGATCCTCCGCACCGGCGCAGATCTACGCACCGATGGCGCGCCGCCACATGGAACTCTACGGCACCAAGGTCGAGCACTTCGGCGAAGTCGCGGTGGCCTGCCGTGCGCACGCGCTGCTCAACGGCAACGCGATCATGAAGAAGCCGATCACCTTGGAGGACCATCGCAACTCGCGCATGATCGCCGACCCGTTTCGCCTGCTCGATTGCAGTCTGGAATCCGATGGCGGCGCGGCGGTGATCGTGAGCGCGCCTGAATGCGCCGCCGATGCGCCGCACCGGCGCGTTTTCATTTCCGGGGTGGCCGCCGGGCACCCGGATTCGCCCGGCGCCATCACCCAGCGCGCCGACATGACCAGCCTGGGGATCGGCAAGGCGGCGCCGCGCGCTTTTGCCATGGCGGGCGTGACGCCCGCGGACATCGATGTGGCGGAAATCTACGACTGCTTCACGTATGCGGTGATTCGCCAGATCGAGGACATGGGTTTTTGCGAAAAGGGCGAGGGCGGACCGTTTGTCGCGGGTGGTCGGCTCAAGCTGGGTGGCGCCTTGCCCACCAACACCCACGGCGGGCTGCTTTCGCAGGCGCATGTATGGGGCCTCAATCATGTGGTCGAACTCACGCGCCAACTGCGCGGTGATGGTGGTGCCGCGCAGGTGGCGGGCGCCGAGCTTGGCGTGGTGACCGGTTACGGTGACCTGGGCGACGGCGCCCTGGCCATCATGCGCAGGGAGTAGGAATCATGGACCAGACCATTGCCCGTCCCGTGCCGCCGCCAAGCGCGCTTTCCGCACCCTACTGGGAAGGCGCCGCCGCCGGCCGCCTCATGGTCCAGCGCTGCAGTGGCTGCGGCATGCTGCGCCACTATCCGCGCCTCTTGTGCAGCAACTGCTACTCCACCGCGGTGGACTGGATCGAAGCCAGCGGGCGCGGCGCCATCCACAGCTGGACCGTGGCGCACCATGCCTACCATCCCTCGTTTGCCGCCGATCTGCCTTACACCCTGGTGACGGTCGATCTGGAGGAAGGCGTGCGCGCGCTGGGGCGCTGGCGCGGCGCCACGCCTACCATCGGCCAGAAAGTGAGCGGCCGGTTTGAAGCGCGTGCGGACGGCGTCGACCTGGTATTCGCACCTGCGGCTGCCTGATGCGTCACAATCCGGCCTTGACAAACGCTGGGGGAAGGGCAGATGAAGCAGGTACTACTTGACGGCGGGCATGACGCGCGTGAATTGCGCAACGCGCTCGGCCGCTTTCCGACCGGGGTCACGGTCATCACCACCCGCGCACCGGGCGGCAAGATGGAAGGCATGACGGCCAATTCCTTCTCGGCGCTGTCGCTCGACCCGCCTCTGATTTTGTGGAGCATCAGCCGCAAGGCCGCCTCGCTGCCGAGCTTCCTGGCATCCGGGCATTTCGCGATCAATGTGCTGGGTGCGGGCCAGGCCGATATCTCGCACCGCTTCGCCACCCCGCGCGAGAACAAGTTCGAGGACCTGGCAGTCGAGCACGGTTTTGGCGGCTCGCCGGTGTTGCCCGGCGTGCTCGCGGTGTTCGAGTGCAAGACCGAATCCACCATCGAAGGCGGCGACCACCTGCTGTTCGTCGGCCGGGTTCACAAGATCACCTACGGCGACGGCGACCCGCTGATCTTCAACGCCGGCAAGTACTGCAGCGCCCATCCACTACGCGACCGTTTCGCGAAGTCAGACCTGGATGGCATCTGGGACGGCCTGGGTTGACGTAGCGTCGGCACGGATCTGGGACGGCCTGGGTTGACGCAGCGTCGACGCGCGCGTGTAAATGCGGCACCCGCCGGGAAAATGTTTTCTCCCTCCCCTTCAAGGGGGAGGAAAGAGAGCTCAGCCAAGCTGCTCGCGCAGCGCCTTGAGCGCCTGTGGCTCGCCACGCACCCGAAAGTGCACGCCGTCATCCTCGGTGCGTTCTTCGAGCACCTCGCAGTTGGCGAATATCGCGCCGCGTGCCTTCTGCTTGGACCACGGCAGAAACAGCTCAGCCTCCACCAGGCCGCGGCGAAAGAAGGCGACGATCGCCTTGTGCAGCCTGGCGACGTCGCCCTTGCGGCGCGCGCTCATCACGATGCAATCGGGGTACTGGGCGGAGAGCAGGGTTTCACGCACTTTTTGCGCTACGCTGTCGCCGACCGCGTCGATCTTGTTGAAAATGCGCAGGCGCGGCACCGCCTTGGCGCCAATCTCGGCCAGCACCTCGTCTGTCACCATCAGCTGGCGCTCGAAGCCTGGATCGCTGGCGTCGATCACGTGCAGCAGCAGCGCGGCTTCGGCGGCCTCTTCGAGCGTCGATTTGAACGAGGCCACCAGGTCGTGCGGCAGGTTCTTGATGAAGCCGACCGTGTCGCTCACCAGAATGCGCGGCACGCTTTCGGGGTGCAGGGTGCGCACGGTGGTGTCGAGGGTGGCGAACAGTTTGTCGGCCACCAGCACCTCGCTGCCGGTGAGCGCCTGCATCAGGGTGGATTTGCCGGCGTTGGTGTAGCCCACCAGGGTCACGCGTGCCAGGCCCTGGCGGTCCAGCCGCCGCGCACGCTGGGTGTTGCGCTCCACATCCATGGCGGCCAATTCCTGCTGCAGCTCGGCGATGCGGTCGCGGATCTTGCGGCGATCCATTTCCATGTGCGCTTCGCCGGCGCCACGGCCGCCGGTGCCGCTGCGCTGCCGGCCCTGCGGTCCCGCCAGCTTGGCCGCTTCGCGCAGGCGCGGCGCCATGTAGGCCAGGCGCGCGATCTCGACCTGCGCGCGCGCCGCGCGTGAGCGCGCGTGGCGGTGGAAGATCTCGAGGATCACCATGGTGCGATCCATCACCTCGCAGCCGACTTCCTTTTCGAGATTGCGCGCCTGCGAGGGCGATATCTCGTGATCGACCAGCACGATGTCGACGCGCCGGGTGTCGGGGTCGGCGGCGGCCTGGGCCGCGCTCTTGGCCTCGGCGACGGCGCGCTTTTCGGTCTTGATCGAAATGCGTTTTGGGGGCGCTTGATCGGCTACGTCCTCCGCATCTTCGGGTTCATCAACGTCCTGCGCGTCGGCCTCGCCATCCAGAGGCTCCGCTTCGTTGCGCACGAAACGGCGTATTTCCTGGCGCTTGCCGGTGCCCAGGTAGGCGGCGGTATCGAAGCGCGCGCGCTTTTGAATGAACGTGCCGACCACCTCGAAACCCAGGGTGGTGGCAAGTTCGCGCAGTTCGGTGATCGATGCCTCGAGTTCAACCTCGGATACGCCCGGCAAATGGACCGCTGCCACGATGGCGCGCTTGGGTTGTTCCTTGAGTTCTGTGGGCATCAGGCTGCGGCTTCATTCAATGATGGGTCAAGCGGCGCATGGTACCCGCTTATGCGGGCCCGTCGGCAAGTGCGGCGGCGCGTCGCGGATCGCAGGGCCGGTCCGCTTAGAATGACCGGCTGGCAACGCCCCGCGAATCCGCTCGTTCACCTAACCCAAGGAGAAATCCATGCTGCTCGACGTGCGTACCTATAACTGCCGCCCTGGCACCCTGAAGAAGCATCTGGCGCTGTATGAAAAGATGGGCAAGGGGCCGCAAACCCGTTATCTGGGCCAGCCGTTTGCGTTCCTGGTCACCGAGACCGGCAACGTCAATCAGTACCTGCATATCTGGGCCTATGAAAGCGCCGGCGACCGCGAGCGCAAGCGTGCCGCGCTGTGGACCGATCCGGAATGGCTGGCCTACGCCGAGGAGAGTTCCAAACTGGGTGCCCTCGAGAGCCAGGAAAACCGCCTGATGACGCCGGCGGCGTTTTTTCCGCTCATCAGGTAAGCGGCAGTAGGGCGCTCGCCCGAGGCCGCGCGCTGACGGCGGCCTCGGGCGAGGAAGGCTCGATGATGGGCTCCAGTGGCAGGTCGGGCGTCGGACGCGCCGGCCGCGGATATCGGCTGCAAGCTGGCGAAGCGGTGAACCAGTCCGCACGGGGATAAGGGCCGCTCGTGCAGGGCATTGATTCAATCGGGATCTGTGGTTCGGGAGCGCGCAGAGCAGGGATTCATTGCGCGGCTTACCGGGCCGGCCGGCGCGAATGCCAGTCCGTTGCTTCCTGAAAGCGCTTGCCCAGCGCCAGGATGCGAGCCTCGCCCAGTGGGCGGCCGATAAACTGCACCGCCAGCGGCAGGCCGCCGGCGCTAGTGCCGGCCGGCACCGCCAGGGCAGGCAAGCCCAGGTAGTTGATGCCGCGCGTCCACATCGACAGGCGCGAGAATTTCACTTCAAGGTCGGACTCGTCGCCACCGATGGTGTCGATCACCCGCGGCGCGACATCCGGCGTGACCGGCAGCATGATCGCGTCGACGTTCGGCATGTGCGCGGCAAGGAATGCCTTGAGCATGGTCGCGCGCATGCGCAGGCTGTCGAAGTAATCGAAGCCCGCGATCAGGAGGCCGCGCGAGAGGCGTCGCAGCACCTGCCTGCCGTATTGATTTTGCGCCTGCCTGAGCCATTGACGGTGGATTGCCGCCGATTCAGCCGCCAGGACGATCGAGCCGAAATGCGCATAGAGCGCCATGTCGGGCAGTGGCACTGTGATGCACTCGACCCCTGCATCGGCAAGTGCAAGACTGGTCTCGAGGTATGCCCGATGCATCGACTCAGAAAGGATCTCGCTGGTCGCGAGCACCGGCACAGCGACGCGCAGCGGTCGTTGCAGCGGCTGCATCCAGTCAGGTTGGGGTCCGGGCAACGACAGGCAGGAGCCGTCGCGTTCATCCGCACCGGCAATCGCACAGTAGGCCCAGCCGCAATCGATCGCCGATCTCGCGAGCGGCCCGATGCAGTCCATGCCGGGCGAAAGCGGCATGGCGCCTGCCAGGCTCACCCGGTATTGGCTTGGCTTCAAGCCGGTGACGCCGCACAGGGCCGCCGGCAGGCGAATCGAGCCGCCGGTGTCGGAGCCGATCGCCAGCGGCACATGGCCGGCACCAACCGACATGCCGGCGCCGCTGGAACTGCCCCCGGAAACATGCCCGGCATTCCACGGATTGCGGCCCGGGCCCAGGCTGGCGTTCAGGCCGGTCGGGGACATCGCGAATTCGGCCATGTGCTGGAAGCCCAGCACGACCGCCCCGGCCGACTTCAAGCGTGCGAGCACGGTGGCGTCTTGCTTCGCTGGCGCGGCGCCGGCGCGCATGGGCGAGCCCCAGCTGGCGACCCGGCCCGCCGCATCGAACATGTCCTTGATACCTACCGGTGCACCGTGCAGCGGGCCGCGAACCTTGCCTTGCGAGCGCTCGGTATCGAGCGTGCGCGCCTCGCGCAAGGCTGCTTCAGCGTTGACCTCAAGCCATGCGAGCCGGCCGGGCGCGTGGCTCTCGATATGGCCCAGGCAGCGCCTGACCCATTCTTCGCTGCCGATGTTGCCGGCCGCGAGTTGATCCAGGTGCCAGTCGGCGTCGAGCGCCGCGGGTGCTTGCAGCGGCTGCGCCGCGCCTGGTTCGGCCAGGCGTGTCAGGCAGTGCTGGAATGGCTCCGGCAACTGCATCGGATCGTGCGTGGCTGCCGCTGCGTCAATGGCGGCTTCGAGGCCGCGTACTGCCTTGGTGATGTCGGCCGCATCTGCAGCCGGCAACCAGAGCTTGCGCCCAAGCAGCCAGGCTGCCGCGCTTTCGGCATCTTGGTTCATGGTGTCGAGTGCTCCTGTTGCTTGACGATCACCGCCGTGCCCGATTTGTCGGGAATCGAAACCACCCGCTCCGGCTTGTCGCGCAGGAACTGATCCACCGCGAACGTGACACCGGGCCACAGCCCGCTGCCGTAGTCGTGCATGATCAGCAGCCCGCCCGGCGACAGGCGGGCATAAAAATACTCAAGGCCTGCGCGCATTGGTTCCTCAAGATCACAGTCCAGGTGCACCAGGGCGAAACGCGCGTCCGGCGGAACGGCTGATACGGTTTCCGGAAAGCGCCCGACCACATAGTTGAGGAGCGCGGATTCGCCGAGGAATTCGCGCACCGCGGCAAGGCTGGTATCGCCAAAGTCGCGCCGCTTCACCTCGCGCAGCGATTCGCTGGCGGCGTCGGCGTCCGCAAAGCCCTCGAAGGTATCGAAGAGCCACAGGCGCCGGCCTGGCGCCAGCTGGTGCAATACCTTGGCCGAGCAGCCCTTGTAGACCCCGAGCTCGGCAAAATCCCCCGGCACCTGTTCTCGTTCCAGGCGGCCGACATTTTCGTAGAGGAAGTACAGCCGCGCCAGATCGCCCCAGTTGTTTTCCTCCATGCCGTGCACCCAGCTGGCGATCAGCGCGGGTGCCTCGGTGAAGCGCTGCGAGCCGGTCTCGAAATCGGGCCGGTACTGCACGTAGAACGGGCGACCCGGGCGATTCCAGCGAGCCAGCCGGCGCAGCACGAACTTGTGGAATTTCTTCGCCAGCTTGCGGGAGAGCCAGCTGGTGCTGGTGGATAGATTTGAATGCACGAAACTCTGTTTGGGTCGGGTCAGCGGAAGCCTGAATATAGACCATCGCTGCGAGAGGTCGATGCTTTGCGCACGGCAGTCGTTGCCATGGCTCGTGCCGACTCGCCTCGTGCCGGTGCGGGGACGGACGGGGCGTTGATCGCAGCCCGCGCCCGGCAAGGCTCTCAACCGATTGCCAGCCGGACTGGTTTTCCGACGCGGCTCAGCATCTCGACCAGAGTATCGATGGTGAACTTGGCGGTCTTGCGGTTCACCACGTCCGACACGCGCGGTCGTGAAACCATCAGAATCTCGGCCGCCTCGGCCTGCTTCAGTTGATGCTCG
>JBEIFV010000107.1:0-20437 GCA_040382235.1 Burkholderiales bacterium
ATTACATTCGCCGCAACTACGGCATGTTGATCGGCGAGACCACGGCTGAATCGATCAAGAAGCAGATCGGTTCGGCGTTTCCGGGTTCGGAAGTCAAGGAAATGGAGGTCAAGGGTCGTAACCTGGCCGAAGGCATTCCGCGCTCCTTCACCATTTCGTCCAACGAAATTCTCGAGGCCCTGACCGATCCGCTCAATTCCATCGTGTCGGCGGTCAAGTCGGCGCTCGAACAAACGCCCCCCGAACTGGGTGCCGACATCGCCGAGAAGGGCATGGTCTTGACAGGCGGCGGCGCCTTGCTGCGCGATCTCGACCGCCTGTTGATGGAAGAGACCGGCCTGCCGGTGATCGTCGCCGAAGATCCGCTCACCTGTGTGGTGCGCGGTTCCGGCATCGCGCTTGAGCGCATGGAAAAGCTGGGCTCGATTTTCACCAATGATTGATGGGGCCGGCCAGGGTGAGAACCTGTATTCGTCGGGGTGAAATCGCTCCGCCCCGCGCGCATCGGGTGCACGTCCATGCCCGCGGCCGGCAGAAGACCGCGCTTGGCGCTTCAAACGCTCCGAGCTAGCGCGCCACGCTTGGGCTTGCAACCCTGATGGAATACGCGCCGCCGCCGTTTTTCAAGCAGGGGCCCTCGGCGCTGGCGCGACTGGCCTCGTTCGCTTTTCTGTCTATCGTGTTGCTGGTGTTGGACGCGCGCTTCAAGTTGCTTGAACAGGTGCGTTTCGGCGTCGCCATGGTGCTTTATCCCCTGCAGGTCGCCGCGCGTGCGCCCGGTGATGCCGCGTCCAACCTTTCGGGCTACCTTGGCCGGCAGCAGACATTGATCACCGAGAACGAAAAGCTCGAGCGCGACAGGCTCAGCGCTGCCAGGGGTCTGATGCGCAGCGCGCAACTCGAAGCGGAAAATGCCAACCTGCGCAGCCTGATGGCGATGCGCGAGCGCCTGCCGGTGGTCGCGGTGGCGGCCGAAATGCTGTACGACGCGCGTGACCCGTTCACTCGCAAGGTGGTGATCGACAAGGGCATGCTGGCCAACATCAGGGCCGGCCAGGTGGTGATTGATGCCACCGGCGTGATCGGCCAGGTGACCCGCGCTTTTCCGGCTGTATCCGAAGTTTCGTTGTTGACCGATCGCGACCAGGCGATTCCGGTGCAGGTGGTGCGAAACGGCCTGCGCGCGATTGCCTACGGTACGCCGGCCGGTGTCGATGGCGGCACCATGGAATTGCGATTTCTGGCGACCAACGCCGACGTACGGCCGGGAGACGCGCTGGTGACCTCCGGCATCGACGGCACTTACCTGCCAGGCTTGCCGGTAGCCACAGTATTGCGCATCGAGCGCGAAGCCGGGTATGCGTTTGCGAAAATCGCCTGCAAGCCCGCGGCGGGTGTCGACCGCTTCGGACAGGTCTTGGTTCTCACCGGCGAGAAGATTGTGTTGCCCGCTCTGCCGCCGGAGGCGGACGACAAGCCGGTCAGGGTCAAGCGCAAGAAGATGCGCGCCGAAATCGCGGAGAAAGAATCTGCCGCAGCCAATGCCAGGGCCTCTCCCGCAGGCGCGGCGAGCCCGTCTGTGCCAGCCACGCCTGCCGCTGTCGCCAACCCGGCTACGACGCCTACCACACCCCCTGCCAGCAAGTAATTCGTATGCCAGCACCCAGCCAGCCGCGTCAATACATCCTGCTGCCGGTAAACCCGTGGTTTATCGGCTTCACGCTGGTGCTGTCCTTGATGCTCAACCTGCTGCCGCTGCCACGCGCCGGCTGGGCGCTGGCGGTGCCCGACTGGGTGGCGTTGACGCTGGTGTTCTGGAGCATTCATCAGCCGCGGCGGGTAGGGCTCACCGTGGCCTGGCTGCTCGGGCTGGTCATGGATGTCAACAACGCCAGCCTCCTGGGTGAACATGCGCTGGCGTATTCGATCCTGTCGTACGCGGCCATCACGGTGCATCGCCGGGTACGTTTTTTCGGCATGGCAGGCGAAGTGGCGCATGTGTTGCCATTGCTCCTGGCCGCGCAACTGGTGGTGGTGGCGATTCGCCTGATCATGGGCGCCCCCTTTCCCGGATTGCTGTATTTCAGCTCAAGCGTGGTGGCCACGCTGCTGTGGCCATTGGTGAGCGCGTTGTATCTGGCGCCGCAGCGGCAGGCAGCGGACAAGGATGAGAACCGCCCGATCTGATGGCAGTCAATGGCCGGGTTCTGGCAGCGGCGCACGATCGGTCGAACTGACAGCGGGGTGCGCGCTGACGCTGCCATGCCGACATGGCGATTGCGCCGTTTCAGGCTTCACCCAGGATTTGCCGGGCCGAACGCAGGCCTGACCACCACGCACCATGCACGCTGGCCGGATCGGCACGGTGGGTGGCTTCGCCGGCAAAGAACAAGGTGTCTTCGATCGGCTTTCCCAGTTGCGAGCGATCGTTGCCGGAAGCCCTCAGCCCCGGGTAGGAGTATGAACCGCGAGCGTACGGGTCGCTGGCCCAATGCGAGGTGCGCACCGCCTCCGGTTCCGGCACCCGGGTGCCGCTCGCCGCACGCATGCGGCGCATCACCAGCGAGACCAGCGCTTCGTCCGACATGGTTTCGACAGTGCGGGCCATGCGGCCCGATGTAAATCCAACCGGCACCGGTTTGCCGCCGTAACGCATCAGGTTGAGCCACGCATAGTAGAGCGGCGCAGGGTCGGTATAAAAGGTCAGGAAATCGGCGCGTTCGTCCCAGAATGAGCGCGGGAAAGTCAGGCAGATCTTGTTGAGCAGACCCATGCGCAGGCGGCTCAGGGGTTCGGCGATCGACGCCGGCAAGGGCGGGTCGAAGCGCACGCTGCCTTCGGCGAGTACGCCGATCGGCAAGGTCACCACCACGCAGTCTGCGTGCCATTGCGCGCCTGTGGTGTGGATGGTCACAGCGCCGGGACGCCAGGCGATCGCCTGCACGACCTGGCTGTAGCGGATGTCGAGGTCCAGCGCCAGCAGTGAAACCAGGCGGTCCATGCCGGCGGTGACGAGTCGGTCGTCTGGCGGCAAAACTTCGTTGCCGGCGCCGGTGTCGGAGTCGTCCAGCAGCGCGGCGGCGCCGACTTCCTCGAGCGGTGCCGCCAGATTGGATTCGAGCACCCAGCGCTGCAGCGCGATCACGCCGCGGTCGATCGGCCCCTCGCGCGCCTCGATGCGCCGGACCGCGGCGTCGAACACATCGGCGACTGACAGGCCGCGCGTTGCGGCGCTACTGGCGTACAGCGCACCCCACAAAAATGCCGAACTCATCGCATCAATGAATTTTTGCGCGGTCTCAAGCAACTCGGTGGGTACGACCTGCAGGCGCCGTCCCGAGCTTGCATTGGTGAAGCGGAAGTTCGCGTAGTTGCTGACCCGGGTCGCGATACCCGAACCTTCGGCCAGTGTCTTCAGAGGGTTGCGTGGCCCGCCATGCAGCCAGGAGGGTCCGAGATCGATTGGAAATCCGAGGCTGCGATCGGTGAGAACCCGTCCGCCGGGACGCGAGCGCGCCTCGAGAACGACGACGTCGATGCCGGACTGGCGCAGCGCGCGCGCGGCCGAGAGTCCGGCGAAGCCGGCGCCGATCACCAGCACGCGCTTGCCCTGCGCTGAGCGCATCGCCCCAGGCGTTTGAGCGCAGCCAGCGGCAAGACTTGCAAGCAGGCTGCCGAGCAACGATCGGCGACGCGAATTCGAGAGTCCTGAGCCTGTCATGTCATGACAATAGCGTGCAAGGACGCATTTGTCTGTAGGCCATTGTGTTGCATAGCGGCTCTGCGACTTGCGGGTCGCAGTAATCCGCTGCTCAGGGGCGATAGCGCCTGGCCACGAGCACCGCGTTGTTGCCGCCGAAGCCAAACGAGTTCGACATCACCGCCTCGACACCGTCAAGCGCGCGCGCCAGCAGCGGAACGTAGTCGAGGTCGCAGTCGGGATCCGGGTGCCACAGGTGCGCGGTGGGCGGCGCTACGCCCTGGTGCAGCGCCATCAGTGCGGCGATGAATTCCAGTGCGCCGGTGGCGCCCATGAGATGGCCGTGCAAGGCCTTGGTGGCACTGATCGGGATGCGCACCGCATGTTCGCCGAATACGTCGCGGATGGCCCGCGTTTCGGTCACGTCCCCCACTTTGGTGCCGGTGCCGTGGGCATTGATATGGCCGATCCCGCCCGCATCGACGCCGGCCTCGGTGAGCGCCTTCCGCATCGCGCTTGCCTGGCCTTTCGCGTCGGGCTGGGTGATATGGCTGGCATCGGTCGTGTTGCCGTATCCGGCGAGTTCCGCCAGGATCATGGCGCCGCGCGCGCGCGCATGGCCTTCCTCTTCGAGCATCAGCGCCGCCGCGCCTTCGGCAAGCAGGAAGCCGCTGCGGTCCGCTGCAAAGGGGCGACAGCCGGTCTCAGGCTGTGCCATGTCGTGACGCGCCAGGGTGCCCAGCGACTCCCAGGACTTGATCACGCCTTCGGTCAGGAGAGCCTCGGCACCGCCGGCCAGCGCGGCGCTCACCAGCCCGAAGCGAATCGCGCGAAACGCCTCGCCGATGGCGACCGCCGAGGACGAGCAAGCGGATGAATAGGTACAACTCGGGCCGCGGATCCCCAATTCGATACCGATCTGGCCGGTCGACGCATTGGCCATCACCGCCACGATGGTCGATGGCTTGAGACGCGCGGCCTTCCTGATCAGCAAATCCTGATACGCACCTTCGAGCGACGCAGCGCCGCCCATGCCGGTTCCCCAGTAGAGCCCGATGTCATGCGCTATGCTTCCCGTGATGGCAAGACCCGAATCCGCGTGCGCCTGGCGCGCGGCCAGCAACGCAAGCATGGCCACCCGATCCAGTCCGATACGTTTGAGCTTCGGAAAATGTGCATCGAGGTCGCAATCGACCACGCCCGCGTAGGTGGAGCCCGGGCAGGAAGTTTCCAGCTTGCGGATACCGCAGCGACCCGCGCTCAAGGCCGCGAAAAAACTGTCCGGGTCGTTTCCCAGCGGCGAGACAACTCCCAGGCCGGTGACGACGACGCGCTTCACGTGGTTTCGGCGACCTTCTTGGCAAGCAGGCGATCGACTTCGCAGGCGATGTCGCGGACGGTTTCGACCGGGGTCGGATCGTTGTTGAGGTCGAGCTTGAACTGGTCTTCGAGCTTGAACAGGAACTCAAGGGTTGCCAGCGAGTCGACACCGAGATCGGCCAGCCTGGCATCGGGCGTGACCTGCTCGGGCTTCAGTTCGAATTCCGCGACCAGCATTTCCTGAACGGTTGCAAGAGTGCTCATGTCATTGTCATCGGTGGAGCGCAGTGATCGTGATCTGATAAGAACGGCTTGGATTGTATCCTTGCGGAGGTAGCCGTTCTACTTGAAGTCCGCCATCATCTGATCGGCGATCGTGACGCCTTCGGAGCTCGCCGCGCACAGGTCGGCGTAACTGGCGAATGGCGGCGCGGGAGGCATGCCCTCGTCCGCAAGGTGCTCGTTGCGAAACGTCAGGTTGAGCGCAGCGAAGCTGCCGTACAAGCGAATGGCACGTTGCATGATGCGCGGATGGCAAGGGCCGAGCCGCGTAAGATACTCCCCGCTCATCGCATCGAGCTCGTCCAGCGTTGCCTGCCGGTAGCGTGTGACTGCCGGAGGCACACCGCGGCCGCGCGCCATGGCGGCGTCGAGTTCGGTGAAAGTGGAAGCTCGCGCCGGACCGGCCGACAGGTGATAAAAGCGATGTTTGAGTTGTGGTTTCAAGGTCAGCTCGACCAGGGTACGGGCGGCCCAGTCGACCGGAATCACGTCAATGCGGCCATCCACCGGCACTGTGAAGCGCTCGAGCATCTGGGCAGTGCGAAACACCCAGTAAATGCTGCCTGAAGGGCGCGTGCCCAACTTGCTGTGGCCGACCACGATGGTGAGTCGCGCCTGGATCAGCGGCAACTGCGGCAGGTCGCGCTTGAAGCGGTTTTCGATCTCCATCTTGGTTTCCGAGTAGGGCACCAGATGGCGGACGGGGGCGGGTGCGATGTAATCCTCCGGCACCGGCACCGGAGCATCGGGGCCCACGCACATCGCGGTGCCGACATGGACGAAGCGTTGCAGACGCGCAATCTCGGTCAGGCGTTGCGCGAAAACAAAGGTGCCGTCCACATTGATCGGCCACAACTGCGGGTTGACGGCAAACGTGGTCAGTGCGGCCGAATTGATGACATGGGTGACCGAGGCCATTTGCGGGTCGGCGCACAAGGCCTGCGGATCACGCAAGTCGCCGATGATGATTTGCTCCGGGGTGAGCCGCGCGCGCAGCGCGGGCGCGACTTCGAAGCGCGCCAGCACCTCCTGCATGCGCGCAACCCCTTCAGCGCGGCTGCCGGCGCGCACCTGCAGACGCACCGCCGGCCATTCCGGACGGGGCAGCAGGTCGGCCACGATGGCGCCCCCCAGAAAACCGGTGGCGCCGGTCAGGAGGAGTCGGGATTGTTGATCGAACATGAGCGCGCCGCGTCGCCTGCAGGGCTGGCGGATTGAATGGTCAGGGATTATAGACTTGTGCCCGGAATGGCCAATGCGCCGAAGCCGATTCACCAGGCGCGGCGAAAAGCCGTGTGCATTCATCTCCGGAGGCTCTAAAATCGGGGCTTCAATGCGCTTTTCGTCAGGCTCTTCCTCTTGTTTTCCCGCAAACGCCGCCTGTTTCGTGCCATGCAAGCTCCGAGTTTTCCAGGGCGCGCCGGCGCGGAACTGAAAAACGCCGAACAGGAAATCCGCACGTTTCATTTGCGCCTGGTTGCGGCCACGGCGCTGGTGATGGTGTGTTTCGGCTTGTTGCTGGCGCGCTTTGTCTATCTGCAGGTCGCCAACTACGACGAATACCAGTCCGCCGCCGAGGACAATCGCATTTCAATCCTGCCGATTGTGCCCAATCGCGGCTTGATCTTTGATCGCAACGGTGTGGTGCTGGCGCGCAATTTTTCGGCCTATACCCTGGAGATCACGCCTTCGAAGGTGGCCGATCTTGACGACACCATCGATGAACTGGCCAAATTGATCGAAGTGCAGCCCAGGGACCGCAAACGCTTCCAGAAACTTCTGGCCGAGTCGCGCAACTTTGATTCTTTGCCGATTCGTACCCGGCTCTCCGATGAAGAAGTCGCACGTTTCGCCGCCAATCGCTGGCGCTTCAAGGGCGTGGAGATCAAGGCACGCCTGTTTCGCCAGTATCCGCTGGGCGATGCGGCCGCGCACGTGGTCGGCTATATCGGGCGCATCAGCCAGAAGGACCAGGAGTGGCTCGAAGAACGCGACATGACGGCCAACTACAAGGGTTCGGAGCATATCGGCAAGATCGGCATCGAGCAGAGCTACGAGCGCGAGTTGCACGGCATTACCGGTTCGGAGCAGGTCGAGGTCGATGCCGGCGGGCGGGCGGTGCGCACGCTGTCACGCATGGCGCCGGTGGCGGGCAACAACCTGACGCTCACCATTGACATTGAGCTGCAGCAGATAGCAGAAGCCGCGCTGGGGGATCGCAAGGGCGCGGTGGTGGCGATCGACCCGGCTACCGGGGAGCTGCTGGCATTCGTCAGCCGTCCGGGCTTCGATCCCAATCTGTTCGTCGACGGCATCGACACGGCGAACTGGGATCTGCTCAACAATTCGCCCGATAAACCGCTGCTCAACCGTCCGCTGCGCGGTACGTATCCGCCCGGCTCGACCTTCAAGCCCTTCATGGCGCTGGCGGCGCTGACCTCCGGCAAGCGGCGGCCCGAGCAGACCATCAGCGACCCCGGCTACTTCATGTTCGGCAACCACCGGTTTCGCGATGACAAAGTGGGCGGTCACGGCGTGGTCGACATGGTCAAGTCGATCATCGTTTCCTGCGACACCTACTACTACATTCTGGCCAATGACATGGGTGTCGATACCATCGCGCGCTACCTGGCGCCGCTGGGTTTCGGCGCCCTGACCGGCATCGATATCGAAGGCGAAGTGGCCGGCGTCTTGCCCTCCACCGCCTGGAAGGCAGCGCGTTTTCGCCGCCCGGAGCAAAAGAAGTGGTACGCCGGCGAGACCATTTCGGTCGGCATCGGCCAGGGCTACAACGCCTATACGCCCTTGCAATTGGCGCATGCGACCGCCATTCTTGCCGCCAACGGCTTAGTCAAGCCGCCGCGGCTGGTGCGCGAGATCCACGATCTGCGCACCGGCCAGAAGCGCATGGTTGAATCGCCGATCCCGAAAGCGGCCGACGGCAGCGCCCGCCCGCAGAAGATCGCTTACGACCCCGAGCATATCGCAGTGGTCAAGCGCGGTCTCGAGGGCGTCACGATCTCCGGCACCGGCGCGCGCGCGTTCGCGGGCGCTGCCTATGCGAGCGCCGGCAAGACCGGCACCGCGCAGGTTTTTACCGTGAAGCAAAACGAGACGTACGACGCCAAGCGCCTGGCCAAGCATCTGCATGATCATGCCTTGTACATGGCTTATGCGCCGGTGGAAGCGCCTCGACTGGCCTTGGCCGTGGTTGTCGAGAATGGTGGTTTTGGCGCGCAGTCGGCCGCGCCGATCGCGCGCATGGTGTTTGACTACTACCTCACCGGCAAGCGCCCGGACAAGCCCGGCGCGGCACCGTTCCTGGGCAAGCCCGGCGCGGAAACCGAGGACGAAAGTGATTAGGCGCTGGGCTGGTCGCATTTTCGGACAGCTTGATCCAACGCTGATGGTCATCGTCAGCCTGCTGGTGGCAGTTGGCCTGACCGTGCTGTTTTCAGCCACCTACGACCAGCCGGCACGTTTTTACGACCAATTGCGCAACTTTGGCGTCGCTCTCCTGGTGATGTGGGTGGCCGCGCAGGTTCCGCCACAAACCCTGATGCGTGTGGCGGTGCCGATCTATCTGGTGGGCGTCGCCCTGCTGGTCGCAGTGTTTTTGTTCGGCGTGCGCAAAAAGGGCGCGACGCGCTGGCTCAATCTCGGGATCACCACCATCCAGCCTTCCGAGATCATGAAAATCGCCATGCCGCTGATGATCGCCTGGTATTTTCACAAGCGTGAGGTGCTGGTGCGAGTACGCGATTATCTGCTGGCAATCCTGCTGCTCGCCGCGCCGGTCGGACTGATCGCCAAGCAACCCGATCTGGGCACGGCTCTTTTGGTCTTCGCCGCCGGCATGTACGTGATTTTTTTCGCCGGCCTGTCATGGAAACTAATCGCGCCGGCGGTCGTGGCTGCGGTAGTGGCGGTGGCCGGTGTGGTCGTGTTCGAGGACCGTATTTGCCAGCCGGAAGTGTCGTGGCCGGGTTTCAAGGAGTACCAGAAACACCGTGTCTGCACTTTGCTCGATCCTTCATCGGATCCGCTGGGCAAGGGCTTTCACACGATCCAGTCGACCATTGCGGTGGGTTCCGGCGGGACCATCGGCAAGGGTTGGTTGAAAGGCACGCAGACCCATCTTGAATTCATTCCAGAGCGCCATACGGATTTCATTTTTGCGGTCTACGCAGAGGAGTTCGGCTTGATCGGCAATGTCGTGTTGTTGCTTCTTTACTGTTTCCTGATTGCCCGCGGCCTGATCATCGCGGCCAATGCACCGACCTACTTTGCGCGCCTGTTGGCGGGGGCGATCACCATGATTTTCTTTACCTATGCTTTCGTGAACATGGGCATGGTCAGCGGCATCCTGCCGGTGGTGGGTGTGCCCTTGCCTCTGGTGAGCTACGGTGGCACTGCGCTTGTGACGCTGTTCCTGGGCATCGGTATCCTGATGAGCATCCAGAAACACCGCAAGCTGGTTCAAACCTGAACGGGATCGAGGCCCTGTTTCCCATGCTGCCCCTGCCTGCCATCATCAATCATCTGCTGTCGCAGCACAGTGGGGCGCGCGAGAAGCTCATCGCGCATGCCGGCAAGATCGTGCGCATCGATGCCCCACCCTTCTCCTTCACGCTCGCGGTCGCCGCCTCCGGTACCGTCGAAGCGATACCCGACCCCGGCAAGGCGGATGTTGCCTTCAAGCTCCGTCTCGCGCAATTGCCGCTGATGCTCGCTGATCCCGAACGAGCCTTGAAGTCGGTACACCTTGAGGGCGACGCCGAATTCGCGCAGACGCTCGGCGTTCTCATGCGCGAGGTGCGCTGGGATGCCGAGGAGGACTTGAGCCGGGTGATCGGCGATGTGCCGGCCTATCGAGCCATGCAGGGTGTCCGTGCATTCGACGCCTGGGGACGCGACGCCGCGCAACGCCTTGCCGGCAACAGCGCTGCATTTCTGGTTGATGAGGAACCGATGTTGGTGCGGTTGCGCATGTTTGAAAAATTCGCCGATGAGGTGGCAGAGGCGCGCGATGCGAGCGCGCGGCTGGAAAAACGTATCGGGCTGATCGAAGCTCGAAACAGGGCAGCCAGCGGCGGTTGACGCGACCACGCTTGGCTTCGAAGCACAAGGCTCGTTTCGCGCCCGGTACCCTTAATCTGCTTGATTCAAGCCGACGGTGCCAGCAGTGCGGTGACCTCCGAGCGCGAAGGCATGCTGCGTGCCCCTTGGCGACCCACCTTGAATGCCGCCGCCGCAGAGGCAAACCGGATAGCTTCTTCGACCGATGCGCCCTCTGCGATGCGAACGGTGAACGCGCCGTGAAACGCGTCACCCGCGCCAGTGGTATCCACCGCCTCAACCCTGAAGGCGGAGGTATGGCGCAGTTGATCCGGGGCTGCGGCTGTGATCCACTCGCAACCGTGCTCGCCGCGCGTGACCACCGCGGCCCGCGCTCCCAGGGCGAGTGCTTCCTGCAATCCAGGCAATGAGGCGGCCGAGCTGAAAGCGGCGAAGCCCGGTGCCGAGAACACCGCGTAATCAACCTGCGGTATCAGGGACCGCAGATGATCACGCTCTCCCGTATCGCCGTCGAGAACCGTGGGCACGCCGGCCGCACGCGCTGCTGCCAGGGCTGCGAGCGAGCCACGCGGCCAGCGCACGTCGGCCAGCAGTGCCGCGGCATCCTGCAATCGGTGCAGCGGCATCCATCCGCCATCGTCGGCCAGCACTGCCCCGCGCATGCCGACAATCAGGCGTTCGCCGGCGGTGTCGACCAGGATCGCGGAATGCGAGGATTTGCCATCCGGCACGCGGTGCATGTAGGTTGCGTCAACGCCGTGCCCGGCGAAGTCCGCTGCCATGGCGTCGGCGATGTCGTCATCGCCGGCCGGACCCCAGAACTCCGCCTTGACGCCGAGATGGGCAATGGCCACGGCCGCGTTGGCGGCCATGCCGCCACCGAGTTCAAAGTAGTCGCGCGCCGCGATCTTGGCTGGCGGGGCAACGATACGATCGACCATGAAGACGCGGTCGAAGGCGGTATGGCCGACGCAGATGATGCGCATGTGCGGATTATCGGACAGGTCACAGAGTGCGGCAAGCGGCGCTCCAGCGAGGACGGCTGCAGAACGATTCGGGTAAAGTCCGGCATCGTTTGCCATTGGTCTCGAGCGTTTTTGTGCGTCCCTTCCGTCTGCTGAAAATCCTTTCCATCGCGTTCCGCTTCGGACTGGACGAATTCTTCATGGCGGCGGCCAAGCCGGGACCGTTGAAATCGCTTTACCTGACGCTGTTTTTCTGGCGCACTTTTACCACGCCGCGCGGCGTGCGCCTGCGCGAGGCGCTGGAAACGCTGGGGCCGATTTTCGTCAAGTTCGGTCAGGTGCTGTCGACCCGGCGCGACCTGCTTCCAGCGGATATTGCAGACGAACTGGCGCATTTGCAGGATCGCGTGCCGCCATTCGATCCCGCGCTCGCCGAGCGACAGATCGAACTGTCGTTCAACCAGCGTCCGGCGGATCTGTTCAAGGCGTTCGATCGCGAGCCGGTGGCTTCGGCCTCTATTGCGCAGGTGCATTTCGCGGTATTGCACGACGGTCGTGAGGTTGCTGTCAAGGTGCTGCGCCCGGGCATGCTTGCAGCCATCGAAAGCGATCTCGACCTGATGCGGGTGGGCGCAGGCATCATCGAGCGCTTGTGGGCCGATGGCAAGCGCCTGAAGCCGCGCGAGGTGGTGGCCGAGTTCGACATGTATCTGCATGACGAACTCGATCTGGTGCGCGAGGGTGCCAACGCCAGCCAGTTGCGGCGCAATTTCGCTCCCGACAGCGCACGCGGAAGTCTTTTGATCGTGCCGGAGATTTACTGGGACTACACCGCCACTGCGGTGCTGACCATGCAGCGCATGAAGGGCATTCCGATCAGTCAGATTGATCGTTTGAAGGCCGCCGGCATCGACTTGCAGAAGCTTTCGCGCGACGGTGTCGAGATTTTTTTCTCCCAAGTGTTCTCTGACGGGTTTTTCCATGCCGACATGCATCCCGGCAACATCTATGTCAGCGATGCCCCCGAAACGCTGGGCCGATACATAGCACTCGATTTCGGCATCGTCGGCACGCTGTCGGAGGTCGACAAGGATTACCTGGCGCAGAATTTTCTGGCTTTTTTCAACCGCGATTACCACCGCGTCGCGGTGTTGCATGTGGAGTCGGGTTGGGTGCCGCGCGACACAAATGTCGAGGCGCTGGAGGGCGCCGTGCGTGCCTGCTGCGAGCCGCATTTCGATCGCCCATTGAAGGAGATTTCCCTGGGTCAGGTGTTGTTGCGGCTGTTCCAGACTTCGCGCCGCTTCAATGTCGAGATCCAGCCGCAACTGGTTTTGCTGCAAAAGACGCTGCTCAATATCGAAGGTCTGGGCCGTCAGCTCGATCCGGAACTTGACTTGTGGAAAACCGCCAAGCCTTACCTGGAAAAATGGATGTTCAAGCAAATAGGCTGGGAGGGATTCCTGGCCAATGCGAAGCGTGAGGCGCCGCACCTCGCGAAAATGCTGCCGCAATGGCCGCGTCTTGTCACACGGGCGCTTGAGAAAGCGGCCCATGGTGCCCGTGAGGAGGCTGCGTTGCGAGCGCTTGCGGAATCGGTCGAGCGACAAGGGCGCCGCATGCGCACGCTGACCGTCCTGGTTTTCGTCGTGGTCGCCCTCCTTCTGGTCGAGGCGGTCTGGCTCTTGCGACTTTGAAGCTGCGCGTCGCTACGAACGCGGATTGAGCGTGCTGGCTTGGGAAAGCGCAGCTTCGGTGCGGCCGGCGAGCGACCAATTGACCACTTCGGCGCTGTAGCACTTTCTTAGGATTGGCGACCTGTATCAGCGAACGCCCTTGGGCGGCGGTGCGCTTCTCGGGCGCGAATTTTGCATGTCGAGAAGGTCGGCAAAGCTTGCTGTTTGGTGCCTTTCTTCGACAAGACGGGACAGCATTGCGCACTGGCGAAGCGCGAGCGCTGATTTTATAATCGAACACGTCACGACTGGCCCTCGCACACTGGAACCCCCTATGCTCATCGGTTTTGTCACACTCTACTTGTTGGTTTCAGTTGGTATCGGCTTGTATGCCGCGACCCGTGTGCATAGCGTCAAGGACTTCGCGGTAGCTGGTCGCACGCTGCCGCTCCCGGTCGTGACCGCGACCGTTTTCGCGACATGGTTTGGTGCCGAAACCGTGCTTGGCGTTTCGGCCACCTTCGTCAAGGACGGCTTGTCCGGGGTGGTGGCCGATCCGTTCGGCGCCTCGATGTGCCTGATCCTGGCAGGGCTGTTTTTCGCACCCAAGCTGTATCGCATGGGCTTGCTCACCATTGGCGACTATTACCGCATTCGTTATGGACGCACCGTCGAGGTAATCACGTCCATCGCTATCGTGATTTCCTATCTGGGCTGGGTGGCGGCCCAAATCAAGGCTTTGGGACTGGTGTTCAACATCATCACCAATGGCGCCATCAGCAACGAGTGGGGCATGGTCCTGGGCGCGGCGATCGTGCTGACTTACACGACGTTTGGCGGCATGTTCGCGGTGGCTTTCCTCGATTTTGTGCAGATGATGGTGGTGATGTGCGGGCTTTTGTTCATCGCCTGGTTCATCAGCGGCCTGACCGGTGGCGCCGGTGCCGTGATCACGCACGCGAGTGAAGCCGGCAAACTGCAGTTCTTCCCCAGCGGCGGCTATGCGGCGTGGGTGCCATTTATCGGTGCATGGATGACCATGATGCTGGGCTCAATACCGCAGCAGGACGTGTTTCAGCGTATCACCTCGGCCAAGAACGAGAAGACTGCGGTGCGTGGATCTGTGCTTGGCGGCTCGATCTATTTCGCGTTTGCTTTCGTTCCGATGTTCCTGGCTTACGCGGCCACCCTGGTCGATCCAAAGCTCTTCGGCGACCTGGTCAAGACCGATTCGCAGTTGGTGTTGCCCACCCTGATCCTCACGCATACGCCGGTCTTCGCCCAGGTGATTTTCTTCGGTGCCCTGCTTTCGGCGATCATGAGCTGTTCGTCGGCGACGCTGTTGGCGCCATCGGTCACTTTTTCGGAGAACATCATTCGCGGCTTTTATCCCAAGATGTCCGACCGGCGCTTCCTGCTGGTCATGCGCGCCTCGCTGCTCGGATTCGCGCTGATCGTGCTGTTCGTCGCGCTCAACAGCAAACTGACGATTTTCCAGATGGTCGAAAGCGCTTACAAAGTGACACTGGTCACCGCCTTCGTGCCGCTGGTGTATGGCCTCTATTGGCAGCGGGCCACAACGCAGGGCGCTTACTTTGCGATGGGCGCCGGACTGGGTGTCTGGCTTACTGGAGAAATCTTCATCCAGAGCCAGATCTGGCCAGCGCAAATTCTGGGTTTTGTGGCAGCCAACGTCGGCATGATCGTTGGGTCTCTATTGCCGCAGCGCGTTCGCCATGCGCCTGCGCAGCGTCACGCGGAGCATCTTGGGCATGAGGTGCATGCTGCACCGGCCGAAGGCAGGCACAAAAACAGCTCATCGAAGAAAAAAACCCGCCGAAAGGCGGGTTTTTTGCTCCAGCGTCAAACCTGATTAGGGTTCGACGTATGGCGTGATCACGGTCCACTTGCCGTCCTTGATCTGTGACAAGCGCGATTTGTTCGAGCCAAGATGCTTGGTCGGCGTAAAACTCATGGCATCGCCGCCGAACATGTCAGCCGGCACTGAAAGCGAATCAAGCGCCTTGATGAAGTTGTCGGTTGTCAGGTTCTTGCCGGTCTTGGCCAGTGCCGCGATAACGTTGTCCATGATCACGTAGCCATAGGCCGAAAACACGTCCGGATCTTCATTGAACTTGGTCTTGTACTTGGCGGCCCAGAAACGCACGTTCTGCGCTGCGTCGTCAAGATAAGGGTGTGCGACGGTATGGGCGGCGATGAAGCCGTTCGCAACCGGGCCGCCGAGTCGGTGGATCAGGTGCGTGTAGGCAGCCGAGGTACCGATGAAATCCGCGTTCAAGCCGGTCTTCTTCGCCTCGGCCAATGTGCCTACGGTTTCACGGATGATGGTGCCCATCACGATCGTGTCGCAATTGGAGCCTTTCATGCGCGCCACTTGCGAAGAAAAATCGGTCGAACCGCGCTTGTAGCTGGTTTTCTCGGTCAGGGTCTTGCCCTGCTCCTTGAGGCCCGCTTCCGCACCCGCAAGCACCTCGGCGCCGAAGTCGTCATCCTGATAGATGATGCACCACTTGCGGTCAGCCTTGGTCTTGGTCAGGTACTTGATGCCGGAACGCACCTGATCAAAGTAGGTTGCGGCAAACGAGTACTTGAGCTTGTGCAAGGGATCGTACATCTGGCGCGCCGCGGTCAAGGGGAACAGGTGCGGGATGTTCTTCTCGAAAAAGATCGGCATGGTGGCCATGGCGATCGGGGTGCCGATGTTGCCTGCGGTCACGAAAATCTTGTCGCGCTGCGCGAGCTTCTGCGCCGCCAATACCGCCTTCTTGGGATCGTAGCCCGAGTCTTCGGCAATCAGCTTGATCTTGCGACCGTTGACGCCGCCCTGCTCATTGATTTCATCGGCACGCAATTGCATGCCGTTGCGCGCCGATTTGCCGAAGGCGGCGATCGGTCCAGACAGGTCCTGAATGGTGCCAACCAGGATTTCGTCCTTGGTTACGCCCTGGGTTTGTGCAAAAGCGCCACTGGCGGCCAAGGCGGCCGCAAGTGTGGTGGCAATCAATCTGGCTTTCATGATGTCTCCGGTTGGTGATACAAAAATAAGCTGCTGAAAACGTGTGCATCGACCGTCAAGCGGCCTTGGTGGAATACATGGATTCGATCAGGTCGCGATACTTCTCGCCGACCAGCTTGCGCTTGAGTTTCATGGTCGGGGTCAGTTCTTCGTCTTCCGGCGTGAGTTTGTTTTCGATCAGACGGAACTGCTTGATCTGCTCGACCCGTGCGAACAATTTGTTGACCTTCTCGACTTCCTCGCCGATCAGGTTGATCACTTCAGGGCGACGCGTCAGGCTCTTGTAGTCGGAAAACGGGATCGAGCGCTCCTGCGCCCATTGCTCGACGTTTTCATGGTCGATCATCACCAGGCATGCCAGGTACGCGCGCTTGTCGCCGATGACCACGGTGTCGGTGATATACGGGCTGAACTTGAGCTGGTTTTCAAGCTCGGACGGGGTGATGTTCTTGCCGCCCGCGGTGATGATGATGTCTTTCATGCGGTCGGTGATATAAAAGTAACCGTCACTGTCGACGCGACCGACGTCGCCGGTGTGGAGCCAGCCATCACGGATGGTCTCGGCGGTTTTCTCGGGCAGATTCAGGTAGCCCATGAAGACGCTGTCGCCCTTGACCAGCAGTTCGCCTTCAGAAGAAACCTTGACCTCGGCATGGCGGGTGGCGATGCCGATCGAGCCGGGCTTGATGCGTTCGACCGGGTTGGAGGTGACCGCACCGCAACTTTCGGTCATGCCCCATACCTCGACCATGT
Source organism: Burkholderiales bacterium (assembly GCA_040382235.1). Classification (GTDB taxonomy): domain Bacteria; phylum Pseudomonadota; class Gammaproteobacteria; order Burkholderiales; family JAEUOS01; genus JAEUOS01. The sequence continues at coordinate 16,813 of JBEIFV010000107.1, forward strand.
TGAGCCCCAGGGCCATGTACCAGCGTACCAAGTCCGGCGAGATCGGTGCGGCACCGGTCAACAGGAAGCGCGCGCGGTGCACTCCGATCATGCGGCGGATGTTGTCGAGCACGAAAAAACGCGCGAACTTGAACGCAATATCCAGGCCTGCCGGTATCGGTTTGCTTTCCTCGATCAATTTGGCGCGCTTCAAGCCGACGCCAATCGCCCAGGCGTATGCAGCCTGCTGCGATTTGGTCGATTCACGGATCCGGATGAGTACGCTTGAATAAAACTTTTCCCATACCCGCGGTACGGCGGTGAATGTGGTGGGCTGGATTTCGCGCACGTTCTCAGGCACGGTGTCCGGGTTCTCGACGAAATTGATGATACTGCCGGTCAGCAGCGGAAAATACTCGCCGCCCATGCGCTCGGCGATGTGGCACAGGGGAAGAAAGGCCATGCGCTCGTCGCTGTCGTTCTGCGGCGCAAAGTCGTTGTAGGCATGGCATGTATAGATGATGTTCCGGTGCGAGATCATCGCGCCCTTGGGTTTGCCGGTGGTACCCGAGGTGTACACCAGGATCGCCAGATCTTCGGGCTTGCGCGAACTGATGCGTTGTTCAAGCAGGGCAGGATGCGCGGCGTGGTGCGCACGCCCCTGGCTGCGCAGGTCATCGAAACTCATGACTTGCGGATCATCGAGATCGCGCAGTCCTTCCATGTCGAATACGATGATCTTGCGTAACAGCGGCAGACGCGCTCGTACCTCGAGGGCCTTGTCGAGCTGTTCTTCATCCTCGACAAACAGGTAGACCGAAGACGAATCCGCGCACAGGTATTCAACTTGCGTTGCAGCATCGGTCGGGTAGATTCCATTGACCACGCCGCCCGCGGACAAGGCCCCCAGATCGGCATACACCCATTCGCGGTTGGTGTTGGACAACACCGAGGCGACTTCGCCAGGTTGGTAACCAAGGGCTGTGAGACCCATCGCCACTTCGCGCACGATCTCGCCGATCGCAGTCCAGGACATTGGTTTCCAGATACCAAAATCCTTCTGGCGCAACGCCACCTGATTGCCGCGGCGCGCCACGCCGTCCCAGAACATCGCCGGCACCGTATCGCCACGTGCCAAGCCCGCACCGCTTGCCGCTTGTGGTGCAAATGCCGCGCTGTGGAATCGAGTGCCAAGCATGACTGTCTCCGGATGCCCTGGTTCGACCGGAGTCGCCTGAGGAGCTTGTTTTGTTTGCAACGATAGTGCGGCAGGGATTTTGGCCGGTTATAGGCGGGTGCGCAATACACGAGCGCTTCGTTAGTGGCTTCTTGCGGGAAAACCCTTAAATACGGACCGTACCCGCCGGCCGTCCAGAAATCCGCGCTGCGCGCGCCATTTGGCACGTCAAGCGCTGTGCTTGTCCCTGCATGCCACGGCAAGCTTCAACGGTCGACAGCTTCGACTCCTGATCGAGCCAGCTCCAGAAGTTCGCTGCCATACCGCTCGAGCTTTTTCGCGCCAATGCCCGGAATGTCACTGAGATCATCCAGGCTGCGCGGGATCCTGTGCGCGATCTCAGCCAAGGTGCTGTCGTGAAAGATCACAAAAGCCGGAACGCCATGCAGTTGGGCGGTGGCAAGGCGCCAGGCGCGCAACTTGGTAAGCAAGCCGTCGCTGCCCGCGCCCGCTGAAGGTTTGTCCCGGGTGATTGCGCCGGACTTTGCGCGGCGGCGTTTCGGTTGCGTTTCTGGGGCTTGCTCGCGCAGCGCGACCTGGGTTTCGCCCTTGAGCACTGAGCGCGCAGTGGCAGTGAGCTTGAACGCACCGTAGGCTTCGGTGTCGACCACCAAGTGCCCGCTGGCGACCAAGTGCCGGAAAAGAGAGCGCCATTGGGTCTCGCTCCAGTCGGCGCCAACCCCGAAGGTCTTGAGCGCGTCATGCCCGAATTGGCGAACGCGGTCGGTCGGCTTGCCACGCAGGATGTCGATGAGGTGCGCGGCACCAAAGCGCTGACCGGTGCGAAACACGGCCGACAGGGCTTTTTGAGCGGCTTCCGTCGCGTCCACCACGGTGGGCGGAGCGAGGCAATTGTCGCAGTTGCCGCAGGGTTCACTTGTTTCGCCAAAGTAGGCGAGCAGGCGTACGCGTCGACATCCGGCGGTTTCGGCAAGACCGACCAGCGCATCGAGTTTGACGCGCGACACCCGCTTGAAAGCATCGTCTGCTTCCGACTCTTCGATCATGCGACGCTGCTGGACCACGTCAGCCAGACCATAGGCCATCCAGGCGTCCGCCGCTTGCCCATCGCGCCCTGCGCGACCGGTTTCCTGATAGTAGGCCTCGATGCTCTTGGGCAGGTCGAGATGCGCCACGAAGCGGACGTCAGGTTTGTCGATGCCCATGCCGAAAGCGATGGTGGCCGTCATCACCATACCGTCGCCGTTGACAAAGCGGGCTTGGTGGCGCGCCCGCACAGCAGCGTCTAGCCCTGCGTGATACGGCAGGGCATCGACACCACGCGCGGCAAGCCAGGTCGCGGTTTCCTCGACTTTCTTGCGCGACAGGCAGTAGACGATGCCGGAATCGCCCGCATGCCGGCTTTCGATGAAATCGAGCAACTGTTCGCGCGGGGCTTGCTTTTCGACCACCGTATAGCGGATGTTTGGTCGGTCGAAGCTCGAAATGAAGACGCGGGCATCCTCGAGATTGAGGCGGGTGATGATCTCGCGCCGTGTAATCTCGTCCGCGGTGGCGGTAAGGGCGATCCGCGGTACCGCGGGGAAGCGCTCGTGCAGTACCGACAACTCGATGTACTCGGGGCGAAAGTCGTGCCCCCATTGCGAAACACAGTGCGCTTCATCAATGGCGAAAAGGGCGATCTGCGAGCGCTCGAGCAAAGCTTGGAAGCGCGGTGTCATCAGGCGTTCCGGAGCTACGTAAAGCAAGCTCAGCGACCCGGCGGCGAACCTGCGTTCTACCGCTGCCGCGGTGGTGGCGTCGAGTGACGAGTTGAGTACGGCCGCTTCGACGCCGGCCTCGGTCAGGGCGGCCACCTGATCCTGCATCAAGGCAATCAGCGGCGAAACCACCACTGCGCAGCCGGTTCGCATCAGCGCAGGGACCTGATAACAAAGCGATTTTCCGCCTCCGGTCGGCATCAGTACGAGGGCGTCGCCGCCGCTGGCGATATGCTCGATGATGTCGGCTTGCCGGTCCCGGAACGCGGGATAGCCGAAAACCTGATTGAGAATTGAAAGCGCGGTCATGCGTTGATTTTAGGGCTCGCCGGACGCAATAGCTGTCAGGCGCCGGTTTCTGGTCGAAACCAGATGACGCGCGTGTTGTTGGTCCGCAACGCCTTCGAGGCTGGCGCAGCGGGTCGGCATCGCGTTTACGCCAAGTCGTTCATTCGGCGCAGAAATCCCGGCTTCGCCGAAGATTTGCCCAAAACCGGCAATCGCTTGACCCCGAACCAGAAATCCACGATAATTTGAGGTTCGCTTGGGTGGGGTGGCCGAGTGGTTAATGGCAGCAGACTGTAAATCTGCCCTCTAACGAGTACGCTGGTTCGAATCCAGCCCCCACCACCAGCGCGCTTGCTCGCCGGCTTTTTGCGGCACGTGAAGGTGGCGTAGTTTGCGGGTG
>JBEIFV010000108.1:0-20230 GCA_040382235.1 Burkholderiales bacterium
GATGTCCACCTCGTGGGCGAGCGCCTCCTGGGACATGCGCCGGGCCGTTCTCCTGGCCCGGATGCGTTCCCCCAGTACCTGCTGAACCTTCGTCGGCCCCCTCGCCATGTGAATTGCATTGCCGACTTAGTCCTTCTGATCCGTCTCCGTGACACGCGCCTTCCGGGAGGACAGTGCGCCGGCGGCTTTCTTGACATCTTGTGCCGATGATGCCACCGCGCCACCCACCGCCTTGGCAGAACTCACAGTGACATCGACCAGCTTGTCGGCGGCCGCCCTCATTCCTTGGACGGTCGAATCCACCGCGCCACCCACCGCCTGTGCGGAACTCACACTGACATCGACCACCTTGTCTGCGGCCGCTTTCATACCTTGAACGGTCGAATCCATGGCCTCGCCCAATGCACCACGGACGGCCCCCCACGAGCTTTGGACGAGATGCTCACCGTTCTCCTGCGCGATGGTGCTCACCAGTGCCAGGGCCGCGATTGTGGCGCTTTGCCGAACCTGCATTCGCGACGGCGTGGTCAATGACTCGCAGTATTGTCGCGCCACGATTCCGACACGCAACGTGAGGAATGCGTTGGCCGATCCGTTGGCGATGCTGTTCACCAATAGCGACGCGATACCCTGCAAACCGGGTATTGCACCTTTGAGCGACGGAATGACCGACGCAACTAAAGGGGTGGCCAGCTCGGAAAAATCAATCTCCTGGATGCTGTCCGCCATGAGGGCTGCTGCACCAACATTGGAATACAGGTAGAGCATCTCTCGTGGCGAAGGGCGCTGTCGATATATCCGCGCGATGCGCCAAACCATGCGCACCTGCGTGGCCATCACGATCATTCCATCCAGTCGACCGTTCTGCATGACTGCCGTACCAACAAACACGGCGCCGGCAGTCTCCCTGACAACCCGATTCGCCTCCAACGCCAACAAGTCCAGGGCAGCGGGAACTTCATCGTTGGAGCCGAGCGGCATTCCTTGCAGGCGAGGATTTCGTTGCATCCGCGTGCGAAGTTCGGTCAAAAACTCGTCGTACTCGGGTTGATGCGAATCCGTCGGTGGAATCAACGGCTTGGGAAGCTTGAAGTAGTAGGCGATGGGCGCAATGAAAAGTAAGAGAAGCGCAGTGATCAACAGCCAAAATACAGGCTGCCCCATGCCGAGGTAAATTCGATCCGCCGCGTTGGCGAGTTGCGTCACGCTCGCGACAACGACAACTCCCAGATAAAGCAGCACCAACCCGCTAAGGGTTTGAAGAATCCGCGAAATCGTCTTGTCCACATGGCCCCCTTGATCTTCATCGGAAACGTTGGGCTTCCGATACTCAAGATCGCGCGGCACATTCCCGGACCAAGAATCAGTTAACTTTAGTCGAAACGCTGCAAATGTGGGGAAGCCTTTCGCAGTATTGCGGCCCAATCTCCACGACCTTTCACCTCCCGCCTTTTTCCCGCAATCCGACTCAAGAAAGCGAGGTTCCATTGAAAAAGCCGCTTGCGATCGCACTCATCGTTCTGCTGGCGGGTGCCACCGCCGTCCTGGGGCTCCTGCACTTGCGCGATCGAGATGAGCAGCGCGACTTGGCAGAACGGCTGCAGCAGGTGACCAAGATCATGGAGGAAACATTGGACACCCTGGGGGGTTACACCAAGTACACCACCTATGTCAGTCAGACCAAGGCCGCCATGGTGGGTCAGTCCAAGTTTCTGGCGGCTCGGGTGGACCGCGACTACATCCTGACCCAGCACATCAAGCGTGGGGTCTGGGTCCTGTCTTCGGAAGCCACCGTGTCCGTGAATTACTCGGTGGAGTATTCCGTGGGGTTCGACCTGGGGCCGGATGACTTTGCCATCTCGGGCGACAAGAATCGCATCACCGTCACTCTGCGCAAGAAGCCCGGACTGGTGGCCTCGCCGTCGGTCAACATTCGGTCCCACGAAATCATCGGCAAGGGCGTTTTCACCGACGAAAAGGGCGCCATCATCGCCATTCAGCAACGGCTTCTGGAAGTGGCGCGGAAGCAGGCGGAAGCCATCGTGAAGGACCCCGCCGTGATCGCCCTGAGCGAGAAGAGGCTGGGGGCGTTCCTGCTGGATTTCATGGGCAAGCAACCGGGCGTCAAGTTCGTGCCGGCCGTCGAGTTTGCGTATCGGTGAGGCGCACGATCACCCCGGACGTCGCCCCAGCCCCGTCAGATGATGACAGCGTACCGCGCCTGCAGTCGCCGGGCGTGGTCCGCCAGCAACGGATCGGCCAGCCATTCCCGCCACAGGTCGGCGTAGGTCATCCAGGCGAAAGTGATGCCGGAGTCCTCCACCATGGACGCAAACTCCTCCACCTCGGCACGATGTTCGACGCATTCCTCCACGTCGTCCGCGTTGTCGGGTTCCCAGAACAGGTACAGGAGAGTCAGACTGACGGGGGCGAACAGGGTTTCCTGATGCAGGCGCAGCGCGAAGTAGTGCTTGATGAGCTGCGCGGTGTCCAGGTGCCCCGGAGGGCCGTCCCAATATCGTTCGCAGGCCGACCACCACGAAGGTTCCGACACCGGCGGCGCAAGCTGCTGATAGGCGTCGGCGAAGGTGGGGCGTTTGCGCGCGAAGTATTCCAGGAGCTTGGATTCGACCGCGACGGTTCCCGACGACCGCTCGATCCAAGCGTCCAGGTTGGCCGGCCTTCTTCCCGGAATGATGGGCAACTGACGCTCGAATGAGGCGTGTGTTGCGCCGGACACACCCAGCAGGCGCAGGTCCTCTGGACGATCCTTGAACGGGGCGAAGTTGTTGACGGCCAGTGCCGACGAGGAATGGACCGCACAGAATTTGGTGTGCAGTTCGTTGCCGTCGCCCGCCCGCAGGTCGGCCTCGAACTGATCCATGCGCACGCCCGCGATCAGGTTCTCATGGGGCTCGTCCATGTAGCCCCTGTCGTCGGTGGTCCCGGCAAATCGCCGACGCAATGCGTCTCGCGCCCGTTCTGCGGCGCTTTTCCTGATGGTCATTTCGGCGTCTCCCGCCGCGATTGTCCCGTCAAATCATGACCGTGTTGGCGCCGACCGACTTTTGACCACCTGTGCCGATTGAGTTTTGACCAGCGTTCGACACCATCTCTTGCTCGCCAAATCAGTCAAGCACCCTGGTCAATTATCAGCCGGAATTTCTGCGCTTTGCTTGTCAATTTTCGGCCGGCATCAACAGGCCGCACTCAGGGCCACGATCTGAAAAGCCGGCATTGCGGGGGATTTCATCCAAAACGCCTCAAATCTCTTCATTGCTAGACTTCATGAGTGATTTAGAAAGTCTTCTTTCGACGAACAACAAATCCCATCAACCCAAGACCGGCTAGCAACATCGCAAAGTTGTCAGGCTCTGGAACCGCCGCAAGGGGACTGACTACCGAAAGACTAAATGAGTCTCCATTTGCATCAATTAGCTGCGCAGTATTGTTCGTGTATGACGCAACGTTTGCGAATAGCTGCAAGTTCGCGCTGTAGGCAGTGCCGCTCAACACACCCTGAGTGAAATTAAAAATCACTGTCTCCCCGTTCACTGAACGGCTTGCGAGATTCGCGAGCACGCCCGACGAGCCGGACCCGCCACATGTCGAAATCCCGCATTGCTTTGCATACACGTCCAGTCCACCGTAGCCCGCCACTTGGAAGTTCGTTACGTCTCCCGAAGTCAGGGAGATTTGGTAATCGAAATACAGTCCCGGGTGATCGACTGAAGGCGCATCGGCGTACGAGAGGATGCGTTCACGCAACGTGCCAGTGGGCCCGTTTACGAACGAGAAGCTTTGGGTTTGATCGAACAGCTTTGAAACCACGCTGTTGGGGCCCGTGCTTCCGCCATTTGGGAGCGGCGACACCGTAGTGCCGGCAGGCAACGCGGTTGGCGCCACGATCTGTGCAGAAGCGGTTTGCCCGAAGATCATGGTCACCATGACCAGGCCGGCGGCAGCGAGGCCGTACAACTGACTACGAAACATTTGACGAAATTTCATTGTTTTGCTCCGCTTTCGAAAGAGAAAGAACACGCCCCGTCAAATTTGCGCCTGCGAGGTTACAGACGTGTTTTCCCATTGCGAGTAATGCATGATCCAAATGGCGCATAAGCCGTGATTGCAGATTTTTACCCTCTGCGCGGAGGGTACCCTCGCGTTCGTGGAAGCACCTCCACGCCTTTACGCGCTGTCCGTTACCGGATTGTGGACAGCGATGACCCGTCGAATGAGCCGTTTGGCACCGACATCCGCGCTGCCATCTTTGGTCACCGTGCGACGAAAACTGACTCCGCACTTGTTTCACGTTGATGACCCGACGCGCAATAATTTTGTGAAAAACTCCGGGCAATGTTCGATAGCGAACGGTGCTCTGTAACCTGCGTCTTCTAAGCTGCATCCTCGCACTTAAACTGTTCCGTCGCAGCCCAGCCATTCCGCCTCATGGCGCGGTCGCGGACTGCGGAACGTTTGTCGGTGCGACAGCGAGGCACACAGCTGCGAATGGTGTGCTCTGCGTGCCGAGGGCCGCAGGACGCGACACAACTGCTCGTCAGTCCGTGTTGTCGTCCTGCGGCCTGACGTCCAGCCCGTTTTCTCCCCATTGCAACGCGATGCCGCGCTGCGAGACTCTCGGCTCGGGACGCTCGCCTCCTCCCGGGTCAATGGGCGCTCCCGTGCCGACTTCGGCCGGATGCCACCATCACGAGCATCGGGCGACATTGCCACCATCGAACGCTTTTCGTCGAAGCTCATCGAGGCCGTGCCCGGCGGTTGCGGCATGATGCACCGTTCTGGAACATGGCCGTGGAAGTCGGTGACGACAACCATCGCAGCGATCGGGGAAAGTGCATGGGGGCGTACGCGATGTTGCGCGAGTTGGTGCGGGACTGCGGCGGCACACTGATCGAGGATCAGGCGGGCGCCAAGGAAAACGGACCGCATTGCGCCCTCTTTGTCGGACGCACCAACATCCGATTTCGCATGTGCTGGGACAAGAAGGAAAAGCGCGCGATCCTGGAGGTGCTGCGCCCCGGCGGCACATGGGAAGTTCAAGGGCCTGAGGTGCGCAAGAAGAAGGGGACCTCCTTCACCAATCTTCAAGAGTTCTTCGCGACGGCCGAACGCCTGGCGGGAAGGCGACACGACTGACGGCGGACTCCTCAGACCGAGAACGAGCCGTGCGGTCCCTTGAAGTACCGCTCCAGGATGTCGTGCTCCGGCCGGTGCACAGCTTCCGTCGCATGACCGCCCCAACGCACCAGCACGGCCAGCAGGATGTGCACGAAATCCGAGAAGCTCATGGGTTTGGCGCAATAGGCGGTCACACCCAGGTTGTAGGCGCGCTCCACGTCCTCGACGAAGCTTGAACTGCTGAACATCACCACGGGCAGATCCAGGGTCGCCGGCTCGGAACGAATCTTGCGCAACACCTGAAAGCCGTCCACTCGCGGCATGTTGGCGTCCAGCAGGACGAATCGCGGCAGGTGCTCCGGGCCGCGCGCCACGGCGGCACCCAACGACTCCAACGCCTCGGCACCGTCGTGACAGATGAGCGGTTCAATCGTGCCGCCGATGTCGTCCAGCGCCTGGATGACCAATGCGATCTGGTCCGGGTCATCTTCGACAAGCAGGAAATGCGGGGTCACGCGGGGCAATTCGGATGAGGCGGAAGCGCACGATTATTGCGCCGATGCCCACACCGCACAAGCGGTTTTGTTGCGCCCGCACAATTCTTTCAATCGTCAGGCGCCAGAAACCCTTCGTTGGCGACGATGAACCCCTTGATTCCGTCCGCCGTGGCCAAGAGGTGCGTCCGTTGGTCCTTGGTCAGCGTGACCGGAAACCGGCTGGGACGGCCGGATGCAAACGCTCGGGTCCACGGGCAGTTTTCGAAACACAAGCAGACAGTGGCCCGAGACGGTGCAGGGTTGGGCCGCCGCGTGGCAACCGGTGTGAGGCCATGACGCCCCCATGCCGCCCCGCCCGCGCGTCACCTGTGCCCACTCTGCGCGACCGGCGAAAGGCCCCCAGTTGCCGCCCCCTCCCTCCCCCACGGAGGTCGGTTTCGGTTTCCGTTCGGTGCAAATTTGGGCACCGCCTTGATTCCAATCGAAAACCCAGTTCGACGACCGAACGGGCCACGATTTCGGTTCGGCCAGGGTTCGGTTCGCGGGTCGCGGTTCGGTTCCCGGCGCCAAACTCCTTGCGTTTCTTGGGCTTGGCGCCGCCATGGATTCGAGTGACCTGTACTGTCAATCCGCAGGTCCTTGGTTCGAGCCCAGGTCGGGGAGCCAAAATATGTGGTTGATTTGAAAGGCGTTCTTCGGAGGGCCTTTTTCTTTTGGTGGACGGGTGCGTGGTTGCCGAGGGATCGGCATGGAAAAGTCCGCAGGTCGGTATGGGCCTGTCGGGGGTGCAAGGGGGCATTGTGCCGTCGATTGACTCCCATAGCGACGGGAGGACACGTTAAGGGCGGTGGAGTAGCCCAATCAGTGGTTTGTGCCAGGCAAGAACAGAATGTTGGCGCCGACCGACTTTTGACCACATGTGCCGATTGAGTTTTGACCAGCATGCGACATCATCTCTTGCTCGCCAAATGAGTCAAGCACGCTGGTCAATTTTCAGCCGGAATTTCTGCGCCTTGCTGGTCAATTTTCGACCGGCATCAACACCCTGCAACACTCCTTCGATTTGCTGCCACTGGTCATTTCGCAGTTGCTTTCGCATCACTCCTCCAACCAAATCAACAGGTTGGAGTGGCATCAAAAACTCAATTGTCAACACACCCTAGTCATTCAACGCGCGGAACCCTGCTATCGGATTCCGCGCTTGCTTGGACGGTGCTGTGCTCAAATCACCTGGACATTGAAGGCGCGCAGTGCGGCCAACGCCCCGGAATAGTCCTTGAATACGGTGTATTGCGCGGAACTCAGTTTTGCACCGGCGCGGTCGAACAGCGCTACCGCCTGGCGGGTGGCAGTGGCAGCGACAAGTGGACTCCTAGCGTTCAGCGAAACCGCGCGCCGCCTTGAGCACCTCGGCCACCTTGCCCCGCTTGAGCGCCTCCAGCGGCGTCACCACACCCAACGAGCCCTTTGGCAACGTGAAGAAGGTCCACTTTTCCCCGCCTGGCAGGTCTTGAAGCGCACGGCAGCAGTCTTCCAGCTTGTGCCGGTCAAGCCCGGGGTCGGCGAAGAAGCGCGGAAAATACCGCTGGCCGTCGACCTCCAGAAAAAACATCCGATTGGCCCCCACCGCCTTGCTCAAGGCCTGGCGTGAAACCCCCAGCATCTCCGCGAACTTCTCGGAGCCGACCACGTCCCCCGACGCCACCAGCGCGCGGCGTGCGGCAAGAGCCTCCTGCTGCATCCGGTCGAGCAGCTCAGCGTTCGACGGCGCCTTGGTCGGCGCGACCTTCCTGAGCGGCGTATGGCGGTCTGGGGTGACATGGCTTTTCCTGGCCAGCACCGACACCGCCCGGTTATACAGGTGCGCCAGCGCCTGCATCTCGTCAACCATTTCCATGAGCGTTTTCGGGTCAGAGTAGCCCTCGAAGACATTCTCCAGGGCCTTGTCCGTGGCGGCGCCTTGCTTCTTGGGTTGGCTGACCAGCAGCCTGAGCTTGTTGTGAACGCTCGCCAACGACGTGGAGGCGGGCGGACTGGCCTTTCGGCGCACGGTGATGGTGGGCATCCGGGACTCCTGCAGCTGAAGGCCCAGTATAACAGAGTCCGCAACCATGTCAACCAAGTAAACCTTCGCAACCTGCCGGTGCTTGGGCGCCGCGGCAACGCCAGGATGTGCAGCTCGATGGCCAGCGCGAAGTACCCGGCAACTGTTGGCGCCGGTTGAATATTGACCAACCGGGGGTGCGGCCAATAACTTGGACTACTTGGAGGTAGTTCGTGTATTCGTACGAAGACCGCATTCGAGCCGTCAAGCTCTATATGAAGCTCGGTAAGCGCACTGGCGCGACCATTCGGCAGTTGGGTTACTCGATGATTTCGGTTGCCTGCAGCAAGATGGTCTGCGGAAACGGAAGCTTGAGCGCACCGGCAACCTTGCGCCCGACAGCGCCCGGATCGCGCGACCTGTTGATATGGCAGTCTGCTGGCGACACCTGCTTCGACGACACTTGGCTTCCGGCGAAATACCCACTCGCCATTGTTGAATGGAAAGTACACCGCCGGGGGCATCGCAACGCAAGGGTCGACAAGGAGCGTGGATGGCTGCAGGCTTACTGCGCGTGGCAGCCCAGCGTCGTCCGTTATGCAATCGAAGTGGACGGAACCCAGGTTCCCACCAGGCTGGTTTGCGGTCGATTCCCTGGGTCTACGGAGGATGGGCGTTGGCTCGATTTGCCTGAAGAAGGATTATCGTTTACGTAGCGTCTCGACCATGCGGCGGCAAAGTTGAATATGGACGTCCGTAAGCTTGCCTTCCGCCGAGGCTTCAATCACAGACTCGACCAGCAGGAGCGCTTGTTCGTTGCGCTGCCTGGCGTTGACCAGCGCGCGACGTAACTCGTCGATGAATTGATCACGCGCGCCGATCTCACGAATCAGGGGATCCCAATGAAGTGAGCGATGTCGCTGGAGAAGATTTTCAACGATGGCGGGCTGGGCGCTGAGATATTCTGGATTGAAGTCTTCTAGCTGGAAAGCCTGTAGTGCAGGAACATCTTGAAGCGTGGCTTCGGTGAGGCGCTCAAATCCCATGCTCCAGTTTTCATACAGCCTTTCCTGAATGACCTCGCGCTTGATGACCTGGAAATCTCGATGGCGACTGTCACGTTCGATCTTTACAAGCAGCGTTTCAACCATATTGGTCTCGCCCTCCAACGTTTGCAAAAACGTTCCGTTGGCGTAAACGAGCATGCCAGTGACGCCCAGGGCCGGATTGTTGTGCTTGCAATGTTCCAAAAGATCGACCAAGGCCTTGGCAGTAAAGGGATCGGACTCACGGCTGAGGTAGGTCACACGTAGCATCGGTAAAACTCCATTCAAGTACCGCGTTGAAATCTTGACACCGGCGTCATGCTAGCTGAAACAAGCAGACTGATCACTGTTGGCGCCGACCGACGTTTGACCACCTGTGCCGATTGAGTTTTGACCAGCACTCGATATGATCTCTAGCTCGCCAAAGGAGTCAAGCACCCTGGTCAATTTTCAGCCGGAAATCCTGCGCTTTGCTGGTCAATTTTTGACCGGCATCAACAGCTGTACGGCTACATGGATGCTTTCGATGGTTTGAAGCCGCTTTAACCCGATGGATGACGTCACTGGCGCCGGGTCTGGTTCTGGCATTCGAAAAGTGAGTCGCCCCGGATTTGGCAGGTAGCCCGAAGCGCCAACCATCGCCCTGACAGTATGAACACTGCCCGGCGCCTACCTTTGCCCAGGTCGGCGTGTTGGTCCGTCGCAACCTTTCGACCTTGCCAGCGAGCCCTCGATCAAGCGGGCGAGCCTCCACGATACCGGCAGCGATTCACATTGATTGACGGGGTGCAACCCGTCACCTATCCTCAAGATGGCCGTCGCTCGCTTTTTCGCCAGACGGGTCAAACACCCTGCTTGTCAATTTTCGGCCGGCGCCGACAATGACTGCGACCTGGTCCGCGCAAGCAGTGCTCGTTGCAAGCAGCATGACAATGCCCGACACCCAAACCGAAACTGAAGCTTGTCTCTTTTGTATGCCTCCGTGCTCCGGATGGCCCGCATGTGCTTGCGCCCCGGCTCGGGTGTTGTGCGAATCGCCGCATCGCGAATTCGACGCGGCGGAACCTTCCTACGCATGCCCGTAGGCGCTACTGAATCGCGGCGCCATGGAATGCACGAGAACAGCGCTGTCGAAGCCATGTTTGCCGACGCCCGCTTTCGTCGCGGCTTGCGGCGTTGTCTCCGCGGGGCCTGCGCTTCGATGCCTTCGTCTTCCATACGCAGTTGCCGCAGTTCCTCGAGCAGGCGCGCGCCTTTCCACGACCCGCCAGCACCTGCAACTGGGGCTTTTCCTCCATCGGGGTCGGCTGGCTGGAAACCCCGATCGCCCGAGATCGCCAAACAAGCGGGGTACCGGTACCGTGAGGGGAACTCGAACACCGCTCGCTCAGCGGGCGCCGGTCTGAAGGGACCGACGAAACTGCCAAGCCACCAACCCAAGACCGGCGAGCATGAGTCCCCAATTCTCGGGTTCGGGAACGGGCGCGGGAAAACCGGCGGTCGAAGTCACCCAACCGCCTGCGGGTATCTGGTCGAAGGAAATCTGCCCGGTGGCGTTCAGGAAGGAGTTCGCGTGGGTGGCGGATCCGATGAGCCAGTAACGCAGGCGAAAATGGGGATTGGTATCGGACAATGTGATGGCCTGAGTCTGGTCGGAATCGATGGACAACAGACCGCTTTCCTGGGTACCCCCATCGTGCACCGACCACCCACGTCGATTGCTGTTGGCACCATATTCGCTGCCGAAGTCCAGGGCTGAATCCAGGCTCGCGAGCTTGGTCTTGTCTGCCGCATGCAGCGTGCCGCTGATCTGGAAATGCGCCGTGATGGTGACCTGGCCGGTGATGCCATGGATGGTGAAGTAGTCGTACTCGACAACGGTTCTCGGCCCCACGGAGTCCCCATTGAAGTTCGCGCGGCTCGAGATCTGCATGTTTCCTCGAGCGGCGTCGAGCCATGCGCTGCCACTCCCCGCCGCCGATGAACTCGCCGCTTCGGCCGAGGATGTGCCGATCTGCTCGACCGTCGGCACGGAACCTTCGACCTTGGCCTGGACCCAGGAGGGGGCGTTCACGTCCCAAGGCAAGGCCCAAGCCTGCAATGCCGGGACAGCAGACAGGACAAGAGCGAATAGTGGACGGGCGATCCGGTTAATCGGCATGGTCGTGGTCATTTCAAGTCTCTCTTTCCAGGCTTCTGGATTGGTGCCGGGGGCAGCCGTCGCCTGGCCGACCCGGCCCCCCGGTAGATGATCGACGTGTCGCAACTGCCAGCACGCTCAGCTGATGCAACGCTCGCGGCTGGGTGCGGGGCGCACACCGACCTGACAAAGTATTCTGCACGGATCCACGGCTCCGGTTTTTGACCGCGGTCAACAAATCGCGTCGTCGACGAATACCGCGTTTCGCATGAGCTCGAAGACAGCTCACCACTGGAGAATCGCGCTACAGGAGAAACATCGCCACAGTCGCCGCAGCCATCACCGCCGTCGCCAGCCAGCCCATGATCCAGAGCCCGGGCGGCGCGACGAAAGGACCGAGGTGCTTCCGGTTCGAGACGACGATCATCGTTGCCACCATCAGCGGCACGGCGATCACACCGTTGAGCACGGCGCTCCAGAACAAGGCCTTGATCGGGTCGATCGGCAGAAACAGCATCAGGAGGCCCAGGCCGAAGGCGAGCGCGATGACGCCGTAGAAGGCTTTGGCGTTTTGCGGCGTTTGCTCGAGCCCGACGCGCCAGCCGCGCAATTCGCCGATGGCGTAGGCGGCGGACCCGGCCAGCACCGGCAACGCCAAGAGCCCGGTGCCGATGATGCCCAGGCTGAACAGCACAAAGGCGAACTCGCCCGCGATCGGCCGCAAGGCCTGCGCGGCATCGGCCGAGGTCGCGATATCGGTGATACCGGCGGTGTGAAGCGTGACAGCCGTGGTGAGCACGATGAAGAACGAGATCACGCTCGAAAACCCCATGCCGACATAGGTGTCCCAGGCGATCCGCTCGAGTTCGCCGGGGGCTTTTTCGGGCTGATCGAGCAGCGAGCCGTCGCCGGCCAGCAGCGCGTCTTCCACTTCCTCGGCGCTTTGCCAGAAGAACATGTAGGGGCTGATGGTGGTGCCGAATACGGCGACGATCGCGATCATGGCCTCGCGCGAAAAAGCGAGCGACGGCCACAGCGCGCCCCGCACCACCGCACCCCAGTCGATGGATACGGTGAACACGACGCCGACATAGGCGAGCAGGCTCAGGGTGAGCCACTTGAGAATATGCACATAGCGGTGATAGGGCACGAAGACTTGCAGCAGCATCGAGGCGGCCGCGAACAACACCGCGAAGGCGATTTCGCCCCAACCCAGCACCAGGCGCGCCGCCGCGCCCATCGCGGCGAGATCCGCGCCGATATTCACCGTGTTGGCAACGAACAGCAATGCGACGATGACATGCACCAGCCAGCGCGGCAACACCCGCGCCATGTTGGCGGCCAGCCCGTAGCCGGTGACGCGGCCGATGCGGGCGCAGATGGCCTGGATCGCCGTCATCAACGGATAGGTCAGTGCAACCGTCCACATCAGATTGAGGCCAAACTGCGCGCCCACCTGCGAATGCGTGGCGATGCCGCCCGGATCATCGTCTGCCGCACCGGTGATGAGGCCGGGCCCCAAGCGCCGAAACCAGAAGACGCGCGGCGGATCGCTTGCCACTGGCGGTCGACCGATCAACGGGCTTTGTTCCAGCGATGCGTATTCGGCTTGCCGCCCCGCGCGGTTCTCATGGGTTGCGCAGTTCGTCTTCCAGCCTGGCAATTTCCGCTTCGACCGTCGCGAGCTGCTCGCTCACCGCGGTCTTGTCCTGATGCGTCTGAATGAAGCGGTCCAGCTCCGATTCCAACCTGCTCTTCTGATACTTGCGCCCCTCCAGTTCGGCTTGCCTGATCGCGCGCTTGCGCTCTTGGTCGTTTGAAACGTCATTCACGAATACCTCCCGCTTGATTGAATGGAGTACGCGGTAACCGGCGCCAACGCAGCATCGGCCGCGCCGAGGCGGCGTCGACATGAGAGCCGTCGCGGAGTTCCGGCAACGGCCGCTGCGTGTTCGCGGCTCAGCGCCTGGGTCCCGTCATGCGCCTTGGTTCGCCCGCGCCGATCTTGCCGTCGGCGCGCGCCGAAAGGTAGGCATAGAGGTCCAGTACATGCGGGTCCACCCTGGCGTCGCCCTCCCAGGCTGGCATGATCACGCGGCCGCCTGTGCCGCGTTCGCGCCGCATGATCTGCTCCAGCATGGTGTCGGGCGTGCCCGCCCCCTTGTCCGCCGCCGGCCCGTCGGCCGGCGAGACTATGCGGTAACTGGCCAGCACCTTGGCGGCGAAGGCGCGCGGGGTCATGCTGCCGATGCGTGCAACCAGGTCGGGGGCGGCCGCGGTGCCGCCACCGCCGGTCCCATGGCAGGCGTAGCAAGTCGAATGGAAGGCGCGCCAGCCTGCATAGGTACCGGCATCGACGCGACGGTTGACCACCCGGTAGTCGCCGGGCATGGGCTCTGCAACCGCTTGCGCTGCCGCCGGCGCTGCGCCCAATGCGCAGCCAAGCGCCGCGGCCCCCACCACACCACTGAGCGCTAGCCAACTCGTGGAAATGCTGATCCCTCGCCGCATCGATCCAACCCCGCTTATCTCGAGCCGCCATCTTGGCGCATCGCTGCAAGCCGTAGTTGATCAGGATCAATCGGAGCTCAAGATCGTCCAGGTCGCGCCTGCACCGTCAAGCGCGATTGCGCACAGAGCAAGCCCTACCGTTTCAAACGCACGACTGCCAGGCCGGGATGCCGATGGCTGCGCGGCAACGCGTCCGCCGGTCGGCATGGCGCGACCGCCGCATTTTGGAAAATACTGAACAAACCCGCGGGTTGGGAAGGCCGCTTTCGCAAGCGGTTGAACTGAACGGGGCTTCCTCCCAGATGAACGGGGCTTCCGTCCAAAGATATGCATTCCAGGGTCTTGTGCAACGTCTTCCCGGCGATCCCTCCTGGAAAACTACCTGCATGTCGCAGGCATGTATTTGGCAGGTTGTCCGACACACTTCCAGGTGACCGTACCGTTGCCGGTGTTGTAGCTGGGCGTGATGGTGATGGTGACATCGGTTTTGACCGAAGTTGCTGCGCTGCTGCCATTGATGACAATGGTGCCGTCGCGCGAAACCGAACCACCGGAGATCTTTCCGACCGTATTGAAGTTCAGCCCGGAACCGGCATTGGCCGGGTCGCGCTCCGCCTCGAACTTCTCCGTGATCGCGCTGCGGTACCCACTGCCGGCGAGTATCAATTCGGACACCCTGGCGCGCACCGTGTAGTCGCAATGGTCCGGCATCAACGCAACAAGCGCGGTGAGCGCAACCACTACCGCCACCATCATGATCAGCGTTTTGTTGCGCGGGACCGCTGCCGCAACCGCTACCTGTCCCGCATCGCCATCGTCCGCGCTTGCCGCATCCCGGGAAGCAGCGCCATCTGCCGGGCTTTTCCGCCGGCGCGCTTGACCATGGCGCCCAAAGAAGCGCACGCCGGAAATGGGAATGCCGCTAAGGCGAAAGCTCACCCATCCCAGGAACAAGGCAAACAAGGCTGCGGCCGCCATCATCTGCCCGCCTGTGAAGCCAAGGCCCATCCCGCCACAGCTAAGCACGGTGTCATGCGAACGCAAGCGCTTTGCCGGGCGATAGCTGTGGAGTTGCCTGAAGACGATGGCTGCGTGCATATGTGTGCTCGCTGGAGAAGTAGACCTTTGAAGGATAGCGCAACGCCCGTTGACTGGTACAGTACATGCGACACGGGCCAACATTCTCATTCTGGGTTGGCGATGAGCACGGCTATGGCATGCGCTCCGGGCTCAAGGGGTCTCTGTGCGCTCCCTCGAGACGCAGGCGCATGCCGCAGCGCGCAGCGAGAGACCGCCAGCCGACAGCCGAGCACATCGATGCAAGCACCCTTGACATGAGTCCACCCACCAGTCGCCTCTCAAAACTGCTTGCCATCGGCCGCCGCCCGCTGCCGATTTCGCGGCGCCGCTTTTTGACAGGCCTGGGCGTGGCGGCGGCGGCCGGCCTCACTTGGGAAGCGTGGCGCTACCACCACCCGGTGTGGCGCGACAGCCTGGCGCTGCAATTGCGCCTGCCCACGCCGCATGACGGCGAAGCGCAGTTGTCACGCATCCAGGCAGCCGCCGATGCGCAGCGCGCGCTGTTCGCGCGCAAGGTCAAGCCGCGCTACGGCGAATGGCTGGCGCACTTCGAGGAGCCCGGCGAAACCTTCAACCAGTACCTGCGCGCGGTGGCGCCGGCGCGGCGCGCCATCGATGGCGACATCCTGGTGCTGCCGCTGGGCAGCTTCGATGCACGGCTTGCGCGCATCGTCGCCGATGCGGTCGCCCTGGCCGAGCTGTTCTATGGCCGCGGCGTGCGCCTCCTGCCCGCACAGCCGGTGCCACCGCTGACAACAGAGCAGCGCCGCGGCAGTGGCCCCGACGAGCAGCTCTTCAGCCTGCCCCTGCTCGATCTCCTCAAGCCGCGCGTGCCGCCGGGCGCCGCCGCCCTGCTGGCGATGACACCAATGGACCTGACACCGGGCCCGGGCTGGAACTTTGTATTCGGCCAGGCCAGCCTCATCGACCGTGTCGGCGTGTGGTCGCTGTATCGCTTGGCCGAGGCGCGCGCGCCGGCGCCCATGCAGTTCCGCCGCGTGGCCCAGGTGATGTTGCATGAACTCGGCCACATGTTCGGCCTGTGGCACTGCACGGCCTATACCTGCTGCATGAACGGTTCGAACTCGCTGCCAGAATCGGACCGGGCGCCGCTGGCGTTCTGCCCGGAATGCGACGCCAAGGTGGTGTGGCGCTTCGGCCTCGACCCGCTGCAGCGCCACCGCCGCCTGGCAGCCGCAGCCTCGATTCGCGGCCTCACCTCCGATGCCTTGCTGTGGAGCCGCTGCGCCGATGCGGTCGAGCGCGTGCTGGGCACGGCAGTGGTGCGCGCCTGAGGGGTGCACACCGTTGCAATCGCGCGCGGGATGGCAAAGATGCCCGGGCGCAGGCAATCTGCCACGGTCCGCTGGTCATGCCAGCCAACTACGCCTTGAAGACCCTGCCGCCCCTGCGAGACATTGGGCGCGCTCAGCTTTCGCTTGCACCCGCTGAAGAGGTTTGAACTGCCGTTGGTCCGTTTGGGAGAATGGGTACCGGCACTGGCGCCAGCATGCGGGAACCCTGCACAGGCGCGGCCTGTGGCAAGCTACAGGCTCACTCAGCCGGAAGCACCCCCTATGCGTTTCCTGACCGTAGTCACCACCGTCGGCAGCCAGGTCGAAGCCCGCCAGATTGCCAGATCCGTAGTCGAACGCGGCCTCGCCGCCTGCGCGCAGATCTCGGCCATCGAAAGCTTTTACTTGTGGACCGGCGCGCTCGCGAACGAGCCGGAGTTTCGCGTGCTCTTCAAAACCAAAGCCGCGCTGTATGAAGCGGTCGAGCAAGCCATTCGCGCGCTACACTCCTACGAGTTGCCCGCGATCCACGCATGCGCAATTGAGCATATCGACGCGTCTTACGCCGAGTGGATCGAGAACGGCTGCCATGCCGGGTAGCGGCGCTGCGTCACCGCCCCCGCAGAAGGCATTGCCCCGTGTTGCTTCCCGTTTCATGTTTCGTCCGCTTGCGCGAAAGCCCGCCCCATGACCGCCTCCCGCTCCGCCTTCCACGGCGTATTCCCCTACATCGTCTCGCCGATCCGCGGCGATGGCGCGGTGGACGCCGAGGTTCTGGCCCGCATGACCGACGATTTCATCAAGGCAGGGGTGCACGGCATCACCCCGCTGGGCTCGACCGGCGAATTCGCCTATCTCTCGCAGGCGCAGCGCCGCCGCGTGGTGGAAGTGGTGATCGAAGCGGCCGCCGGGCGGGTGCCGGTGGTGGCCGGTGTGGCCTCGACCACCATCGCGGACGCCACCGCCCAGGCGCGCGACTATGCGAGCATGGGCTGCGACGGCATCCTGGCGATTCTCGAAGCCTACTTCCCGATCAGTGACCAAGGCGTCTACAGCTATTTCAAGGCGATCGCCGACGCGGTCACGCTGCCGGTGGTGCTCTACACCAATCCGAATTTCCAGCGCTCAGACCTGAGCCTGCCGGTGATCGACCGCTTGAGCCGGGTCGACAACATCGGCTACATCAAGGACGCCTCGTTCAACACCGGGCGGCTCTTGTCGATCATCAACCAGGTGCAGGGCCGCATGCAGGTATTCGCCGCCTCGGCGCACATTCCGGCCTGCGTGATGATGATCGGCGGGGTCGGCTGGATGGCAGGCCCGGCCTGCGTGGCGCCGCGCCAGAGCGTGGCGCTCTACGAGACGTGCAGGCAAGGCGACTGGGCGCGCGCAATGGAACTGCAAAAGCCGCTGTGGAGCCTGAACCAGGCCTTTGCCAAACATGCGCTGGCAGCGGCCATCAAGGGCGGCCTCAAGCTGCAGGGCTATGCGGTGGGCGATCCTCTGCCGCCGCAAGCGCCGCTGTCAAGCGAAGGGGCGGCCGAAGTGCGCGCCGCGCTTGAAGGCATCGGCGCGCTTTAGGGAAACACTGAACAAGTCCGCAGGTCGAGAAAGTCGCTTCTGCAACACCTTGAATCGACACGGATCTTCGTTCGAGACTCCGCATTCCAGGGACTTGTTCAGCGTTTTCTTAGCCGCATCCACATTTCCAGGAACCTCACCGCATGCACCACGTGGCGATTCGCCCGCATATCGTTGAACGGGTTGTCGCGCGCCGCGGCAAGCTGCACTGGTTCGACACACTCGACCCGCAACGCACCGCGCTCTTGGTGATCGACATGCAGGGCACGTTTTGCGAACCGGGCGCGCCGGCGGAGGTGCCCCCGGCGCGTGACATCGTGCTGCCCATCAATGCCCTGACGCGCCAACTGCGCGCTCTCGGCGTGCCGGTGTTCTGGGTGCTGCACGCCAACACGCAGCATGGCGACAAGAGCGATTGGGAACTGTTCTTCAATCACGTGGTGGCGGGCCCGGTGCGCACCCGCACCCTGGCAAGCCTGTCACCCGGTCGCCAGAGCGTATGGCACGAACTGGAGACCGCGCCCGAGGACATGACGATCATCAAGAACCGTTACAGCGCCTTGATCGCCGGCTCCTCGACGCTGGAACCCAAACTGCGCAACTTCGGCATCGACACCCTCCTGATCGCCGGCACCAAGACCAACATCTGCTGTGAATCCACCGCGCGCGACGCCATGATGCAAGACTTCAAGGTGGTGATGCTCTCGGATTGTTGCGCGGCGCTTTCCGATGAAGAACACCTGGCCACGCTCGAAACTTTCATCCAGCAGTTCGGCGACGTGATGAGCGGCGCACAGGTACTTGAGCGATTGCGGAGTGCGGCACCGCCTGGTCGTTGACGGCGCGATCCGAAGCCGGGCGCGGGCTCGGCTGCGCGCTGCCGGCGCCCAGGCAGATGCCGCGCTTGCATCCCGTCGGGGATTTCGCAGTGCGGTGCTATCGAGCAATGCACGATTCATGAGAAATTCACGCCTCTGGCCACGCCCGCGTCTGCCTGGCGACCATCGATGGTGCATCATTACGCCACTTGATCGGATTTCCCCGCAACCAGCCACTCAGGATTCAACTTCATGGCCATTCCCTGGCTCGCGGTACTGCAAAGCGTTCCCTGGTCGGATGTCATCAGCAACGCGCCCAAGCTGGCCGACGGCGCCAGGAAATTATGGAACACGGTGGGTGTCAATGCGGCGCCGCAAGAGGCCCCGGTGGCATCCAGCGGGCAAGTGAGTCCGCCGGAAGCACAGGCGCTCGCAGCGCTTGAAGCACGCTCCCAGACCCTGGAGAATGCGGTGAACCACCTGCACGAGCAGATGCTCGCCTCCTCCGAACTGATCAAGGCGCTGGCCGAGCAAAACGCGCAGCTCGTCAGCCGCCTCGAAGTCATGCGGGTACGCCTGCTCTGGGTGGGCGCCGCAAGCGGTGTGCTCGCGCTCACCGCGTTGCTCGGCCTGCTGCTGGCATTCACTCGCCACGGCGGCCCATGAGGCAGGCGACCCGCACCGCCACGGGGCCGGGCTCGATTGCCTGCCTCAGCGGTACCCTTGCAGCGCGATGAATACCCTGCCCAAGCAGGCCTACGTGCACGGCTACGCCGCGCCGGAAAGCCAGCGCCTGCAGGACCAGGCAAAATCCCTGGTCGAGTTGCTGCATGCCGACACGGCCTACCCGCCCGGCAGCCATGTGCTCGAAGCCGGTTGCGGCGTCGGCTCGCAAACCGTGACGCTGGCCCGGCAAAGCCCGCAGGCACGCTTCACCGCGATCGATATTTCGGCAGTTTCACTGGCCCGGGCGCGGCAACAGGTGCGCAGCGCAGGCCTTGCCAACGTGCACTTCTGCCAGGCGGACATTTTCGACCTGCCGTTCGAACGCGCCTCCTTCGATCACGTTTTTGTGTGCTTTGTGCTGGAGCATCTGCCGCAGCCCATTGCGGCACTGAAGCTTTTGAAGACGCTGATCAAGCCGGGCGGCAGCATCACGGTGATCGAAGGCGATCATGGATCGACGTATTTTCATCCCGCCAGTGCCGCCGCCGACGCCGCCATCCAGTGCCAGGTGAGCCTGCAGCGCGCCGCCGGCGGCAATGCGCTGGTCGGGCGGCAGGTGTATCCGCTGCTGGTGCGGGCCGGCTTTGCCGCCGTGCTCGTATCGCCACGCATGGTTTACGTGGATGCCAACCGCCCGGCCCTGGTCGACAGCTTCACCCGCAGGACTTTCACCGCCATGATCGAGGGCGTGCGCGAACCCGCACTGGCGGCGGGCCTGATCACCGCCGAACGCTTCGATGCCGGCATCCGCGACCTGCAACGGACCACTGCCGCGGACGGCGTTTTCTGCTACACCTTCTTCAAGGGCGTGGGTGTGAACCGGGGCGGTGCCTGACATCCGCGCCTCGGGTGCGCTCCCTGTGCGCCTGTGCCACCGCGCAGGCAACAACGCATTTACAATAGTGTTTCTCCCAGCTTGCCTGCCCTCATGGAACACACCATCGTTTTCGCAAAGACGCGCGAAGGCATCGACGCCCAGTTCGACCCGCGTGCGCCGCTTTCGGCGGCCTTCAAGCGCCTTCTGACGGCGATCGACGGCAAGCTCACCCTGGCGCAATTGCAGGAAAAGTTCCCGCATCTTTCGATCGGCGACATGTACATGTGGGCCAGTGAACTGGCACGCATGCGCTTCATCGAGCCGGTGTCGCAGTTCGCGACGGCAGCGCCCAGCCCTTACGTGTATGACGGCTATGCGGAAATGACGGCCGATCCGGAGTTCAAGGCGGTCGCCGGCGAAGTCAGCAAGTGGATGAAGACGAACATCAAGTCGGCGGCGAAAACGGCGGACGACGACATGGCCAAGACCTCGCAAATGGCGGTGATCGAGGCGCAGAGCACCATCAACACCATCAA
>JBEIFV010000109.1:0-20191 GCA_040382235.1 Burkholderiales bacterium
AGACCGCGCCCAGCGCGCCGCCGGAGCCGGTCGCGCCGCCGCCACGCCCGCCGCGTGGCAGCCCCTTGCCGCCGCAGGCCACCATCACGCTGGAATTGACGCTTGAATCCAACAACTACAAGGTCTGGGCCACGCAGCAGTGGAGCATGGGCGCGGGGCGCTACCGGATCGTCCTGTCGGCCGAAGCGCGCGCGCTGTTTTTCACGCTGGGATCGATCGTGCTCGAAAGCCAGGGCGTGATAACGCCCGACGGCTTGCGGCCGGAGCGCTACATCGACGAACGCAACAAGCGCCGCACCACCGTCAGCTTCAGCGCCAACGAGAAGAGCGCCTTTGTGGAAGAGGCCAACGGCAACCGCAAAACCATCGCGCTGGCCGGCCAGGCAGCCGACATCATGAGCCTGACCTACGACCTGGCCTTCAACCCGGATATCAATATCGGCACACCGTTCACTCTGTCGAACCGCGATTCGGTTGATGAGATCCGCCTGGTGGCGAAGAGCGAAGAGGTCTTGAGCGGCGAGGCCGGCAACCTCATCACCCGCTTCTACGACTTTCGGCGCCCGGACGGCAGCGGCGGCATCCAGGTCTGGCTGGCACCCGAGCGCGGTTGGCTGCCCGCGAAAATACGCGTGCTGGGGCGCGACGGCGCACTGACCATGGTCGCAACCAAGCATGAGTTGGGTGGCGGCGACAGCAGGTAAAATCCTGTTTTTGCGGCGCAACAAAGCCTGCCGTACAGCGGCGCGCGCAGTGCCGAACCCATTCCAGCGATCACCCCATGTCACCAGCAGAGTTGAGCAAGAGTTTCGATCCGCACGCCATCGAGGCGAAGTGGTACCCCTTGTGGGAAAAGGCAGGCTATTTCAAGGCCGGCAGCAAGGTGCCCGGCGCGCCGGCGGACGGTGGCGCCTTCTCAATCCAGCTGCCGCCGCCCAACGTGACCGGCACCCTGCATATGGGACATGCTTTCAACCAGACGGTGATGGATGCGTTGACGCGCTACCACCGCATGCTGGGAGCGGCGACCCTGTGGTTGCCAGGCACCGACCATGCCGGCATCGCCACCCAGATCGTGGTGGAGCGGCAACTCGACGCGCAGAAAATCTCGCGCCATGACCTCGGGCGGGAAAAATTCATCGCGAAAGTCTGGGCCTGGAAAGAGGAGTCGGGCGGCGCCATCACGCGCCAGATGCGCAGGCTCGGCGACTCCTGCGACTGGGAGCGCGAGTACTTCACCATGGATGACAAGCTCTCCGCGGTTGTCACCGAGGTGTTTGTGCGCCTATTCGAAGAAGGCCTGATCTATCGCGGCAAGCGCCTGGTCAACTGGGACCCGGTGCTGGGCACCGCGGTGTCCGATCTTGAAGTGGTGAGCGAGGAGGAAGACGGCAGCCTGTGGCATATCAACTACCCGCTCACCGATGGTCCCGGTCACCTGACGGTGGCCACCACACGGCCCGAGACCATGCTGGGCGACGTCGCGGTGATGGTGCACCCCGAGGACGAACGTTATCGCCATCTGGTCGGCAGGATGGTCAGGCTGCCGCTCTGCGACCGCGAGATACCGGTCATTGCCGACGACTACGTCGACCGCGAATTCGGTACCGGTTGCGTAAAGGTGACACCGGCGCATGACTTCAACGACAACGCCGTGGGCCAGCGCCACCACCTGCCGCAAATCGAAATCCTCACGCTCGACGCGAAGATCTCCGCCAACGCGCCGGCGGCCTACCAGGGCCTCGACCGCTTCGTAGCACGCAAGAAGGTAGTGGCCGACCTCGAATCACAGGGCTATCTCGAATCGGTCAAGCCGCACAAGCTGCAGGTGCCGCGCGGCGACCGCACCAACGCCGTGATCGAACCGATGCTCACCGACCAGTGGTTTGTGGCGATGAGCAAACCCGGCCCTTCGGGCAAGAGCATCACCCAAACCTCGCTGGACGTGGTGACCGAAGGACAGGTCAGGTTTGTTCCCGAGAACTGGACCACGACCTACAAACAGTGGCTGGAGAAAATCCAGGATTGGTGCATCTCGCGCCAATTGTGGTGGGGGCACCGGATTCCGGCCTGGTATGGCGAACATGGACGGATCTTTGTCGCCCGCGACGCCGAAGCCGCGCGCGCGCAGGCCGCAGCGGCGGGCTATACCGGCGCGCTGACACGCGACGAAGACGTACTCGACACATGGTTTTCGTCCGCCCTGGTGCCCTTCTCCACCCTGGGCTGGCCCAACCCGAAAGCTGATGACAAGGCAGCCTACGACCTCTACCTGCCCTCATCTGTGCTGGTCACCGGCTTCGACATCATTTTCTTCTGGGTGGCGCGCATGATCATGATGAGCACCCACTTCACCGGGCGGGTGCCATTCACGGACGTCTACGTGCATGGCCTGATACGCGACGCCGAAGGCCAGAAGATGAGCAAATCCAAGGGCAACACCTTGGATCCGGTCGACCTGATCGACGGCATCGCGCTCGAGGACCTGGTGGCAAAGCGGATCAGCGGCTTGATGAACCCGAAGCAGGCGGAATCGATCACCAAAAAAACCCGCAAGGAGTACCCGGCCGGCATTCCATCCTTCGGCGCCGATGCCCTGCGTTTCACCATGGCGGCCTATGCCACCCTGGGACGCAACATCAACTTCGATCTGAAACGCTGCGAGGGCTACCGCAATTTCTGCAACAAGCTGTGGAATGCCACACGCTTTGTGCTGATGAATTGCGAGGGCCACGATACCGGGCAGGACGAAGCGCTGCCAGCCAGTCCAAGCTTCGCCGATCGCTGGATCGTGGGCGAACTGCAGCGCGCTGACGCGGCGGTAGCCCAGGGCTTCGCCGACTACCGGCTCGACAACGTCGCCGCGACCCTGTACCGCTTCGCCTGGGACGAGTATTGCGACTGGTACGTGGAACTGGCCAAGGCTCAACTGGCCAGCGGCGACACCGCCACGCAACGTGCCACCCGCCGTACGCTGATTCGCGTTCTCGAGGCCACATTGCGGCTGGCACACCCGGTGATTCCGTTCATCACCGAGGAGCTCTGGCAATCGGTGAAGGCGCTGGCGGGCAAGACCGGTGACAGCATCTGTATCGCCGCGTACCCGCGCGCGCAGCCCGAGAAGATCGACGCGGCAGCCGATGCCGAGGTCACGACCCTCAAGACCTTGATCAATGCGGCGCGCAACCTGCGCGGCGAATGCGGCGTGTCGCCGTCCGAAAAGGTGGCCCTGATCGTGGTGGGTGACGCAGCCGCGATGGCGCGCTACGCGCCCTACATGCAGGCCGTCGCGCGCTTGTCGGAGATACGCATGGTGGCAAGCCTGCCAGCCGGCCCGGCACCGGCGGCGATGATTGGCGCAACCCGCCTGATGCTCGACATCAAGGTCGATCTTGAAGCCGAACGCGCGCGCCTGGGCAAGGAAATAGCGCGCATTGGCGGTGAGTTGTCAAAAGCCCGCGCCAAGCTTGCCAACCAAAGCTTCGCCGCGCGGGCACCGGCGGCGGTGGTCAGGCAGGAAGAGGAGCGCGCCAACAGCTTCGAAGCAACCCTGAAAAAATTGGACGAGCAATTGGCGCAACTGCAGTGAGGCTCAAGCCCAAGCAAGAAGCGCCGGGCGCGTGACTTGAAACTTACTTTTTCCTGATAAAGAAAAAATATTCGCGGTCGGCCTCGCCGCTTTCGAGCAGCGGATGCCCGGTCTGGCGGGAGAAGGCGGCGAAATCCCGCACCGCGCCAGGGTCGGTTGCGGTGACCTTGAGAACCTGCCCTCTTTCAAGATCGCTCAGTGCCTTCTTGGCACGCAGGATCGGCAGGGGGCAATTCAGGCCGCGGGTGTCGATTTCCTTGTCAAAATTCATGGCAGGTTCTCGATTCTCGAAAATGGCAAATAGACTGGCGCATATTCTAGCGTTTCCCCGCGCCAGCCAACCAGGGAGCCGGTTTCATCCTGTTGGCGGACGCGGCATAATACTGATTCGACACATCGGCCGGCAGGCTGCCCGACCTCGGGAATGGCAGGCGCCTTGGCAAGACGTTGAATTGCCAGGGTTTCTGGTGAAGAGGTGCGCAGTCCGGATTTCGTTCCGGGTTTTCGAAGGAGTTTCGCAATGCCCGCAGCTCCCGTCGGCGGCAGCACTACCTGGCTGGTATTGGTGGCACAGTTGCCTGAAGAGGCCACCGCGCGCATGCGCATCCTGCGCACCCTTGAATCGCTGGGCTGCGCGATCCTCAGCGACGGCGCCTATATCCTCCCCGACACCGTGGCAGCGCGCCAGGGCCTGCAGCGCCTGGGAGAACATATCAGCGGCAGCGGCGGCAGCTTCCACCTGCTCAACACGGTGGCCGACGCCTTGCAAAGCCGCACATTTACCCAGCTATTCGACCGCAGCGCCCGTTACGTCGAGCTGACCAAGAATATCGAAAGCCTGCGGGCCGGCTTCGGAGTATCCGATCCGACCACGCTGTCGCGCAGCCTGATCAGGCTCAGGCGCGAGATGGAGTCGGTTTCGGCGCTGGATTTTTTCCCCAGCGAAACACGCAAGCGCACCGCCCTGGCCTTGGGCGCAATGGAGGCGGACGTCCGCAAGATCCTGTTTCCAGGCAATCCCGACCTCTCCAGCACCCAGGAGATGCGCACCCGTCAGAAGTTTTTCCGCCGGGTCTGGGTGACGCGCCGGCCGCTGTGGGCCGACCGCCTGGCCTCGGCCTGGCTGATCCGCCGTTTCATTGATGCTGAAGGCCGGGTGTTTTGGGGCGAGCGTGACCAGGCAGCCCCGGAGACCGCCGTGACTTTCGGCTTCGAAGGGGCGATGTTCAGCAATTCGGCGAGCCAAGTCACCTACGAGGTGCTGCTTGACTCCTTCGGGCTTGCCAAGGATCCCGCCTTGACGCGCATTGCCGCCATCATTCATGCGCTGGATATCGGTGGTGACCCGGTTCCCGAGGCCGCCGGCATCGAGACTTTGCTGCAGGGCGCCCAGCGCCGCGCCACCGGTGAGGAACACCTGCTGGCCGAAACCGAGAAGACCTTCGACCTGTTGTACGACGCGTATTTCGAATCGCCCCAGAAGTAAGCCGCCAGCGGCCTGCCCGGTCATCCTTGCTATTTCAGGCAAGCGCTGAACAAGGCGCGGCACCACGGGGCTGCGAACCAAAAGTGGGTTGACCTCGGCGTGCGACGGGATAAATATTCGTTCGCCGCCGCCCGGCTCAGTGCTTCCTCAACCCGGAAGTTTCAGGGACACCGCCCTTGCAACTGCGGCAGCGGCAGCCGCTGGCGCGCCGCGGCGCCCGCGGGTGCGGGGCCTTTGTCACCCTCGCCACGATCGGCACGCTCGGCCACCATGCGCTCCCACATATCGCGAATGCGCGAGTCCAGAATCGATTGCTGATAAAAATCGCCACCGCCTGCGCAGCGGGCAATCTGAAACTGTTCCATCGCCGACTGTGCCCCGCTTATCAGGGCGTAGTACTCGCCCAGAGCCTGGTGCTGCGACATGGTCCGGCCAGTGGCCGCGAAACTGCGCGCCTGCATCTCGAACACCCTGGGGTCGCCGCGGTTGGTGCGCGCCTGAAATTCGAGCAGTTCGAGCGCCTCGGCATGCCTGCCGTCCACCTGCAAGGCCTCGGCCAATGCCATCTGCAGATGGCGGACCTGCGGATACCTGGCAGCGGCGGTGCGCAACACCGAAACCGCGCCGGCGGTATCGCCGACGGCACTGCGAATGCGCGCGGCCTGGGCGTCGATCATCGGATGCGCGATCGACTTGGGCAGCGGCGCCAGCACGGCCTGCGCACCCTTGAAGTCGCGCGCCAGCAACAAGGCCTCGGCGTGACCGAAACGCGCCGCCGTCTCGCTGGCATAGGTCTTGTCGGCGATTTGTGAAGAAAAGAACTTCAAGGCGTCGCGCACGCCATCGACCGAGGCATCGGCTGTGGCGCGCAACTTGGCGCGCGCCAATTGAAACGACAGGCTGTCGATCCGCTGGCGATAGCGCGCACCCTGCGCCCGATTGCGCACGTCGGCGATGCGTTCGGTGGTCAGCGGATGGCTGCGCACGTAAACCGGTGCGCTCGAATCGTAGGCGCGACCGGCGCGCTGCAGTCGCTCGAAAAAAGCCGGCATCGCGCTGACATCGAAGCCGGCTTTTTGCAGGGTATCGAACCCGACCCGATCGGCTTCGCGCTCGAAATCGCGCGAATAGGCCAGCTGCGACTGCACCTGAAAGGCCTGCGCGCCAGCCAGGGCGCCGGCGGCCGCCTGCCCATTGGAGCGCGCGGCCAGGAGCGCCAGCGCCATCGCGATCATCGAGACCACCGAAGTGCGCTGCCCTGCACTGACGCTGCGTGCAATATGCTTCTGCGTCAGATGCCCCAATTCGTGGGCCACCACGCTGGCAACCTCGGATTCGCTTTGTGCCGCCAGCAGAAGTCCGGTATTGACGCCGATGAAGCCCCCCAGCATCGCGAACGCGTTGATGGTCGGATCCTTCATCACGAAAAACTCAACCTCGAGCCCGGGTTCCGGACCCGACGCGATCAATTGCGCGCCCAGTTCCTCGACATAGGACTTGAGCTCGGGATCGTCGAGATAGGAAAGGTCGCGCCTGAGTTCACGATAATAGGATTCGCCGATGCGGCGCTCCATCTGCGGCGACAGCGCGTTGGCCGATTCATCACCGAGATTGGGCAGATTCTGCGCCATGCCCGCGGGCGTGATCGCAAGCAAAGGACATAGGCCGGCAGCCAACAGGCGACGCCACCAGGAAAGACGGTAATTCATGGATGGTATGATACTTCCCGGGGCACAATGTTCCCGCCGCGCGCAGTCGCGATCCAATCGATTTGTATCAATTCGCAAGCAAATGAGCGCTCCGGCCGCCGCGATTCCCGATTCCCCGCTGACGCATTTCGATGCACAAGGCAGGGCCCACATGGTCGATGTCGCCGCCAAGACTGAAACCCATCGCAGCGCGACCGCCGCGGGAACGATTTTGATGCTTCCCGCGACCCTGACGCTGATCGAATCCGGCACGGCAAAAAAGGGCGACGTGCTGGGCATCGCCCGCATCGCCGCGATCCAGGCGGCCAAGCGCACCGCCGAGCTGATTCCCCTCTGCCATCCATTACCGTTGACGCACGTGGCGGTTGAATTCAGTGTCGATCGCCAGCGCTCGGCGGTGCTCTGCAAGGCCACCGCGGAAACTCTCGGACGCACCGGTGTCGAAATGGAAGCACTGACCGCGGTGCAGATCGGCCTGCTCACCATCTACGACATGTGCAAGGCCGCGGATCGCGGCATGTGCATGACCGATATACGCCTCCTGGAAAAGCACGGCGGCAAATCCGGCAGCTATTCGGCTGCCTGAGGCTTTCCCTCACTCCTTGATGATCGGTCGGCTGCGCAGTCTTTTCCGCGGCCAACGGCGTCCCGCGCCGCTGGCGCCGCCGCCATTGGCACTGGATTCCGCGATAGCCCTGATCAACGTCGGCCAAAGTGGAACGGCGGTCGCGAGCCTGCGTGAAGCAACTGCGCTGCACCCGCAATCTGTGGATGCCTGGCTTTGGCTGGCGCGTGCTTATGCCGGCGATGGTCAGCAGGCTGACGCCCAGGAGGCTTACGACGAGGCTGCGGATCTGGCGTCCGAGCCCGGCTCTGCTGCCCTGATCCGCGGCGAACAAGCGCGTGCACGCGGCGACCTCGAAGCGGCCGTTGACGACCTCAATCGGGCACGCGAGTTGTTGCCGGGCGAGCCAGAAGTATGCAACCAGCTTGGCCTGGCGCTGCAAGCGGCCAACCGGCAAGACGACGCCGAACATGTCCTTCGCGATGGCCTGCGATTGGCGCCAAGCTCCCAGGTGTTGCTCAACAACCTGGGCATGCTGATTTTCAGGCGTCAAGGGTTCGATGCGGCCGACGTCTTTTTTTGCGAAGCTTTGAAACGTCGCCCGGATGACGCCAACCTGCGCTATAACCTGGCCGTTCTGTGCGGTAATGCGAATCGCCCGATGCGTGCGGCCGCACTGTACCGTGAAGCGCTGGCACTCAAGCCGGACTTCCAGGGCGCGACCCTCAATCTGGCGCTCATGTTGTTTCAACTTGGCCACTTGCCGGAGGGCTTCGCGATCTTCGAAGCGCGCTGGGAGATCGCGGCCAAGCTTGCCGGCGCATACACTTTCGAGCGTGCCAGGCAGTGGCGCGGCGAGCCGCTTGACGGCAAGCGAATATTGCTGTGGGCGGAGCAAGGACTTGGCGACACCCTGCAAATGATTCGCTACGTCCCGCTGGTGGCCGCACGCGGCGCTGCAGCGGTGCATGTGCGCGTGCCGCGCACCATGCTCGAACTGTTTGCACAGGTTCAGGGGGTCACCAGCTGGATTGCCGAGAACGAGACTGCCGACAAGACAGCATTTGACCTGCACTGCCCTTTCATGAGCTTGCCGCTCGCCTTCAACACCACACTGGCCACCATTCCGGCGACGATTCCCTATTTGCACGCCGCGCCGCAAAAGCTGGTCCACTGGCGCGCAAGGCTGCCGCCACGCCAGGCACGTGCCCGCATCGGACTTGTGTGGAGCTCCAACCCATGGGGAGGTGGCCGACAGGACGACGATCAGCGCGCGGAGAAAAGCCTGCCGTTGGCCGATTACGCCGCCCTGACGGACATCACCGGTGTCGCCTGGGTCAGTTTGCAAGTTGGCGCCGGCCGCGACGAGCTTTTACAATGCGCCGCAGCTCCCGCGATTTTCGACCCGGCTGACGGTATCCGCGATTTCGCCGACACCGCCGCGATCGTGGAGCAGCTGGACCTTGTGATCACGGTCGATACCTCGGTCGCACATCTGGCGGGAGCAATGGGCAAGCCTGTGTTGATGCTGCTCAAATTCAGCGGCGGCATGTTCTGGCTGACCGAACGCGATGACAGCCCATGGTACCCCGGCACACTGCGCATCGTCCGGCAGACCGCGGCGGGCGATTGGAGCGGCGCTGTCGCGCGCGCGCGCAAGCTGGTGGAAACTTTTCTCGATCGACACTCACTCTGGGACTCCGAGACGCGATGACCTCGAAACGCATCCCCCTTCTGGTGCCGGACATGCCGCTGGCCGAAGAACTCCTGCCCTGGCTCAAGCGCATCGATGCGTCCCGCTGGTACTCGAACTTCGGTCCGCTGGTGCGCGAGCTGGAAGGCGCGCTGATCGGCATGTTCGCCTCGCGCACTGACAAGGCGCTGCACCTGACGACGGTAAGCAATTGCACGGCGGGGCTGGAACTGGCCCTGATCGCGCTCGACCTGAAACCGGGCTCGAAGGTGCTGGTACCGGCATTGACATTCGTTGCCACCGCGACAGCCGTTATTCGGGCCGGATACGTGCCGGTGATCGCGGACGTGGATGCGCAATCCTGGCTTCTGACGCCTGCAATCGCGCGCGCCGCGCTGCAAGGCATGGAGCTGGCCGCGATTCTGCCGGTGGCGACCTTCGGCTGTCCGCACGAGATGCGGGAATGGGACGCGTTTCAGGCCGAGACCGGCGTGCCGGTGGTCATCGATGTCGCCGGCGCATTCGGCAACCAGTGGGAATGCGGCAGCGCCACGCTGGTGTTCAGTCTGCACGCCACCAAATCCCTCGCCTCGGGTGAAGGCGGACTGGTGATCAGCCGCGATTTCGACCTGATCGCGCGCATCCGCAAACTTTCGAATTTCGGCATCAACCTCGATCCGCACCAGCTGACGCCTGCGGGCCAGGTGGAAATTCCGGGCATCAACGCCAAGATGTCGGAGTATCACGCCGCGATCGGGCTGGCCAATCTAGCCAAGTGGCCGACCCTGTCGGCCGCCCGTATAGAAATGTTCGACCGCTACTCCGCCCGTCTGCGCGCGCTGCCAGGCCTGGCACCGGTCTGGCAGCAGGCGCCAAGCGGCACTGTGCGCACTTTGCTTTGCTTCCGCGTCAGGCCCGGAGGCTTGCGTGAAGCCATCGAAGTGGCGTGCGCAGCGGCGGGCATCGAAACCCGCAGGTGGTACCTGCCGACGTTGAACCGGCATCAGGCTTTTGCGGAATTGCCGCGCGCCGGCCCACTGTGCGAGTCCGACCGCTTGTGCGAGGAACTGGTCGGCCTGCCATTTCACGCGTATCTCGCTCCGGCCCAAATCGATGCGATAGTCGGAGCGGTGAGCCGCGCCGTCGGCCCCGCGAACTAGGCGCCCGCCACGCCAGCCAGGTGGTGCGCGCTCAATGGGGCGCGCCGGCGGCCAAGCCTGGCGACACCGTGTGCCGACTTCAAGTACTTGCCAGTGAGGCCAGATAGGCCCGCTGGAAATGCAGTACCCGCAGTTCGTGATCGGCGGCAAGCACTGCCGGGCGCGCGGCCTGCGACATGCCTGCTTGCACTGACGCGCACACCGTCAGGTCTTCGGCAAAAACCCGATGAGTGAAATCGATACCGTCGGCGTGCATCTTCGCGATCATGCGCCGCCCGGCTTCTGACTGGCCGGAAAACCGGCTCGATAGAATGCGCGAGTGCACCTGCGTCGCAAGATGATTCAGAGGATCGAAGCGCTGCACGTGAAAGCTGTAGCCGAGGAACGAGGTGATCGTCAGGTTGGGAAAGATCAGATAGTGAATGTAGTGGTCGAAGCGAAACGGCCAGTCGCCGATGGCACGCGACATGCGCGTCCATTTGCCAAGCCAGCCGGCTTCGGCACGCTTGGTCATCGAACTGTGGCGCGGCGAGGCAATGTCCTCCATCACCGCCTCGTATCCGGTGGCCATGCCGTCGGCTGCACCCAGGGTACGCGAGTGGACCACCGGCACGTGATAGCCCTCGAGCGAATTCTCCACCACGATCTTCCAGTTGGCGGGCACCTCCTTGGTGTATTCGTCGAGCAGATCGCCCGCCCCGCTGGAGACGCCCTGCAGAAAGGAGACCGCTGTCGCACCCAGGTACTCCACCAGGCTGACGCCCTCGGTTGCCATGCGCACAAAAATGAAATCGCCGACGCTGTCGGTCACATGCTCCTGCAGACGAAACCCGGCCGGGTCGGCCAGCACCTGCGGAAACTGGTCCTTGAAGGGTATGCCCACCGGGATACCTTCGTGGCTGTAGACCCATCCGTGATAAGGGCAGCGCATCGGGCCGTTGCCACGCGGCTCCAGGCACAGGCGCGAGTGGCGGTGCGAGCAGACGTTGGCAAAGGCTCGAATAACGCCACGGCTGTTGCGCACAATCAGTTCGCTGCCGGCCAGGGCCACTCGCACGAAGTCGCCGTCGAGGGCAACCTCCGGCCGCATGGCAGCGAACACCCAAGCCGCGCCGAACAGCGTGCGTCGCTCCGCCTCAAAGCTTTGCGGCTCGATGTAGTGCAGCGGACGGGTGGCGGCTTCGCTCATGATCTCGACCTTTCAGGCCTCGCGTGCCCACGCACCACAACCGGGGCGCGAAACAGCGTGTCGATGAAAATCGCTACGCGGGGTGAGGCGCCAAGCCGGTATCCCGCAGCAAGCACCGACCAGGGTTCGAGCACGCAACCGGGAGCCAGACGAACACCCTCTCCCAGAACGCAATGCTTGCCGACACGACAGTCTTCACCGATAACGCAATCCCTGCCGATCCACGTGGATTGGCCGATGCGTGCACCGTGCCCGATCGCCACCAGATCGCCGATCACCGCATTGGCACCCACGTCCACCCCTGCCTCCAGGCGTGAACGGAAACCAATCAGCGTATTTTCGCGCAGGCGAACACCAGCATCGACCAGCGCATCGCGTGCGACCAATGTGGCGAAGCGAAACCCGGCTGCCTTGTACTGCAACATGGCGGCCAGGCGCTGCGAATTGAGCATGGTGGAGTCACCGGCGACATACAAGTTGCAGTCGCGTGGATCCAATTGCGCAGCCGCATCGGTGATCAGCGCTGCCGGCAGCAGCGCCGCCTGCGGCGCCCAGCCGGGCGCCACCACGCCTGCCAGTTCGATCCCCGCGGCCGCGGCCACAGCCGCGGCCTGGCGCAAGGATTGCGCGTCCTGGGCCACGATCACCAGCTTCACGACGCAGCCCCGCCAGCAACGCTGCAAAGCGACTTGCAGACTGCGTGAAAGTCGACCAGTTGCGCCTCATAGGCTCCGTGCACGAAATCGAAATTGACAGCGTGCAAGCCCGCCTGCAAGTTCTCCAGGCATTCGATATCCTGACCGAGGACAGTCATGTCGCTCTTGAGATGTTCCCACAGCACCAGCGGCTTGTGTGCAAATGGCGCCAGCGGCCGCGTGGTGGCTGCAAGCATCTGGATCTCGGTGCGATCCGGCGCAATCGGGTTGTAGACCTGAATTGAAAACACCGCCCCGGCGACGATCATCAGGTTGACGTTGGGAAACAGATGGATACCGCGATAGGCCTGCTTGCCGTCCAGACGCTCGACCAGAGCGTGCCATTCACGATCGCCTTCGCTCATGGGCACGTCCCAGACGTCACTGACCTCGCTCAAGGCGACGCTGCGCCAGTCATGTGCGGGATCGGCGGCGTGGTCGATCGGCGGCACCGCATTGCGGTCGGCGCGGGTATCAAAGTAGTCGGGAAAGGTGCCGCGATGCAGCACTTCGACATGCAGCGGATCCTTGATGTTCTCAATGCCGAGTTTCCAGTTGAAGCCGCAATCGAAGCGCGTATACGCATACTGGCTGTCCATCTTCACTGAAGAAGCCGCAAGCATGGCAAGCAGATGGGGGGCGAACTGCTCCTCGATCGCAAGCGGCTTATCGGCCAGGTTGACAAACACCAGGTCGCCGACCTCGCAAACGGCGAACTCGATCAATCCGCGCTGCCTCATTTCGTCTGCCGAAAACTGGAACAAGGAGTTGTTGCGGGGAACGCCGTCAAGCGCCAGTTCCGCGCTGTAGCTCCAGCCGTGATACGGGCACACCAGTGCACCTGCCCCGAACTCGTCGGCCAACAGTCGCGCCCCGCGATGGCGGCAAGCATTCAGGAATGCACGTATCTTGCCGCCGCAATTGCGCAGCGCCAGCGGCTTTCCGGCAAGCGTGCAGGTGCGGTAGTCGCCCTCCGCGGCGAGCATGGCGCGCGTCCCCACGAGCATCCACAGGCGGCTGAAGATGCCGCGCTGTTCCGCCGCAAACACCGCCGGCGAAACGTAGTCCTCGGGGTGCATCAGCGAACGCATGTGGCGGCGCCGCGCCTGCTCAACGGCAGTACAGGCAGAGCACGCCGTACTCGAGCGACTGGTGCCTGAGCTTCATTTCGTACCCGCGGTCGAACTCGCGAATCATCTGCGGCAGCACCAGGAAATCCTCGGTTCGGTGGTAAGTGGAGACGCACAGCTTCGGCTTGTCGCGGCGGATCAGGCCCGCGGCACCGCGCAGCACCGCCGCCTCCGAGCCCTCGGCTTCCAGGCGCAGGTAGCTCATTTCATCGAGCACGTCATCGATGCGGGCCATCAGCAAACCCTTGCCGTCTTCGGCCCGGCTGTCGCCCACGGTCACCGCATAGTCGGTGCCCGAGAACGCGAGATAGTCGTTGCGGTCGTAGCAGCCGAAATTGTGGCAATAGATGTCGAGCGCGCCGTGCTCGGCGATATAGGCATTGACCTTGCGCGTGAGCTTGCGGAAGTTCCGCTTGTCGGGTTCGAAGGCGTGAATGCCCTTGAACTTGCGGCCCATCTTCTCGGCGAAGATCAGCACCTCGGAGCCATCGAGGGCACCGACATCGGCCAACACTTCGCGGTCCGAAAACTCGAATCCCACGTCGCTCGGGAAATAGCGTTCCCGATGATCGTCGCAGGACAGGCCGAAGTACACGAAGTTCATGCTGATGAAGCCCGCCAGCGTGTTGTACAGCACCTTGACCGACTTGGCGTCGGCGAATCCGTCGGCCAGCCCCAGCATCTGGTCAAGATGTTCGAGCATGAAATCCGACTGCGCCTTGTAGTAGCCACCCGCGGGATTCAGGCCCGGCATATTCATGAACTGCTCGAAGCGCAGCACCGGCAGGCCGGCCCGCTTGAGCTGCGCCTTGTAGCGGACCGCCGGGATCCAGGTGCAGTAGCGGTCGACGACGATGCAATCCTTGAATTCGGCCGTGCGCTCGAAGAATTCCCGCGTGGTGAGGAAGCGCCAGCCGCGGCTTTCAATCAGGGCCGGGTCGCTGATGGTGTCGAAACTGTCGGATACGACCGCCCGCATTTCCATGCCGGGATTGTTGGCCAGGACGCAATCGACCAGGCGCAAATGCTCGTCGAGGATATAGCGATCCAGCCCCATCAGAACGATGCCGGGCATGCGCCCGCCGGCAACGCGTTCGCGCACATCCGGCGGAAACTCGGCCCAGCGATCATCGCGGCAACGCCGCACAACGTCATCGAGCAAGGCACGCGAACGCGCCACTTCGTCTGCGGACACATATGGGTCGATCATGCGCTCTCCCAGCCGCGCATAGGCGAGGCGTAAATGATGGAATCGTAGTAGTAGTTGAAATGCTGGCGCAGGCGGATGTGGTAGCCGTCGGCCAGCCGGTCGATGGTGTCGACAATGTCGAGCATGTCGGTGGCGTAATGGTAGGCGGCGATGGCCATGCGCGGGCGGTGGCGCGCGATGAGCCGGGCGCCGCCTTCGAGCGTGCGCGACTCGAAGCCCTCGATATCCATCTTGAGGAAGGTCATGCGATCGAGCTCGTCGTCAAGCCTCGTCGTGTCCACGCTGATGTTGCCGGCATCCGACACATAGCTGGACATGGTGCCGGTTTCGACGAAGCGCAGGGTCTCGTGGCGGTCCGACAGCGCCTTGTTGACAAGCTTCAGGTTCGGGATCGGCAACAGGCAATACTTCTGCAGCATCTTGAAGTTCTTGCGGTCCGGTTCGAATGCGGCGACGCCGTCGCACTTCCAGTTGCAGGCGCCGAGGAAGCGCGCGACGATGGTGCCCTGGTGCGCGCCGCAATCGACGAAGTACTCGCGATCGCCGAGGATGAAAGTCTTGCCGGCCAGACTGTCGGCGAAATACTCCTCGGCCGAGCCGAACATGATGTCGCGCGCACGCTGGCGGTCGTAGGAGAGGCGAAACAGCAACATGCCGTACAGCGTTTCGCGGCTGGCATCGTCGGCCAGGCGCTTCTCGAGAGCGAGGAAATCATCGATCCGCGAGAGCGTGTTGGCGCGGTATTCGCGCGCGGTCTCGAATACCGAAGGCAGGCCGAAATGCCCGTGCGCGGCGACGAAATCGCGGCACTCGACGTTCGCTTGCGCGCACATTGCGCGAAACATGGCGGCCGAAAAATGGCCCACCGAAAAATCCAGCGCCAACGCGTTGCCAAGCGCGGGGGCCCGTGTGGCGAATTCGAAGGTGGACCAGCGCGGCAAGCCGCAAATCTCGGGCTCGACGCTGTAGTCATCGATCACGGCGACCGCGTTCGGCAAGCGCGCCACCACACCGGGGACGAACATCTTTCCCAGGTGCGAGTTGGGTGCCAGCAGGATCACCGGCCGCACCTCAAGGTCGCTGTTGTCCGGTTCCGGTGCGCCGGACTCCAGCAGATGCATCAATTGGGGACGAAGGCTTTGCATGGTTACCTCATTTGTAGGAGAAGCGGCGCGCCGGGTTGCCCATCACGGTCACGCCGGGAGGAATCCGGCCTGCCACCACGCTGCCGGCGCCCACGGTCACCCCTTCGCCGATGCGTGCACCGGAGAGAACGACCGAATTCGGATGGATTGTCACCAGAGGACCGATTTCAGCACCGCCGGCGATGGTCACGTGGCCGTTGATCTGGCACCAGTCGCCGATACGCGCATCGTGCCCGACGATCGCATACTCGTTGAGCGAGACAAAGTTGCCGATGCGCACGTCGCAGGAGATACCCACGTGCGGCGCCAGAATGCATCCGTGGCCGAGGGTGCTGTAGATCGTCATCGCCGATTTCGGGTGACGGATGGTCGCGAACACGCCGCCCCGATCAAGAATCGGTTGCGCGTAGATGCGCCGCTCGGCCGGACTACCCAACGCGCAGATGAATATGTCGCCCGGCTCTGGCACATAGGTAAGCGGGTCGCCAATAATGCCGAGGCCGCGACCGTAACCATCGAGAATGTGGCTGCGACTGTCGAGAAAGCCCTTCAGGTTGAAGCTGCCGCAATCCTCGGCATATACCATCACCTCGCGGCCGAAACCGCCGGCGCCAATGATGATCAGGCGCTCGTTCATGCTGCGGCCGGCAAGGGCAGGCCGGCGTTCGGGCGGGAGATTGGCTGAATCATGCGTGTCTACGGGTAGCA
The DNA here is from genome assembly GCA_040382235.1 of Burkholderiales bacterium. Lineage (GTDB taxonomy): Bacteria > Pseudomonadota > Gammaproteobacteria > Burkholderiales > JAEUOS01 > JAEUOS01. The sequence goes on from JBEIFV010000109.1 coordinate 16,280, forward strand.
GGCCTGCGTTCATGAAGTCGGCGCGGCAACTGCTAGCTGATCGTCAGACCACCGTCCATCACGATCGTGGTGCCTGTGATCCAGCGACTAGCCTCGGACAGCAGAAATACCGCAGCATTGGCCACATCTTCAGGCTTGCCGAAACCCAGCGGATAGTTGCCGCGTTCGGCGTCGAGTGAGCCGACCAGTTGCTCGGTGGCATCCAAAAGGGGCGACTCCACCAGCGCAGGCGACAGACAGTTGGCACGAATGCCGCGCTTGACCACCTCCATCGCCAGACAGCGCATCATGGCGATCAGCGCTGCTTTGGATGCGGAGTAGATGCCAACGCCGGGCACACCGATATGCGCGGCGATCGAAGAAATGAACACGATCGAGCCGCCGCCGGCGATGCTGCCCTTGGCCAGCAGGCGCTGGGTCAGGAGCACGGGCGCATCGAAATTGATCGCGCTGACTTCATGCAGATGCCGGGCGTTGACCATCTTGATCGGCGCCAGCCGCGAAATCCCCGCGCAATGCACCACGCCATTGAGCGTGCCGGCCTGCGCTACCAGCGCCGCGATGCCTTCATCGGCGGTGAGGTCGCCGCGCACGGCGAGGTTGCCTTCACCTGCCAGCTCGCGCATCAGTGAATCAAGGCGCGCCTGGTCACGACCGCAGGCAACCACGTGTGCCCCCATGCTCGAACAATGAATCGCGATCTGCCGGCCGATGCCGGATGAAGCACCCGTGACCAGCACGCGGCGCCCGCCCAGACTGAACGGATTGAACGGCTGGTCCATTGCAATCTCAGTATTCGACCAGCGGCGGCATGACCGCGCCGCGTACGTCCATGATGCAGGACGACCATGAGAGACCGACGCCGAACCCGCTCAACAACGCTTTGCCGCCCGCACCCGCGAGAAGCTCGCGCGTGTGCATGGTCATGGTGAGAGGTATCGAGGCTGAACTGGTATTGCCAAAATCGAGCAGCGTCGATGGCACTTTTTCGACCGGCAGTCTGAGCTTCTTGCGAATGGTCTCGTTGATCAACCGGTTTGCCTGGTGGAACAGGAAATAGTCGATGCCATCGGCCTGTACGCCTGCCGCTTCCAGCAACGCACTGACCGCGGGCGGAACCCGGGTGATGGAGAAGTTCAGTATGGCAGGACCGTCGAGCACGATGTCGACCGCACGCCGCATGACGCCGTCCGGCCCGAGAACGCGATCGAGATGATGTTTCTCCAGCGGCATGCGATTGCCGCCGGCCGGGCAGTAAATGGCCTTGTAACCGCTGCCATCGGAATGCATGTCGAAATGCATCGGCGGCGCGCTTTCGTCGTACTCAAGCGCGGTCGCGGTCCCCGCATCGCTGAACAACACAACGAAGCCCATATCCTTTGAATCGGTATTGGTCGACTTGTCGCCTACCAGCAGCAAGGCCTTGCGTATATGGCCGGCCGACACCATGCTGCCAACCACGAACAAGCCGTAGGGATAGCCCGAACAACCTAGGTTGATGTCAAACGCCAGGCAGGATTGCGGCAGACCGAGACGGTCCTGCATCAACACCGCCGTACCGGGATAGGCGTAGTCCGATGATTGCGTCACCACCACGACCGCATCGATCTCCGAACGCTCCCAGCCAAGCTTGTCGAGCAGGGCTTCGGCAGAGCGCTGCGCCAGGTCAGAAAAACAGACGCCGGGGGCGCACACGCGCCGGTGATCGATGCCGATGTTGCGCACCAGTCGTTCCCGCTCGGCGCGCTGTTCCGGCGGGCAATCCAGGTTGGAGACGGACCCGCCGGGAACGCAGGAAGTCAATCCCGCATAGCGAACATGGCGCAAGACGGCATAAGCCATGCGTTTCTCCGGCGCTCAGACAGCCAGCGCGAATAAATCGGCGATGGTTCTGGACGCCTTGAGATCATTGCCGGTGATGGTCTTGCCGTATTCCATGTCGAACATCACGATCACGCCCAGCGCAGCCAGGGAATCCCATTCCGACAGGCTGGCAATCTCGGTTTCGGGCGTGATTTCAACGGCTTCCTGAAAATCGACAGCAGTCAAAAAGTTCTCGATGAATTGATCGACTCTGGTTACTGCCAACGCTTCGGCTACTTGCATTTTCAACCCTCCAGTTGTGATGTTCGCGAGTACTTACCATCGATCCAATTATGCCATAGGGCTCTATACGCTTTTTCGAGATTAGAGGCCATTTCACCCCCGTTCATCGCCTGACCGGCCTGCATTTGCGGACGTAGATAGGAGCGCAAGAACGTGCGCCTTGCCACGTCGTTGGCGAGGGTGACCGCAGCTTCCTCATAGCGCTCCGGCGAGTGCGTGCACAGGTCCGCCAGACCGACAACGCCTAGCAAACCCTCGGATACACGCCCGATTTCATGGCTGGTCACCATGCTGATCACCGGCACGGCCATCCACAGCGTGTGCAGGGTGGTGGTGCCACCGTTGTAGGGGAATGGGTCGAGCGCGATGTCGGCGCTCGCCACGGTCGCCAGAAATTTGTCGAGCGGCTTGATTCCTTCGACCAGAATTCGCCGCGGGTCGATCGCACGCGCTACGAACTTCGCGCGCACCGCCGCGCCGCCGCCTGGCGTGTCGCCGCCGGCGGCCAGTACCAGAAGTTCCGCCGACGGTACGCGTTTGAGGATGCGGGACCAGACGTCGATGACCTGGTCCGAGACCTTGGTCCAGTTGTTGAAGGAAGCGAAGCGCAGATGCCCGCGCGCCAGGGACGGCGGCGGGCCGGGCTCGGGGGCGTCCGGAGCGGCCGACCATGCCGCGGCGTGCGGCAGGCGATAGATCGCTTCGGAGTAGCGCGATTCACAACCCGGCGGGCACAGGCATGCGTCGCTCAGGCGATAGTCGATGGACTTGAGCCCGGTGGTATTCATGTAGCCAAACCAGGTCGCACCCACCGGCGCCGGCCTCATCGCAAATACCGGCAGGCGATTGCCGCCTGTATGCCCGGATAAATCGACCAGGATATCGATACGATCTTCGCGAATGCGGCGCGCCAGTGATGCATCGTCCAGGCCAGCGGTCTTTACCCAGTGATCGGCGAACGACATCAACCGTTTTGTAAAGCCGTCTCCCGCGCCCACATGGTTGTCATAACAAGTGACCTCGAAGCGCTCGCGGTCGTGATGTTCCAGCACCGGCGCCAGGAAGAATGCCACCGAATGGGTGCGCAAATCCGCCGACACATAGCCGATTTTCAGGCGCCGATCAGGGTCCGGATCGTTGTCGTGCGGCGCCCGCGCCGCCGCCATGCGCGCTTCCACCGCCCGCCCCCAGGCGAAATGCTGCTCCGCGATCTGCGCGGGCGACAGGCGGGTGTCGTGGTTCAGGATGAAAAGGCGGTTGCTGTGAATCGCATCCGCATGCGGATCCAATGCGAGCGCCCGATCCATGTGCGCCAATGCCTCTTCGATATGGCCTTGCTGAAACAGGATGCCACCGACACATGAGATCAATTCCGCCTGCGGCTGCAATTCGACCGCACGGCGAAAGGCCTGCAGTGCGTCATCCAGATTGCCCAGCGCGCGTGCGGACACCGCGCGCGTGATCCACGCTTGGGCATGTCCGGGCGCCTGCGCCAGCACCTCGTCGCACAAGGCGATCGCATCCGCGTGATCGCCGGCCAGGGTGTGCATGGCAGCGCGGCCGTGCAGTGCCGGAATCGAGCCTGGATCCAGGGCCAGCGCCCGCTCGAAGCAAATCGCAGCGTCCGCCAGCTCACCGGCATTGTTGTGCGCAATGCCTTGCTCGACCCAGCGCGTGGCCGCCAGCGCCGGATCGGCCAGCGGCGGGGCCGCCGCCCGGCGCGTGGCCATCGGCCCCCCGAGTCGCCCAAGCAAGGCACGGGCCCCACCCCGCGCGGCCCGCACCAACAAGCGGGGGGCGCGCCGG
>JBEIFV010000110.1:0-19867 GCA_040382235.1 Burkholderiales bacterium
ATCAGGGCTATGACCAGCAGCGCAAAGGCCGGGAAGCAAAAGAAGCCGACGCAGGGGACGAAGCTGACCTCAAGGCTATCGAAAGCGAAATCAAACGGCGCCCGAAAAAATGAACGACACCAACCAAAAGCAGCTCGGCAATATCCTTTGGGGCATCGCCGACCAACTGCGCGGGGCGATGGATGCGGACGATTTTCGCGACTACATGCTGTCGTTCCTTTTCCTGCGCTATCTCTCGGACAACTCCCGGCCATTTGTAAAGATGTAGATACAAATGCAAGGCATGTAGCGCAACTCAGCGCGCTTGGCTTGTCAATAACTACACAATAAGTTACAGTAAATGAAACTTATTGTGTAGTTGTATAAAATGCAACCTCTCCGGCAACTGTCGCAAAGCTTGGCAAAGCTTGCCAGCGCCGCGCATTGCATCTTCAGCCCGCATGATCTCCGGGCGCTGCTGCCGGATTTGTCCGATGCAGCCTTCAAGGCCCTGCTCACGCGCAGTGTGCAGGCAGGTATTCTGGCCCGCGTCTGTCGCGGGTTATACCTCTACGAACCAGCCTTGCCCGCCGATGGATTGACCTTGTTTCGTGCGGCTGCGTATCTGCGCGCCGACGGCTTCAACTACATCAGCCTGGAAACCGTGCTGAGCGACGCCGGGGTGATTTCGCAGGTGCCGATCAACCGGATTTCGATCATGTCATCCGGGCGCAGCAACGTCATTTCCTGTGGCCGCTGGGGCAGCATGGAATTTGTGCACACGACGCAGCGGCCTGCTGAGATCGCGGCGCAACTGAGCTATGACGCGCGTTGCGGCTTGTGGCGGGCCAGTGTGGCGCAGGCCTTGCGCGACATGCGCGCGACGCACCGGAATATGGATTTGATCGACTGGAGCGCAGTGCATGAGCCTGTTTGACAAATTGGTCGATGAAGCCCTGAAAAGCCGGCGCGATTTGGCGCCGCTGCGCACCGTGGTTGAGAAAGAGTTGCTGCACCATGACATCCTGCGCGTGCTCAGCCATGCCGGCATGTTGGCCAGGCTGACGTTCATCGGCGGCACCTGCCTGCGCGTGTGTTACGGCTCAAATCGCTTGAGCGAGGATCTGGACTTCACCGGCGGCGCGGACTTCGATCGGGAAAGCCTGTCGGCAATGGCAAAGGTGTTGATCGATAGCTTGATGACCAAATATGGATTCAAGGTCGAGGTCAGTGAACCGGTGCGCGAGCAGGGCAACGTCGACACCTGGAAGCTCAAGGTGCAAACCCGACCCGGTCGCAAGGATCTGCCGGCGCAGCGCATCAATATCGATGTGTGCGCCATTCCCAGCCACCGGGCGCGACCGATGGTTCTCCTCAATCCCTATGGCGTCGAGATGGGCACCAGCGGGCTGATCCTTAATGTCGAAAGCCGCGAGGAAATATTCGCCGACAAGCTGGTGGCTTTCGCTTTGCGTCCCAATCGCATCAAGCATCGCGACTTGTGGGATATGGCGTGGCTGCATCAGCAGGGCGTGAAGCCGCACATCGATCTGGTGCCAGTCAAGTTATCGGATCATCGGTGCGCGCAGCAAGACTTTCTGCGCTTGCTTGAAGAGCGACGACTGTCTTTGCACGCGGTGCCTGATGTCGCAGCCGGGTTCAGGAAGGAAATGCGTCGATTCCTGCCCGCGGAATTGGTGACCCAGACTGTTGACCGGGCTGACTTCTGGGCGTATCTGACCGGGCTGATCGACGATTTATGCGGGCAGACCAGGCACGCGTTGTTCGCGGAGCAAGGCGAATCGACCGTTCGCTTTCGCATGTGACCACGTCATCCACGGTGCCGGCCGCGGCATAGCCCGGGCGCCACGATCTAATGCACCATACAAGCTTCGAGTCCGCGCCGCATGACGACATGGCTGCCGGACTGACGAATCTTTGCGAAACCGAGACGCTCCAGGGCTTTGACGATTGCCGCCCCGGAGGTGCGCGGCAACTTAGGCATGTGCCGGCAGGCTGAACATGGTGACTACGGGGTGTCCGGGAGCGGCGAGCGGAAACTCCGACAGATAGAGCGCCGTTGCCTCTTTCAGATTGGCAACCGCCTCTTCGACTGTTTCGCCCTGGGTGGTAGTGCCCGTCTCGGGGTTGAACGCGACGTAGCCGCCTTCTTCGGCGGGTGCAAGAACGGCAGTTAGTTCCATGGTGATACCTCGCGACGGGGATTGACTCAATTGTCACGCATTCCGTGTTTTGAAGCCCAACGCTTGAGTTAAGCCGCGCGGCGGTGCAACCCATACGTTGTCGGCTTGACCGAAGGCATGAATGCAAGGCTTGGCAAAGCCTGCGGGCTCTGCTTACTGAATGTTCGCCTCGCTTGACCAGGCGGATTTGTTTGCGCAAGCCAAAAACCGTCCGGTATCAGCAGCCGCAATTGTGCATCTCGGTGTCCAGTTACGAATTCCCAATAGTCCACGCCGCGTGCCGAAATCGGGAGGTGTCGTGTCGCATGCGCCGCAGTTGAATTGACAGTGGCGATTTGAGTCCAAAATATGGCATCATGATAGCAACTTCGATGCTATCTTGATGCCATGCGAACCACTGTGACGATCGATGCCGACGTTGAACTGCTGCTCAAACAGGCGATGCGCGAGCGCGACAAGCCGTTCAAGCAAGTCCTTAACGATGCCGTCAGGCAAGGCTTGCGCCCGCCCGCCATGCAGCCGGCTGCGCCCTTCAGGCAGTTGACCTTCAGCATGGGCAAACCATTGGTTGACTTGACCAACGCGACCGCACTCGCCGCCGAACTGGAAGATCAGGAACTGATCGCCCGCCTGGGTCGAAAAATCCAGCGCCGCAAATGAAATTGCCTGACACCAATGTGCTGGTGCATGCGGTCAATCATGATTCGCCCGCGCACGCACCAGCGCTCGCCTGGCGAACAGCGGCTTTCGACAATGCGGCGGGTGTGGGCTTGGCGTGGGGAGCGCTGCTCGGTTTTATCCGCATCAGCACGCGGCGCGGCATTTTGGCGCACCCGCTGACACTTGAGCAGGCGCTCGCCGTGACCAATCAGTGGCTCGATCACCCACACGCGCATGTACTCAACCCCGGCGCGCGCCACGCCACCCTGCTGGGGCGCCTGCTGTCGGGCGCCGGCGCGGCGGGCAATCTCACCAATGACGCGCATCTGGCCGCGCTGGCTATCGAACATCGCGCGACGCTGGGGTCGTTTGATCATGACTTCGAGCGCTTCGCCGGGCTCGACTTTGAATTGTTGCGCTGAGTCGGGGTTGCGGGTGACAACGCGCAACACATTGCGTTGGCGCTTCTGGCACGCACCTGGCCACCATGCCCGGCGCCCTATTCGAAGTTCGAATACCCGAATGCCAAGCCCGCAGCACCCGTACACTGTCGGTTGCCGAATCCTTGGAGCCCCACCATGCGCCTGAACCGTTTCATGATCCGCCCGCTCGTAGAAGCGGGCCTGCGTGAAGAACTCAATGCCGGCGACACCACCGGTGGCTTCCTGATCTGGGACGACGATCCCGTGCAGACCGCGCAAATCTATGCCAAGGGCCACGGGGTCGCCTGCGGCCTGTTGTTCGCCGACGAGACCATCATGCTGATCGACCCGGAAGCGCAGATCGAGCATTGCGTGGAAGAGGGCGCTCCGATCGCGCCCGGCACGGTGTTGCTCAAGATTCGCGCGCGCGCCTCGGCGTTTTTCATGATCGAGCGGGCGGCACTTGACTGGATCCAGCAGCTTTCGGGCATCGCCACCAAGACGCGCCGCTACATGGATCTGGTCAAGCACACCAATGTGCGCCTGACGGACACCCGCAAGGGCTGGCCGGGCCTGCGCATGGTGCAGAAATACGCGGTGCGGGTGGGCGGTGCGCACAACCACATCTTCAACCTGTCGAACTGCGTGCTGGTGAAAGACAACCACATCAAGATCGCCGGCAGCATCAAGAACGCGGTGGCGATCCTGCGCTCGCGGGCGCAGCACACCTTCAAGTTCGAAGTCGAATGCGAGTCGCTGGCGATGGTGCAGGAGGCGCTCGATTGCGGCGTCGAGATCATCATGTTCGACAACATGGACATAGATGAGATGCGCGCAGGCCTGAAGCTGGTCAACAAGCGTGCGATCACCGAGGCCTCCGGCGGCGTCAATGAAAGCACGATTGTGGCGATTGCCGAAACCGGCGTCGATGTGATCTCGGTGGGCGACCTGACCCACACGGTGAAGGCGGTCGATATCAGCCTCGACGTACAGGACATCAAGCCGAGCGCGCTGCGCACCATCGGCCGCATGCAGGCCGCCGGCGGATGACGAGCACGGTCAAGTTTCGCGCGCGGCATGGCGTGATCGTGGCGCTCGACGCCGATGCGGTCGATGCCTGCAAACAGACCATCGATTTGACGACCAAGGTCGACGGCGTGGTCGGCTACAAGCTTGGCATGACCATGGCACTGCGCCTGGGTCTGGCCGAATCGGTGCGCCAGTTGCGCGCGCATACCGACCTGCCGCTGCTCTACGATCACCAGAAGGCCGGGCCGGATGTGTTCGACATGGCGGCCAAGTTCGCCGGCCTGTGCGCCGAGGCAAAGGTGGATGGCCTGATCCTTTTTCCCACCGCCGGGCCGCGCGCGGTCGAAGGCTTCGTGGGTGAGACCATCAGGCGTGGCATGCTGGCCCTGGTCGGCGGCGACCTGCCCTTCCCCGACTACAACATCAGCGGCGGCGGCTATGTCGCCGACGATGCGCTGGAACGCATCATCGACAAATCCATCGAATTCGGCGCCACCCATTTCGTGGTGCCCGGCAACACGCCGCACAAGCTTTCCCACCATTCGGCGCGCCTCAAGTCGAGGTTGGCAGCGCCGGTGTTCATTGTGCCCGGCATCGGCCCTTTGGGCGGCAAGATCGGCGACCTGGTGGCGGCGGCAAACGGCTGCAGCGTCTACGGCGTGGTGGGCCGTGCGGTGTATGGCGCAGCCGACCAGACTAAGGCTGCGCGCATGCTGGTGGATGAAGCAATGGCGGCAGGCTGATGGCGCACCCCGAAGCGCGGGTGCCGGTGGTGTTGTTCGACTGGGGCGAAACCCTGATGTGGATACCCGGGATGATTCACGACCCGGATCGACACCTTGCATGCGTCGAGCAGGTATACGCGACGGCGATTCGGCCGCATATGGGTGTTCAGGGCGGCGGCCTGCCGGTGGCGAGCTTTCTCGATTTTTACCTGACGGCTTGCCGCATCCAGATCAAGCAGTCGAAAGAGACCCAGCGCGAACACAGTTTTGACGCCCGTTTCGCGCTCGCTTTCGATCTGGCCGGCATCAGGGCCGCGCCGCCGCCGGCCGCGTTCTCCGCAATGGCCGATGCGCTTGGCAATGCGGTCGCGGAAGGCGCGCGCCTGCTCGACAGCGCAGCCGAGGTGATTGAACAACTCGCCCGGTCGTATCGCCTGGGCGTGGTATCGAACTACCCCCACGGCCCGGTGGTGGGCGCCACGCTTGAGCGCTTCGGCCTGCGGCGGCATTTCGAGGTGATCGTGGTGTCGTCCGACACCGGCTGGATGAAACCGCATGCCGACTGCTACCGCCCCGCGCTCAGCGCCCTGCCCGCACCGCCGGGCAAGACCATGATGGTGGGCGACGATCTCACCAATGATGTCAAGGGTGCCAAGGCGCTCGGGCTCTATACCGCATGGATCGCACCGCAGGCCAGGGTGATCGACCCGGCGGTCGACATTCATCTGACAAGCCTGGCTGAATTGCCGGCGCATTGCGCACGGGTGTTCGCGTGAAACGCGGAACGGAGCCTGGCCTGTGAACCTGCAAACGCAACTGCTGATCGACGGCGCGTTTGCGCCAGCGGCCTCCGGTGCGACTTTCGACACCGCCACGCCGATCGATTTCAGCCTGCTGGCCACTGTGTCCAAAGCCGGTGTCGCCGATCTCGATCGCGCAGTGGCGGCGGCGCGCCGCGCCTTCGACGATGGCAAATGGTCCGGCATGGCGCCGTTTGCACGCGGCAAGCTGTTGCGCCGCATTGCCGACCTGATTCGCGCCGACGCTCAGCGCTTGGCCGAGGTCGAAACCCGCAACGGCGGCAAGACCATCGCCAACTCCTTGAACGAGGTCGAGAGCGCCGCCAACGTGTTCGAGTATTACGCCGGCGCGATGGACAAGTTTTTCGGCGACACCATACCGATGGGAGCGAACGTGCTCGACTTCACGCTCCGCGAGCCGATCGGCGTGGTGGCGGTGATCACGCCATGGAACTTCCCGTTCCTGGCCGCCGCCTGGAAGGTCGCACCCGCACTGGCCGCCGGCTGCACGGTGATCCTGAAACCGGCCAGCTACACGCCGCTGAGCGCGCTTCTTTTGGGTGAGATCGCGCTCACCGCCGGTTTGCCTGCGGGCGTGCTCAACATCCTGCCGGGGCCGGGCGCGCTCTTGGGTGAGGCGATCGCCACCCATCGCGGCATCGACAAGATTTCGTTCACCGGTGAAACCGCGACCGGCGCCATGCTCATGCAACTGGGCGCCAACGACATCAAGCGCGTCACCCTGGAACTGGGCGGCAAGAGCCCGAACATCGTGTTCGCCGATGCCGATATCGGCAAGGCGGCGGCGCAGGCGGTGAAAGCCGGCTTTGGCAATGCGGGCCAGAGCTGCTCGGCTCGTACCCGCGTGTTTGTCGAACGTGGTGTGGCAGAGGAATTCACCGCCGCGTTTTGCGCCGCGACCCTGGCCGTCAAGGTCGGCGACCCGCTCGATCCGGCCTCCGAGATCGGCCCGCTGGTGTCGCAAGCGCAATGGAATTCGGTGCATGCCTATGTCGAGTCCGGCGTGGCCGAGGGTTGCGCGGTGCTCACCGGTGGCGCGCGGCCCACGGGCCTGGCCCAGGGCGCCTATTACGCCCCCACCATCTTGACCGGCGCCCACAACGCGATGCGCGTGGCCCAGGAAGAGATATTCGGTCCGGTGGTGGTGGTGATTCCATTCGATACTGAAGCCGAGCTTGTGAGGCTGGCAAATGACAGCCCATATGGCCTCAATGCATCGGTGTGGACGCGCGACATCGGCCGTGCCATGCGTGTGGCCAAGGCACTGAAGAGCGGTATGGTCAGCATAAACTCGCATGGCAGCGCCAGCCGCTATGGCTTTCTGGCGCCATTTGGCGGCACCGAGAAATCCGGGCTCGGGCGCGAACTCGGCATGCACGCCCTGGCGCTCTACACCGAAGTCAAGAACATCTTCATCGATCTGGAGGATTGAACCCGTGGCGACCCTGGCAATCACCGGCGGTACCCTGATCGATGGCAGCGGGCGCGATCCCGTTGCCAACGCGACTGTGCTCATCGATGGCGAGCGCATCGTGGCGGCCGGCCCGGCGTCCGCGGTGAGCCTGCCCAAGGGCACGCAGGTGCTCGACGCCGGCGGGCGCACAGTGTTGCCCGGCATCATCGACTGCCATGTGCACGGTACCTACCGCGCGCGCGACATGCGCCAGCACCTGCTCAACGCGCCCACCTACAACGTGCTTCGTTCCACCGCCGTGCTGAAGGAAACGTTGGCCTGCGGGGTCACCACCGCGCGCGACATGGGCGGTGCCGATGCCGGTTTTCGCGAAGCCATCGCCGAGGGCTACATAGCCGGGCCGCGCCTGGCGATCTCGATTGCGATGGTGTCCCAAACCGGCGGCCATGGCGATGCCTGGGTGCCGGCCGGCCTGCGCGTGCAAAAGCGCGCCTGGCTGCCAAGCCCGGTGGCCGACGGCGTCGATGAGGTAAGACGCCTGGTGCGCCATATCCTGATGGCCGGCGCCGACTTCATCAAGCTCTGCGCCACCGGCGGCATCACCTCGGTGACCGACTCCTGGGACGAACCGCAGTTCACACATGACGAGATTCGCGTCGCCGTCACCGAGGCGGCAAATCGCCGCAAGGGTGTGGCAGTGCATGCCGAAGGGGTGGACGGGATTCGCACCGCGCTCGGTGCCGGCGTGCATTCGATTGAACACGGCTGGTTCATCGACGAGCAATGCGTCGACAGCATGTTGAAACAAGGCACCTGGTGGGTGCCGACCCTGGCCCTGGTGCCGCTGTCGCTGGAGCATCGCAAGGCCAATACCGCCTGGGACAAGCAGCAACTGGCGAATGAGGCCGTCAAGGAACTCGAGATATTCGAGCGCATGCAAAAGCAGATACCGCTGTGGAAAGATGCGGTCAAGCGCGGTGTGAACGTGGCTTTCGGCACCGACCAGTCGCACCGCTTGCTGGTGGGTGAAAACATGGTCGAGTTCCGCTTCATGGTCGATTGGCTGGGCATGACGCCGATGCAGGCGCTGGTATCGGCCACCAGTCGCGCCGCCGAATGCATCGGCCGCAACGATGTGGGCGTGCTTGAAGCCGGGCGCTATGCCGATGTGCTGGTGGTCGATGGCGATCCACTGGCCAACATCCGCATTCTTGAGGAGCGCGCGCGCCTGAAACTGGTGATGCAGGCCGGTCGCGCTTTCACCAACACAATCTGAGGACTTTCATGTTTCCCAAGGACCTGCTGGACCGTGCTGCGCGTGCGCTCGACGCCGCCCAGGCGGCAAATGTGCGCATCGCCACCGCCGAAACCTGCACTGCCGGCCTGGTATCAGGCTGCATCACCTCGGTCTCCGGCGCCTCGAAGACCTTCGAGCGCGGCTTTGTGCTGTATCACGACTCGGCCAAGGCTACCGGGCTGGGCGTGTCCGAGGAAGTTTCGCGTGCGCATGGCGCGGTCAGTGCGGAGGTCACCCAGGGCCTGGCCGAGGGTGCGCTTAAAAATTCGGGTGCCGGCGTGGCGGTGGCGGTCACCGGCTATGCGGGGCCTGGCGGCGGCAACGAGAAGAACCCGGTCGGTACCTGCTACATCGCAGCCGCACGCCATGGCGCCCCGACCTTGGTCGAGCGCCATGTGTTTGCCGGTGACCGCGACGGCGTGCGCTTGGCCGCGGTAGGTGCAGCGCTCGACCTGATCGTCAAACGCCTCGCCTGACCGGTGTGACTGCGCCGCCTATTCCACCCAAAGGCGCGCGTCATTCGCCGATTCCGGTGACCGTGCTGTGCGGCGCGCTGGGTGCGGGCAAGACCACATTGCTCAACGCCGCGCTGCGCGGTGTGCTGACCAACGTGGCGGTGGTGGTCAACGAATTCGGTGCCATCGGCATCGACCATGACCTGATCGAAGCCGCCAGCGAAGACGTGGTGCTGCTGCCCGGCGGCTGCATCTGTTGCCAGGTGCGTGCCGACCTGGCGGTGGCCTTGTTGCAACTGGAGCGCGGCGCCGCGCTGGGCGAGCATCCGGGGTTCGAGCGGGTGATCGTGGAAACCAGCGGCCTGGCCGAGCCGGGCCCGATCCTGCAGTTGTTTGCCGAGTCACCGGCACTTGAGCGGCGCTTCCGGCTCGACGCGCTTGTCACCGTGGTCGATGCGCAATTCGGCGTGGCAGCGCTGACCGATGATAGCCCGGCGTACCGGCAGGCATTGCTGGCCGACCGCCTGATCATCAGCAAGAGTGAACTGGTGGCTGCCGAGGCCTTGCAGCAACTGGAGGCGCGGCTTGCCATCATCAACCCGAATGCCGAACGCTTGTGCGCGCCGCGTGGCGTGGCGCAGGCGGCATGGTTCGATGCGGCGCCGTTCACGCAAGGGCGCATCATTCCAGCCGGATCGCTGCGCGCGGCGCACGACGATGCGATCGAATCGTTCAGCCTGCAGTGGAGTGAAGCGCAACCGCTGGCCGCGCTGGGTGAGTGGCTGCACGGTCTGGCCCTGCGCCACGGCGCGCGCTTGCTGCGCGTCAAGGGCATTGTCAGCGCGAGCGAAGAGCGTGCCGCGGTGGCTCTTCACGTGGTGCAACACATCGTCGCAGCGCCGGAATTCCTGGCAATCGACGCGACTGTGAGCCGCGTTGTCTTCATCACCCGCGGGTTGGAACCGGGCGATGTAGCGCCAGGCTGGCGCTTTGAAGTGGCTTGCGTGGCGCCTGCGCGCCCTGCGCCAGCAATGCCCACACTGCTTCCGCCGCTTCCGGCAGGCGCCGCTTGCGGCGCAGCAGTTCAACCGTAAGCGGAATATCCCAGTCGCCGCTGCCGATGCGCGTGAGGCTGCCATCGCCCAGGTTGCGCTCGATGGTCGAGAACGGCAGCCAGGCCACGCCCATACCCTGCAGCGCCAGTTCCTTGAGCACGAAAATCAGCGGATCCTCGAACAACTTCTGTACGCGCACTTGCGCCACCCGCCGCGCGACTTCGTCGTCCACCGCGCGGCCGATGAATGACGAGCGGCCATAGGGCAAATAGGCCAGCGGCGTGCCGGGGGTGGCCGGCAGCAGGTAGCCCGGTGTGCCATGGCGCTGCGGCGCGCACACCGGAATCAGCGGATCGTCGCCGATCTCGATCGCTTCGAGGTCTTCAATGCCGGCCGGGCGCGGCAGCGCCGGGTGGCGGTACGACAAGGCCAGGTCGGCCTCGCCGGCGGCATAGCGCTCGGCAAGTTCGTCGATCGGCCTGACCGAACCACGCCCGACCAGCGGGCCGATTTCGCGATTCAATCGCGCCAGCAGCGCCGGAAAGAGTCCCGCCGAGCAGGCGGTAGGCATCAGGAATGAAACTGACGGCGCGGCATCGGCCGCGTTGGAGCGGATCGAGGCCCGAAAGTCGAGCAGGGGCTCGACGCTGCCGACTGCGATCGGCAACATTTGCTGGCCGGCGGAAGTCAGCTCGACCGGCCGCGCACCGCGGTCGAACAAGGGCGCGCCGACCCAGTCTTCCAACGCCCGGATGCGCCGGCTGAACGCCGACTGGGTGACGTGCCGCTCCGTCGCCGCTTTCGAAAAACTGCCGGTGCGCACCAGCGCCAGAAAGTCCTGCAGCCAGTAGAGTTCCATGCTCAGGAAGGGCTGGCGCTTGCGCGCGACCGGTCTTGCTTGCTTGAGCGTTCATGCGGTGCGGGCATGGCGCATCATGCCTTGGGCTTGAGTGCTGCCGCACGCGCCGCGCGCGACTCCGGGCTGGCCGATGCCAGCGCGATCTGGTCATGCGCCATGTAGCCGGTGGCATGGTTGAGTGCGGTGGCCACCGCATTGGCGGATTCCTTGCTCATGCGCAGCGCGGCCGCCGGCATGGCCAGGGTTTGCGCGGCGACTTCGCGTGCCTTGGCCAGCGCCCGGCCCTCTGGCGCCACGTAGTCCACCAGGCCGATGGCCAGCGCGTCGGCCGCCTTGACACGTTCGCACAGGATGGTCAGGCGTTTGGCGCGGGCTGGCCCCAGCAGGTTGACCAGGCGCGGAATGGTGCCCCAGGTCAGCGGGATGCCCAGCGCGATCTCGGGCAGCGACACGAAGGCATCGTCGGCCATCACCCGCCAGTCGCAAGCCAGCGACAGCGCCAGGCCGCCGCCGATGGCGAAGCCTTCAATGGCGACAATCGTGATTTGCGGCATCTCTTCCCAGGCCTTGCACATGCGAAAGCCGGCGCCGGCGATTTCGCGCCGCTCCACCGTCGACAGCGTCTCGTCGGCCCAGGCCATGGCGTCTTTGAGGTCGGCGCCGGCGGAAAAGCATTTCTCGTCGCCGGTGAGGATCACCACATCGATATCGGTGCGTTCGGACAGGTCGCGCGCGCAGGTGGTGAGCTCGCGCATCAGGGCGCGCGACAGCGCATTGCGCGCGGCCGGGCGATTCAGGCGGACGATGGCCAATCGGTTTTCGATATCAAGGCGCAAATGTTCGGGTTGCACGACGGGCTACTCCTCAATGTGCATCAGCAGGTGAAACCAGGTCGAGAAGCAATGCCGTCCCGCGTGGTGCAACAGCGTCACGGGAAGAGGATTTCGAAATGCCGGTTGCGCCCCAGCCGGTATACCGAAAAGTCAGTGCGATCGATGGTGATGATTTCGTTGTTGCCCGATCGCTCGGCCAGCAGGACCAGCGAAGCGTCGGCAAGGTCCACCGACCGGTCCGAATACTTCGTCATGATTTCAACGCAGCCGTTGAGGTCGGCGATGCCAATGTCAGCTACCGTGACACCGCCTCGCTCGATGAATTGAAACAGGCCGCGTCTGCCACTAAGCGTGATGAAGTGACATGCTTCGGTCACAACGGGCCAAGTCGTCAGCAGGCGCACTCGGTTGGCGTTAGCCCAGCTGACCGCCGCCTTGTGGTGACGGTCCTCCTGCTTGAACAGCGCAACCAAAGGACCAGTGTCAGCGAGAATGCTTCGCACGCAGTTTTTTGTCCAGAAGCTGTTTCACGCGCCCGCTGACGTTGTTTTCACCGGGCGGCAAGGGAGATGTGTCGGCGCCGAACAGACCCTTGCCCAATTCGCCCAGCGTCGGCTGAGATGCCGAGTCACGCTCGACATAGTCTTTGACAGCCTGCGCAACTACCTGGCTCTTGGTGACGCCATGGCGTTCGCAGACGCGGGCGAAGGAGGATTCGAGAGACGGATCGAGGCGTACGGTCAGCGTCATGGTGGATTTCCCAGCGGCCCAGATAAGATGTAATACTATATTACAGAAGCGTATCGAGTGCAAGCTCGAAGCGTCAATTGCGCTGAAATGGCCTTGCTTCAGTCTGCGACCAGGATGGGGTGCGCCAAACGGCGCTCCTCGCAATCAAGCGGCCCGTCGCATTGCCACATCTGCATCAGGAATTCGCCCGCCGCATCAAGCGCCACCAGCGGGCCGTGCCAGACGCCGGCACGGTAGACGATGCCTTGCACGGCACTGCCGACAAACGCATGCGCGGTATCGACATTCGGCTCGCCATCGGCACGTGCATCAAACACGCAGACCAGAAAACGCCCGGCGCGATTGGGAAAGAACAACTGCGGCGATAGTGGATGGCGTTCGATCACGCCGAGTGTGAACGGCAGTCTGCTCGCCTCGATGCTGTAGATCGCGCTGACCAGGCGCACCGCGTGCGGGTCGGCAGATGCCAGGTCGAACGCAAGATCAAAGCGCCGGCCGCGCCCCTGGTTGACCGCAGCCGATTCGCCCCCGGCTTCGACGACAGCGCCGAAGCGAGCGAACGCGGCTTGCGTCAGGGGGGTGAGGCTGAGCGCAGCCATCCGGCCTCAGCCCTGCGCCTTCAGCGCCTTTGCGCGCAGCGCCTCGATGGTGGTTTGCGTGGTGATCGCGTTGGCATCGATCACCACCTCGATCAGTGCCGGCTTGCCGGCGGCGATAGAGCGCTCGAGCGCGGCGCCGAACTGTGCGGTTTCGGTCACCGTTTCGCCGTGCGCGCCATAGGCGCGCGCGAGCGCAGCGAAATCCGGATTGGTGAACGTGGTGCCATACACACGGTCCGGATATTCGCGTTCCTGATGCATGCGGATGGTGCCGTAGATGCCGTTGTTGACGATGATGAAAATCACGTTCAACTTGTGGTGCACGGCGGTGGCCAGTTCCTGGCCGTTCATCATGTAACAGCCGTCGCCGTTGAACGACACCACGGTGCGGCTACGATCCGCGGTCTTGGCGGCCACCGCCGCCGGCACGCCATAACCCATCGAGCCGGCGGTGGGTGCCAGCTGGGTGCGGAACTTGCCGTAGCGGTGAAAGCGGTGCAGCCAGCCTGAAAAATTGCCGGCGCCGTTGGTGTAGATGGTGTCTTCGGGCAGCACCTTTTCCATGTGCAGCACGATCTCGCGCAAATCCACCTTGCCGGGCATGCCCTTGTAGGCACTCGACTGCCAGGCTTCATAGTCGGCGCGCGCGGCTTTTGTGCGCGCGGCGTGCTTGATGGCGGCGGGTTTGCCCAGGCCCTTTGCCGCGGCGGCGAACTCGTTCATGCCGGAGGCGATCAAAAGTTCGCCCTGATAGACGCGCCCGAGTTCGTTGGGGTCGTTGTGAACATGCACCAGCTTCTGTTTGGCCAGCGGCGGCGTCAAAAGGGTGTAGCCGGAAGTGGTCATCTCGCCCAGGCGCGCGCCGATGGCCAGCACCAGGTCGGCTTCGCGAATGCGGGTGGCGAGTGCCGGATTGATACCGATGCCGACATCGCCCACGTAGTTCGGCGCGCGATTGTCGTACAGGTCCTGAAAACGGAAGGAGCAGCCGAGCGGCAAATCGAAGGCTTCGACAAAAGCGCGCAGGTCTGCAATGCCTTGGGCATTCCAGCCGGCACCACCCAGAATCGCCAGCGGCCGTTCGGCCGCTTCGATCAATGCCTTCATGCGCGCCATGTCGGCCGGATTGGGCGAGGCCTGCACCACCTGGTAGGGGCCGGGGTCCGCGACCGTAGCCATTGCAGTGAGCATGTCTTCCGGCAGCGCCAGCACCACCGGGCCAGGACGGCCGGAAACCGCGCAATGAAACGCATGGCTCAGATATTCCGGAATACGGTCGGCACGGTCGATCTGCGCCACCCACTTGGCCATTTGCCCGAACATGCGCCGGAAATCGACTTCCTGGAAGGCTTCGCGCTCGACCTGATCGGACGCCACCTGGCCCACGAACAGGATCATCGGGTCGGAATCCTGGAACGCGGTGTGCACCGCGATCGAGGCATTGGTCGCGCCCGGGCCGCGGGTGACAAAGCAGATGCCGGGTTTGCCGGTCAGCTTGCCATAGGCGCCCGCCATGAAACCGGCACCACCATCCTGGCGTGCAACGATCAGCTCGATGGTATCGCGCGCGCCATACAGGGCATCGAGCACTGCCAGGTAGGACTCGCCGGGCACGCAAAAGGCATGGCGCACGCCGTGAATCTTCAGTTGGTCGACGAGGATCTCGCCGCCGCTGCGGGGTTGGGGCGCATTTGTCATGGTTCGATGAATTCGTCGGCGAAGATCTGGTACTTCTGGGATTTTGGTTTGTCCGCATCTTCAGGCCGCACGTAGCGGATCGAACTCTTGCCCTGGCAGCTGCGCGGCAGGATCATGACGCGCGCAAAGCCGGTCGGGGTGTCGCGGGAGGCGGCAGCATACACCGGTTCAGGGCCCGCTTCGAACCAGGCCTGACCCGGATTGATGTGCGTGCTGTGACCGGCGGTATCGATGCGAATCTGCCCGTTCAACAGGCAGCGAATCCCGGGGCCCTGGTGCACGTGGGTCAGAGCCTCGCCGCCAAGCGGGAAGTCGACGCGGTCGCAGCGCATCAAATAGCCGGTCGCAGCATCCAGGGTGATGCCGGCTTCCAGAGTCGGCGTGGCTCGGGAGGCGGCGCCTGCGCGCACCAGTTCCCAGCACAACAGGCGTGCCCCATTCTTGCCTGCGGTGACTGATGCTGCGGTGGAACCACACCAGGTCGAGTTGGCCTCCAGCGAACTGGCCTGTCCGTCAGAGCGAACCACGGCACTTCCCGTTGCGAGATAGACAACGCGATTGCTTGCAGGCAGGCCTGCAAGGGCGCCAGCCTCGAGGGACTCGGTATACAGTCGCAACAGATGGGTCATGATGGCCACTTCGGAATGATCAGGGAAGCGCAAGTCTACAATCCCGTATTTCCCCGATGCGAACCGCACGCACATGACCAACGGCCCGCGCCCTCTGGACGGCATCACCGTCATCGCCCTCGAACACGCAATTGCCGCGCCATTCGCCACCCGTCAGCTGGCCGACATGGGCGCACGCGTGATCAAGATCGAGCGTCCCGGCATGGGAGACTTCGCGCGCGCCTACGACACCCGTGCCAACGGCCTGGCCTCGCATTTCGTGTGGACCAACCGTTCCAAGGAAAGCCTGGCGCTGGACCTGAAGCACCCTGAATCGGCAGCGATCCTGGACAAGCTTCTGGTGCGCGCCGACGTGCTGATACAGAACCTGGCGCCAGGCGCGACCGCGCGCATGGGTCTGGACTACGCAAGCCTTTCGGAGCGGTATCCGCGCCTGATCGTGTGCGGTATTTCCGGCTATGGCGCCGATGGCCCGCAGCGGGACAAGAAAGCCTATGACCTGTTGATCCAGAGCGAAGCCGGTTTTCTTTCGACTACCGGTTCGGCCGAAGAACCGGCCAAGGCTGGCATCTCGATCGCCGACATCGCCGCCGGCATGTATGCCTACACCTCGATTCTCAACGCGCTGATCCTGCGCGGCAGGACCGGGGTCGGCTCGAACATCGACGTCTCGATGCTCGAAGCGATGGCCGAATGGATGAGCTTTCCGCTTTACTACGCGTATGAAGGCGCCGCACCACCGCCGCGCGCCGGCGCCAGCCACGCGACGATTTATCCCTATGGCCCGTTTCGTACCGGCGATGGCAGGAGCGTGGTGCTGGGCCTGCAGAACGAGCGTGAATGGGCCGCTTTTTGCAAGGGTGTGCTGCAGCAACCGGCCTTGGCCGCCGACCCGGCCTACGACTCGGTGAGCAAGCGCTCGAACGCGCGCATGGCCCTGCGCGCACTGATCGAAGCGGTGTTTGCCGATCTCACGGTAGAGCAAGTGATGGCACGGCTGGATGCCGCCGGCATCGGCTATGGCCAGATGAACGACATGGCCGCCTTGTGGGCGCACCCGCAACTCAAGGCACGCGCGCGCTGGCGTGAAGTCGACACGCCCAACGGGCCGCTCACCGCGCTGCTGCCACCGGGCGTGAGCAGCGCCTTCGAGGCGCGCATGGACGCGGTGCCGGCGCTGGGCGCGCATAGCGTGGCGATCCTGCGCGAGATCGGCTATTCCGACGAGGTGATCGCGCGCTTGGTCGATGGGGCCGGCACTACGTAGTTGCGAGGCCGGTAGGGGAAAGTAACAATGCCATTCTCCCGGCTCACGCTGCCCCTAGAAAGCGCTCCTTTCAATGCTTGCGGCGCGTCATGCCCTGCCGCCCCGGCCTCCCAAGGGTTTGCGAGGGACAACAAGGAATTGACAACGAACCGATATTTGAGTGTAATAACTATTACTACTTTTCAGTAAATCGTCATGCCGACCAGCTTTGCCCTCAGTCCCCATTTCGACGATTTCATCCAGAGCCAGGTGAAGTCAGGTCGCTACAACAATGCCAGTGAAGTAGTGCGCGCCGGGCTGCGGCTGCTTGAAGATCAGAACGCACGCGCCACGCTGCAACACGAGGAATTGCGCGCCGCTATCGCGGCCGGATTGGCCAGCGGCCCTGGCAAGTCAGCCGTGACCGTGTTTGACCGGCTTGACGCGAAATACCGCAAGATGGCCGGCACGCGAGCATCGGGCAAACGCGCCCCCTGATGCCGGTCATCATCACCCCGCTCGCCGAGCGGGACCTGGAGTCGATTGGCGACTACATCGCTGAAGACAATCCGGCACGCGCCATCAGTTTTGTTGCGGAACTGCGCGCACAGTGCATCAAGATCGCCGAAGGCCCGCAAAGCTACAGACTCCGTCCCGAGTTGGGCAAGGGCATTCGCTCATGCGCCTACGGCAGCTACGTCATCTTTTTCACTGCGAACAGAGCCCGATTGACCATTGCGCGGGTGTTGCATGGGGCGATGGATATTCCAGTGCGATTTTCCGATCCGATGGACTGAGCATTGATTGCCATGGAATCTCACTACAGCAGACCTCCCGGAATAACTTTGGGAGCGGTTTTCCGGGATTGTTGCGTTCTAATTCGAACCTTTGACTTTGACCTGCAAGCAGGCCAGAAGAGTCAGGCCGTAGCGATTGCGCCCGCAGACTTGATATCCGCCGCCAGCAACAGATCTGTGCCGGTGACGACATGGGGCGCGTGACGGTAGTCACGGATGAAGCTGATCTCGCCGCTCTGCCATCCAAGCCAAATCAGGTAGCTCGGTTGCGGATCGGATCGGTTCTCAAAGACTGCAATCACCCCCGGGGCCCACTTCCGGCCAGCCAGCCGGGTCGGAGCGAGCCACACGCCATCTGTCTTGTCGTAGATGGTGAAGAACATGCCGACATCCGCACTTCCGGGCGCTTCGCACGTTCTTGACCGGTTTTCAAAATGGAACCGTAATGGAACCTTTAGCGCGGAGCTTTCTATGCCAACCACCATAACGCTTAAGGGCATTCCCGATGAGATTTATGCGCAGCTTCGAACGTCGGCGGAGGCTAACCGCCGCAGTCTGAATAGTGAAGCCATCGCTTGTCTGGAGAGCACCTTGCTGCCCAGGAAAGTGACGGCGTTGGAGCATGTCGCAAGGGCGCGGGAAGTGCGGCTCGCTTTGAAAGGGAAAACGTTCAGGCCGGAAGACATCGATCAGTTCAAGCGGGTGGGGCGCGCTTGATTGTTGTCGATGTGAATGTTTTGGCCTGTCTGTATTTGCCGGGCCCGCACAGTGAAGCTGCGGAGGCGCTCCTTCTAAGAGACGCCGATTGGATGGTGCCTCGCCTGTGGCGCAGCGAGTTCCGGAATGTGCTGACGGCATATATGCGGCTGCGACAGCTGACTTTTGAGGCGGCGGTAGATATCAATAAGCGAGCCGAGGCGCTGCTAGGCGACAACGAATATGATGTTTCGGCCTTGGCGGTTTTGCGACTGGCAAAAGAAAGCCGTTGTCCAGCCTATGACTGCGAGTACATCGCACTTGCCGAATACCTCGATGTGAAGTTGGTATCGGCAGACAAGAAGCTCTGCAAGGCTTTCCCGGCCCGGACCGTGGCCCTGTCGGCGGCATGACGGGCGCAGTCTCGGCGTTGTCCCGTCCATGAAACTCTGAATCCGCCTGCCCACCGGGTTCGAAGGCGCGATGCACCCCATTTCCTTCGTTGCACCGGCCGTACCGGCAGCGCCGGGAAAGGCGGCACCTCGATCGAAGATGCGCCGGGCCTGCGCACTGGCGATTTCGGCTCGTTGTACCTGTCCTATGTGCAGGATCCGGACGGCAACACGCCCTGCGCGCTGTTTCGGCCGAAACAGCATTGAGCGCGCAGAGGGGCCGCGCACAAGACTGCGCATGTCATAGAAATGTCATAGAAATGTCATGAATAGGGACGACACTTATGCCGTTAATTCTGCTGACATTGGAGCAAAAGAATGAAATCAATCGGAACTGTCGCGGCGGCGGTCATCCTTTCCGGCTGCGCCAGCACAGCGACTGTGCCCATGGGCATGAAGGCCGGCGAGTTCGTTCAATTCACCTGCCAGACCGGCAAGAATTTCTCTGCACGGGTAAGAGAAGACGCCAAAAGCATTCGCGTGCGCTACGAAGGCGGCTGGGAACTCGACCAAAAGGCCGATGGCGTTTATGAAGCTGACGGCTGGAAACTGATGACGATGGGGCAGGATGCGTTCGAACTCCTGCACAACGGCAAATCGATTGGCAAGCGCTGCAAGGCAGGGGCGTAGTCAACGGAAGCGCTTGGCCCCAGCGCGGCGCTCTGGCGGCGAGTGATCTTGTTGCCGAAAAACGTACTCCTCAGCCGTGGTTTAAATCAGCAACTGGAGAACGGGAAATGGGCAAAGGGAAAAACGGGGCGCGCTCAAAGCCAAGTGCAACATCTCGGGAAGAGTGTTGCATGGGACAAAACCGACTGTCAGTTGAGTATTGAAGGGCGGACGATGATTCAGGCGTAATTGGAAATGGGGCGTATTCCGGCGGTCATTCGCCGCCGCGCGGGTCCTCACCGTAGATGAAAGTATCGGCATTGCCAAGCTTCAGGTTCCACATGCCGCGCCCTGTCGGATGGCTGCGATCGTCGCGCCGGCGTGGTTTTCGAGTACTCCAGCCTGACCCAGCAGCGGCCCCAGGCGCTTGGCGACAATGCTTGCCGAGGCGTCCACCGAGCCGTCCGGCGGATAGCCCACCAGCAGACGCACAGGCTTGTTGGGACAGGGTTGCTCCAAGGCAGTTGCGGCGGCAAACCCCTAGCAGCCTGTCGGACTTAGGGCGTCGAGAGCGAAAATTGGCCCCAGCGAGGACAGTTTTTGCGGGATTCGAAGGCCCGTAGCCCAGCTATGGGCCA
>JBEIFV010000111.1:0-19773 GCA_040382235.1 Burkholderiales bacterium
GTCGCGCATCTGGCGAAGAGTGACCCCTTCCGGCACACAGACTTGTTGCGCCACGCCAACGATGGTCAACGCTTCCGCTCTGCGCGCCGTGCTTTCGGCGATCATGCCATCGTTGAACCCTTCCAAATAGCCGATGCATCTTGCAAATTCCAAGAAGTGTGACTTTTCGTCGCACAACTTGAATAACTCAGTCCCAGTGATTGCTCCACAAGGCTGGCTCACGATTGCAATAGCGACCAAAAAACAACCTAGGTAACTTTTCATATAGGCAATACCAAGGCGCTACCGAACTTGTGCTTTGGCGCGTAGCTCGCCAATAAATCTTTGAAACTGCGTCTGATGCAACGCTTGTACAAGTTGCGGCCTGACTTGTTCGAGGGTAGGCGGGGTAAGTGGGCGGCTGTCATCAAGCAAAATCACGTGGAAACCAAAGTTGGACCGTATTGGGATTTCGGTGTACTTACCCTTGCCTAAAGCGACCACCGCATCGCCCAATGGTCGCGCCATACCCGCCGTGTTGTTCCAGCCGAGATCACCGCCTCGATCGCGTGAATTGCGATCCTTTGAGAGTTTGACCAGATCATCGAATTTGACCCCTTTTTTGAGATTGTCGATGATCGCCTTTGCTTCTCCTTCCTGTTCCATCAAGATGTGGCGAACCTTGTACTCCGTATTACCCATTTGCACCTTCATGTTGTCATACGCAGACTTTAGTTCTTGATCGCTGACCGGATGTGTCTTCGCAAATTCCAGCATGACTGCACGTACAAAAACTGTCTGTCGCGCTAATTCAGCTTGCGCTGTGATCTCTGGCCTCTTGTCCAAGCCCAGTTTCTTCGCCTCTTGTACAAGTAACTCGCGACGAATCAACTCTTCACGCGCCGCGTTCCTCAACTCAGGTGTATCGGCAGCGCCTTGTGCCTTCTGCTCAGCGATCAATACATCGATGAATGACTGGGAAATCTCGGTTCCGTTCACGACCGCCACATCAGCAGCGCTCACATGTAGCGAAATGAGGGTGACAAGCAGAGGCGCGACAACTAGCGCGAAACGATTTCGCATTTAAGATATTCCTTCCGTTCAGATTGGTCGCAATTGGGCAACAAACCCTTCGCAACGTGAATAATCTTGTCTGATTCAGATACTAACAATTCTTCTGAACAGTGCGCCAATGCCACCGGGAAGGCCATAGAGGCGCTGGCACATGGTGTTCTGGCAGGCAGCGGTTGTAAACGCGATAATCGGGGCCATGCCGCGCCCCCGTCATCCGCTCCGCGAACAAGCCATCAAGCAAGCCGTCAGTGACTTGCGCGACGCCGTGCCTGTGCACGTAACAGCGAGACGGCTAGGCATCAGCACCAGAACCTTGTCTTCGTGGCTCCAGTGGCATCCTGGTGCGTATCAGGCACGGTTGTTTGCGATTCATAACTTGCCTTTAGCGCGCGGGTTAAGCCCGAAGCAAGCGGATTTTTGGAAGTCGATGCGTTTGAGGAGGTTGTCACTTTACAGGGAGCAGTACAACATCAAACTACGCCCGGTGAAGCGCAAGACCACCAATGCGGGTTGTGGTTTTTCGGTTGCGGTCTCGCCTCATGCGCGCACCCGCTCGACTGTCTCAAGGGTCACCCGCCAGCCCTTAATCCAATTGACAGCGTATTCGCGGCCGTAGTCCCTCATCACGTCGCGCAGGTCCGCCATGAATGGCGCTTCGTCATCCGGGCGGAGGACAACCATGCAGGCGCGAAAGTCGGCGCGAATGCTCTGTGGCAGATCGTCCGGCCCTTCTATTGATGTTGCATCATGGTCGGAATTGGTGCCCTGCTTTTCAGGGCGTGCAACATGCTTTTTCGGGTCTTGTTGCACCGATGTTGCACGGCCTGTTGCACCGGAAAGCATTGGTACACAAGCGTTTCCGCATTCGCGTTGCATCGATGTTGCACCCGTTGTTGCATCGGCAACGGGCATTTGTTGCATGTTGCATTCCCTAGTGCGCGCAACATGCAACATCGAGTCCGGCTTGGTCGCAAACAGATCACGCAGGCCCATGTTGTCAGTCCTTGTAACGGTTGTTGCTGACTGTCTCCCGCTTGCCTTCTGCCTCAGCTTTCTTCAAGTTTCGATAAACGGTCGAGCGGGCAACTCCAAGCTCATCCGCAATTTCGCTTTTTGACAGGCCATCGGCAGCTAGCGCCTTGATCTTCGCCGCCATCGTTTCCTCGGCAGCCTTCCAGGCCCACTTGGCGCGACCGTCATGCACCGTCATGGTCACATCGAGGTCTGCGGCGTCGTCGCCGAAAAGATGCCGAAACTTGCTGAAATTCCAGATGAATGCCGCGCCCTGTTTCGGATCGTAGTCGCTGGCTCGATGCAACTTGATCGAGGTGTCGAGCAAGTCCTCACGCTTCGAGGTGCCTCTCTGCTCGCCATTTTTCCCTGCGTGATGCACCAGAAGCACCGCTATACCGCGCCGCCGCAGGATCAGAAGCCAGTCCGAGATCATGGTCCATGACTCGGCCTCATTTTCCTTGCCGGAGCGTACCCAGGCGCTCAAATTGTCGAGGATCACTAGCGCGGTGTCAGGCTCAATAGCGGCGTCGATCTGCGCTTGCCCCTCGATGGTCGCGAGGTCAGGCAAAGGCTCGAAGTCCGGTAGCAGATCGGGCGTAAATACGCGGAAATTCTCAGCGAGCGCGTCATCACCATCTGGACAATGCATCGCTACACGCTCACGCAAGACTGGTCCCGGCAACTCGCCGTCGAGGTAAAGCACCTTGCGCGGACGTGTCGCTTTCCACTTCAGGAAAATGCCGCCTGTCGCCACAGCAAACGCCACCGCGAGCGCCGCGTGCGTCTTGCCGATGCCGCGAGCCGCGAAAAGCATCATCAAGTCCTGCGAGTGCAAGAGCCGCCCGAGCAATTGCTCACGCTTTGGAAATTCCACAGCCGCAAATGCCGCCAGTGAAAGCGCCTTGATCGGTTTTCTTGGTGCCGCAACGCGCAAGCCCTGGTCGCGCGCCTTCTCCGCGACCGCATCGAGAATTGACGCGCCGCGCTCGATCACTGTATTCACGTGGCCCCCCTGGCCATTGAGACAGCCGCTTGCAGGCGCTCCACCGCCTGCATTAGGCGTTCACGGTCAAGCAGGCTGATCGGATGCCCTGCCATCAAAGACGCGGCTGCAGCCGCAACAACCAGTGCCTCAAACGCGACGCATCGCAAGATGTCACCCGCCGGAAACGGCCTGCGCTCCGGGCGCGCTCGATGCCCGCCATCACCGGCCGGGGTGCGCTCCGGGTAGAGGTCCGAAAACTCCAGCCCAACCGCACTGAGTACCTGCTCAACACCGCATCCTGCGAAGCAGTAAACAAGTGCCCTACCGTCATCAAGTTCGCGCACAGACAACGATGGCCCTCGGTCGTCGTGAGCCGGGCAGCGAGCCTGCCATCGACCGGCGCCGGTCCGCTTGACGCGATCCAGGCGTGACAGCAAGGTCTCAGCAGTCACGATCCACCCCGCGCGGCCTCAAGGCGCTTGACCAGCGCACGAATTTCGTCGTCGGACTTGCCAGCTATTCGGGCAGCGTTGATCGCATCGACTTCGTGTTCCGGTGCCGCCTTCGCCCTCGGACCTATAGAGACGAGGCTGACCATCAGGCCGTTCGAAATGTCAACGTATCCGCTGGACCTGCTTTTTCCGAGGCGCTCCCATATTTTCTTGGGGCGCAGCATCCTTAATGCTTGCTCTGCCATGAATCTCTCCCGAGACATGGCCGTAATCCGCAATACTGATTTGGCCGTGTCTCGCAGTTGATGGATAACTGCGGATCGTTCCACGAGCATAGTTTTTGATGTTTATGCTGTCGCCGTAATTAACTCTCTGCTTATTTACCTTGACTTGCCGGTGCGGTTGTCAAGAAGTCTGCCCGCAGGTGCTTTTTCCTTGCTTTCTTCACTGTCTCAATGCCGCAGTCGAATTTGTCGGCTACGGCACGCATGGCGGCCTCAAGCGTGTAGCCCGGATCGGCCAATCGCATTTTCTCCATGCGCTCTGAGACTTCTAGCGCAATCAATTCGTCTCGAATCTGAATATCCGGATTGTTTGCGCGATGAGCCGGGCCACCAGCTAACTGCTTGCCTAGGGTTGTGGCGAAGTTTTTCCCGTTCGATGCTTCCATTGCTATCCCGATCTGCTGCGATAGGTATCGAAGCAGTGCAGGGTAAACAGGACGCCTGCCACTTACGCATGCATGGAAAATTTCGAGCAGTCTTTGCTTTGCGACGCTATCACCGCTTCTGGCGGCTCGAATGTAGCCCGGCAAGGCTCGTCGTGTAGCGTCACTAACTTGTTCAGACATGGCGCACCTCTGCGCACCCTTGGAAGGTGCCGCGCCAGCCGGGAAGGGTATGCCCGGTTTTCGGGGATCAGCCTAGGCGCGGCGTAGGGCTACGCTGCCCGCAACGGGACAACCTTTTGAGAAGGTTTCGCCTCAAGAGCGTTGAACAGGCGCAACAAGGCCTTCCGCTTTTCAGGCATGTAGTGATGGTCATCGTAGTTCCGTTTCTGGACTCCACTCAGGCCATGGCTCAGCAGTTCGCCGCGAATGTCCTTGCTTACGCCAAGCGACGAAAGCAGGGTTTCCACGCCGGAGCGCACGCGCTTGAGTTGGAAACCGGGGATCTTGTGATCGACAGCCTGCGCCCACTTTGCGAGCGTTACCGCGTTCAGGTGCGTGTCGCCGCCATCAGTCGAGATTGCGAACACGCCATCGCCGGCAGGTAACGCCTCAACGGCGGTAACGGCAGTCGGGATCAGGGGCAGCAGGTGCTTGCGCGGCGGGTTGCCGGGTTTGCCCTTGGCGTCATAGATGGCGATGCTGTCGGCCGCTATGTCCTTGCGCAGCAGGCGCATGAGTTGCTCGATCCGCTGGCCGCCGGTGAGCAGGTGCAAGCGCAGGGCCGCGCCTTTGATGTCGGGCAGGTCTTTGATGGCTTGCCAGTAGGCGCGCAACTCGTCGGCGCTCAGCGGGTTCTTGTCGGCCTTGTCGTGTGCGGCGTCGCGCTCGGTCTGTGCCACCGGGTTAGAAGTGATGCCGAAGGCCTTGAACGCAATCGGGATGCTGGCCTTCGATTTCGAGGCCATGGCGACGCGGTAGGCGGCGTGAAGGTAGGAACGCAGCTTGTTGGACGTGCGGCCCTTGCCGGCCTCGTTGAGTGTGCGCAGGAGGTCGACAATCTGCTCTCCCGTCAAGTAGACGGCCGGCATATTCGCCAGTGCGGGGGCGGCGTCGTAGATGTGCCGCCGGAAGTTGTTGCGTGCCTCGGCATGGGACGTGCGGCCAAGCTTTTCGAGGTAATCGCAATACTCGTTGAGCAAGGCGCGCAGGGTGTGCTTGGTGCGGTCGCGCTCGGCCTCCTGCTTGGCGGCGAACTCGCTAGCCTCGGCGGCCTTGACGGCACGGTATCCGCCCGTTTCGCGGTTCTGTGCCTGAACGGTCGCGCGGGCCTCGCATTCGCGTAGGGCTGCCGCGATCGAGTATCCGCGCTCGGATGGTTTCAGGCTCTTGGGCGCTGCCGTGGGGTCATAGGCGCCGATGGCGATGCGATCGGTCTTGCCGTTGACGGTGTAGCGCCAGTACAGCATGACGGCGCCGGTAGCCAGGCGTCGGGCTTGCAGGGCGCCGCCTTGCGGAATCTTGTCGATGGTGGCGAACTCGCCAGGGCCCAGGTCCTTGATGATCGCGCCGGGGGTCTTGTCAGTGGTGGTGGTGGTGGTGGTCATGGTTCGTCCCTTTCGTGCCAGTCCGGTGCCAGTCTGGTGCCAGTCTTAAGCCGGATGGCACTGGCACCACGGGGACTATATTGGACGAACTGTCAGAGGAATGTCAAGGGACATCGCGAAAAATGTTGTCCAGCGCAATCCAGCGGAATCCGGGAAATGGTGACTCATAATCCCTTGGTCGCTGGTTCGAGCCCAGCACGCCCTACCAGCGAAAAATGCGCATATTTTCTGGCTCACAACACCGCGGAAGTACCGCCGTCCAGGTTGATGCTGGTACCGGTCACATAGCTGGCGGCATCCGAAGCAAGGAAGGCGATCACATTGGCCACTTCCTCGGCCAGACCGACCCGTCCAAGCGGTATATCCTTGCCCATGTCGGCATAGATGGACTCCACATCCACACCGGACTTTGACGCCTTGCGCTCGTGCTGCCCGGCACGGATTAAGCCGATGCACACGGTGTTGACCAGAATTTTGTCTGCGGCAAATTCCTTTGACAGCGCTTTGGTCAGGGCCAGGCCGGCGGCGCGAGTCACGGTGGTGGGCATGGTCTTCGCACGGGGCTGCTTGGCGCCAATATTGGTGATGTTGATGATGCGTCCACCGCCCTGTTTGCGCATTTGCGGGATCGCCAGTCGCGCCAGGCGAATCGCACCGAACAGTTTCAAATCGAAGTCCGCCTGCCACGTGGCATCGGTGACCGATTCGAATTCGCCGGTTGCCGATGTACCTGCGTTGTTGACCAGAATGTCGATGCGGCCAAAGCTGGTCAGCGCGCCGGCAATGAGACGCTCACAGTCTTCGGGCTTGCTCACATCGACCTGTATCGCGGCCACCTTGCCGCCGGCGGCGCGAATTTCGGCTGCGACCGTATCCAGGAGTTCGCGGCCGCGCGCCGCGATCACCACGCGCGCGCCCTCCTTTGCCAGCACCATTGCGGTCGCCTTGCCAATCCCTTGAGTGCCGCCGGTAACGATCGCGACCTTGTCGCCGAGTTTGAGATCCATCGAGTTTCTCCGTTGTCAGAATAGGCGCATGGCCGGCAGCCGGAGTTGACGGCTTTGCGCAATGCGTGATTGTGGCATCAAGCAGGGTCTTGCGCGGCGCCATTGCGGGCGTCGCGGTCTTGTTAATTCAGGTATCAGGCCGTTAAAGAAGGTCAATTGCGGCGCTTCTTGCATTGCGTGCTGTGCTGCTTTGAACATAATTGGGGCTTCCGATCATCATGGAGTCATTGATGCAAGACCTCGATTGTGCAAGCTGCAAAGTTCCGACCCTGAAAGCGCCGCACCTGGTGGGTGGAGTCTGGTATGCCTTGTGCACGACCTGCCTGTTCGAGACCGAGATCGAAGTGCTTGATGAAAATGCCGCCAGCGGGATGGTCTTTCGGGTCAAGGGCGTCGCCGGCCTGTCTGCCCAGCAAGAAGGGGATATGCGCCGGCCGGCCGCTGCCACATCCAACGACGCGCATCGGTGAACAATTGTGAAGTGTGCGTATTCGCACGCGCGCAGCACACGCCAGCGGCCAATCATTCGGCTAACTGACATCCGTTGCGAATCCATCCGAAGGAGCCTGCATATGAGCGATCTGACCTGTCCGATGTGTGGCACCGCGCCACTTGGAATGCCCTATCGGTTCGCAGGCAACTGGCTGGCCGCATGCCGCAACTGTCACTCCGAAATTGAGTTGCGGCATGTAGCCGGCCCCGACGGTGGTGCGCCGCGCTTCGCGCTTACCGCGACCATGAAGATGGCAACGCTGCGCCAGGCCGAGTACTACCGTCGCCGTACTGTGTTTTAGGAAAACACCCAACAAGTCCCTTTTTCGCGACCTTCCGAACGGTCGCCTTCAAGAGGATCAGCGCGCTGCTAATGCAACTCTTGATTCCGCCGGCGTGTTCCGTGCTTTTCGTGCGAGGCGCGGGCGGGGCGAGGCCTCGCGGAGTAAACTGTGGAGTCCGAGGTCGCTCTGGTGTTTTCGGTCAGTCATGTCGGTTTTTCCAGATCCGCGCAATTCCATCACCACAGAAGAAGCTGCCGCCATCGAGACCATCGATCCGGCGCAGTTCAACGCGGGCCTCTTGCCGATCCGCGGGCTGTCGGTTGAAGCGCTGCGCACGCGCTTTGGCGAGGAGCGCGAGTGGCGGCGCGAGATGCTGGGTGACCAGCAGTTTGAAGGCATGGAGGTCGATTCCGCGGCGGGTTATCGCCAGGCGTCCGTGCTGGTTCCTATCGTCGCCGGCGCCAGCCTGTCCCTGTTGCTTACCCAGCGAACCGCGCACCTCAATAGTCACGCCGGTCAGATCAGTTTTCCCGGCGGGCGTGCCGAGGAGGGCGATGCAGATGCGGTCGATACCGCACTACGCGAAGCAGCCGAGGAAATCGGTTTGTCGCGCGATTCCGTCGAGGTGATCGGCCACCTGCCCAAGTACTGCACCGTGTCACGCTATGCCGTTACGCCGGTGGTGGCCCTGATACATCCGCCGTTCAAGCTCGCTCCCGATCCCAACGAAGTGGCGGAGGCTTTTGAGGTGCCGCTGGAATTCATTCTCGATCCGGCCAATCACCAGAAACGCAGTCGGCCGTGGGAGGGAAAGACGCGCCATTTCTATGCCATGCCGTACGGCCGTCACTTCATCTGGGGGGCTACGGCGGCAATGCTGCGCAACTTCTATCACTTCATGCGCGCCTAGCAAGTTTTCGGCGCGTCTCCAGCGCGACCGCGCGGTCCACCAGGCGCGCAAAGTTGCCCAGCGAAAACAGGTGGGCGTACGCCCGTGCCGCCAATCCGCGCGCGGCCAGTGCCTTGTGGTTGGCCGCGCTCAAGGCCGCGAACTTCGCTTCGTCGATGCAATACATGCCCTGCAGCGTCAAGCCGGGCGCGTTGCCGTTACCCACCTGCATGGTGAAAGGTGCGAACAGGTCGAGGCTCAAGAAAAACGCGCACATCTGCGCGGTCAGATCGAGATCCTTTTCGTACTCGGACAGCAGGCTTTCGCGCGCAACCCAGTCGGGACTTGGCTGCCCCTGCGCATCAAACAGGGTGATGCCACCTGCGTCGATATAGGATTTTTCCACGCACACCAGGCGCTCGTCCTGCACCACGCCATCGGCATAGATCCTGGAGATGCAAAAGGGATAGCGGCGCACGAACGCCGGCACATAGTGCGTGTCGAGCCAGCAGTCTGTGTCGTCGACAAACAGGTTTTGCCCGTCTGCCAGACCTAAAACCGCCACTGGTGCGAAAGTCGCGCCGCGGTCGACGCTGGTGAAAACGATGGGGTAGTCGCGCTGCGCGACGGCGAACTCGGAAAACGAGATCGCCATGGCGTTGATGCGCTTGGCGAAATCCGGTACCGCGCCACCGCTTGCCGCCGGCAACAGTACCTTGTGGTGCTTTTCGAGCGGCACGATCTCGCCATAGCCGAAGGGCGGGGTTATCTGCATCAGGATTCTTCAAGGTTATGGATGTGGCGCATGCCGGCACTTCAAGATCGGGGGAGAGAAGCGGCCTTTGGATATCTGCTGCGTACCGCCGCTGGTCGTCAGTGTTGCGGATGCGATGGCGGCGTTTCAATCCGCATGCGCATCGATTCTAGCGCGCCGGCTGTGCTATCTTCCTGCGGCCATGACCGTGCTCGCCCTGATTGCCGCGCTGTTGCTCGAGCAGGTACGCCCCCTGGATAACCGCGCCTTGCTGGCGCGTGTGCTGGACGCGACGCTGGAGTTCCTGGAGCACAATTTCAACAGCGGTCAGCGCAGCCACGGCAAGGCCGCCTGGTTCATCGCGATACTGCCCACGCTGGCGGCTACGCTTGCGATCTATCTGTTGCTGTACCAGGTGCATGGCCTGCTCGCCTGGGCATGGAACGTCGCGATCCTGTACCTGACCATGGGTTTTCGCCAGTTCAGCCATCATTTCACCGATATTCATCGCGCGCTGATCGACGGCGACCTGCCGCGCGCGAGGCGCCTCACGCGCGAGTGGCGCGGCCGGCCGGCCGATGATCTCAACACCGTGGAAGTAGCGCGGGTGGCGATCGAGGAAGCGTTTTCGGCTTCGCACCGCCATGTATTCGGCGTGCTTTTCTGGTTTGCCTTTTTGCCGGGGCCCAGCGGCGCGGTCCTGTATCGCCTGGCATTGGCTCTGCGGCAGCGCTGGGCTGAAAAGCCGGCTGGTTTTGGCGATTTCGCAACGCGTGCGTTCAGCCTGATCGACTGGTTGCCCTTGCGCCTGACCGCGACCGGGTTTGCGATTGTCGGAAACTTCGAGGATGCGGTGTATTGCTGGCGCAACCAGGCGCACAAATGGCGCGATCCGGAACTGGGCATCGTGCTGGCCGCCGGCGCTGGCGCCATCGGCGTGAAGCTTGGCAAACCGCTCAAGGAGGGCGTGACCTTAGCCGGCCTTGCCATCGATGAGCGCGCCGAGATCGGCAGTGGCGACGAGGCCGACGCGGGATTTCTATCGAGTACCGTTGGTCTGGTATGGCGGGCGCTGGTGTTGTGGATATTGCTGCTGATTCTGCTGGCGATCGCCTATTGGGTCTCTTGAGGTTTCGACAAGCGCGGCGATCGGTTGTCGTCACGCTTGCGCAGGCGCGAGGTCGGCGACGGCATTGCGGAGGGGTTGAACCATCCGTGCCGACGCGCAGCGCGATGCGGCATCAAGCGTGTGGGCGTTGGCGACCGCAGCACCAGCAGGCGGTGAACTGGCCATCCAGCCATTCTTCGCATTCCGGGCAGGTCCAGGCCGGGGCCTGGCCCCAGTTGTCGCCATGCAGGTCGGCCAGCAGGGCGCGCGCCCGGTCGAGATCGCGCCGGTCTTCTATCCAGATTTCCGGCCAGCACTGGTCGAACGGCAAGTCACCAGCCAGGCGCACCAGGTTTTCATTGCGCAGAAAGCTTGCGATACCGGCCGAATCGAGCAGATTCTTGAGGTGCGTGGCCTCGACCAAGTGGCGCGCGCGGGTCAGTCGAATCATGCCTCGATTTCGCCGCGGAATTTGCGGAAAAGCTCGTGGCGGCGCGCATCCACGCGGCCGGCGGCGAGCGCCGCTGTGAGCCCGCAGCCGGGCTCGCGGTCGTGGCGGCAGTTGGCAAAGCGGCAGTCACCGAGGAAGGGTGTGAAATCGGTGAATCCGGCGGTCAGCGTGGCGATATCAAGATTGTGGATGCCCACTTCCTGCATACCGGGGCAGTCGATCAGCGTCGTTTGCGGGTCGATGCGGTAGCGCCGCGAAAATGTAGTGGTGTGGCGGCCGGCACCCAACGCCAGCGAGATTTCGCCGGTGACAGCTCCCGCTCCTGGCACCAGCGCATTGACCAGTGACGATTTGCCCATGCCGGATTGCCCGGCCAGTACAGTGGCGTGGCCCTGCAGCTGGGTCATCAGTTCGGCCGCACCGCGGGGTGAGGCCGCCGCGCCGGCGCCCGCCTCACGTGGCTTGACGGCGATTTCCATCACCCTGTGGCCGGCCCGCGCAAATACCGCTACACGCTCGCGCGCGGCCTGGGCGCCAGGCAGGTCGGTC
The DNA here is from genome assembly GCA_040382235.1 of Burkholderiales bacterium. Taxonomy (GTDB): domain Bacteria; phylum Pseudomonadota; class Gammaproteobacteria; order Burkholderiales; family JAEUOS01; genus JAEUOS01. Next base: position 11,313 of record JBEIFV010000111.1, read on the forward strand.
TTGTTGAGCGCGATCAGCGTCTTGATTCCGGCAGCATGCGCAAGTAACAGCACGCGGGTGACGAACTCGTCGGAAAACCAGGGGTCCACCGCTACCAGCACCAGTAACTGATCCGCATTGGCGGCGATCGCCTTGTGCTTGTATGCATCGGCCCGCTCAAGGTAGCTTGTACGCGGCAGGATGGCATTGATCACGCCTTGCGCGGGCCCGGTTGGCTGTACCGTGACACGATCACCGCAGGCAGCTTCGCGCTTCTTGCCACGCGCCACGCAGTCCAGACATTCGCCGGCGTCGGTTTCCACTTCGTAGCGGCGTCCGAAGACCGCGATGACCGTGCCGTTGGCGTCGCTCACGATACGTCTTGCGCGGTCGTCGGCATGCTTGCTCCATGTGGATGGTGCCAGGGCAGGGCGGCGGCCGTAGCGCGCATGCTCAAGGCGACAGTCCCTTTAGGCGACCGATGCGAACGAAGGCTGGTGGGTGGGAGTCGTAGAAGGCCGAGTGCAGCGGGTCCGGCGTCAGGGTGGCGGCGTTATCGTTGTAGATCTTGGTCAGTGCGGCGATCAGGTCGGTGGCGGAGGTTTGCTGCGCGGCATAGGTGTCTGCCTCGAATTCATGCTTGCGCGAGGAGCGGCTCAAGAGCGGTGTCAGCATGAAGGTGAACACCGGCAGCACCAGCGCCAGCAAAATCAGCGCCATGGCCGGGCTCGCGCTGCCCACGCCCAGGCCGGCGAAGAACCATGGCTGGTCCATGAGATAACCCAGCATCGCGAAAAACGCGAGGCTCACCGCGAACGCCATGGCGATGCGCTTGATGATGTGCTTGTGACGAAAGTGTCCAAGTTCGTGTGCCAGCACCGCCTCGATTTCCTTGTGTGCCAGTTTCTGGATCAGGGTGTCGAACAGCACAATGCGCTTGGCCGCGCCGAAGCCGGAAAAGAACGCGTTGCTGTGGCGCGAGCGCTTCGAACCGTCCATCACGAACAGGCCACCGGCGCGAAAGCCGCAGCGCGCCAGCAGGGATTCGATGGCCGATTTGAGCGACCCTTCATCAAGCGGGGTGAACTTGTTGAACAAAGGCATGATCACGGTGGGAAACAGAAACAGCACCAGCATTTGAAACGCGCAGTAGGCAAGCCAGGCGTAAAGCCACCACAAATCACCGCTGCTGTTGATGAACCACAGAATCGCCAGCACCAGCGGCGCGCCCAGTGCCGCACCCAGCAGCACGCCCTTGATGGCGTCGCTTACGAACAGGCGGCGCGTCATCTGGTTGAACCCGAAGCGTGCTTCGATGCCAAAGGTGCGATGCCAGGTGAACGGCAGCCCGGCCAAGCCCAGCACGGCGGTCACCGCGGCGATAAGCGCCAGTTCGCGCGCATAGCCGGCGGGCATGCCACCCAGCGCCGCGACGATCAGCTGCAGCCCGCCACCCAGCGTCAGCGCCAGCAGCACGGAGGTATCGATCACCGCTTCAAGCATGCCGAAGCGGGTGCGCGCCACCGTGTAGTCGGCGGCGCGCTGGTGCGCCGCCAGGTCGATGCTGCCGGCGAATTCAATCGGTACCTGGGCGCGATGCGCAAGTACATGTGCGGCATGGCGGCGCGCCAGCCACAGGGTGAGGACGAGCGAGCCCAGAGCCGCGCCCAGAAACAGCAAAGTCAGAACGTGCATCGAGCGAAATCCGGAAGCGGTGTGCGACAATCATTCGGACTTTTCATTATCGCGCAAAGCAGATGGCTCAAGACCAAAACAACCTGATCTGGATCGACATGGAGATGACCGGCCTTGTGCCGGAATCCGACCGCATCATCGAGGTCGCGATCGTGATCACGGACTCCAACCTCACTACGGTGGCCGAGGCGCCGGTGCTGGTGGTGCATCAGGCCGATGCCGTGCTGGCGGGCATGGACAACTGGAACAAGTCGACACATGCCAAGTCCGGCCTGATCGACAAGGTCAAGGCCTCGACCCTGGACGAACGCGCGGTTGAGCTGCGCATGCTCGACTTTCTCAAACTGCATGTGCCGAAGAGTGCCTCGCCGATGTGCGGAAACTCGGTGTGCCAGGATCGGCGCTTCATGGCACGCGGCATGCCTGAACTCGAGGGCTGGTTCCATTACCGCAACCTGGATGTCTCCACGTTGAAGGAACTGGTCAAGCGCTGGAAGCCGGAATTGGCCAAGGGTCTCACCAAGCACGGCAAGCACGAAGCGCTGGCCGATATCTACGAGTCGATCGAAGAGCTCAAGTATTACCGCGAGCACTTCATTCGCCCGTGATTGGCGATAGGGGCAGGTGCGAACGCGCTGTTCAGGCCTTGTTGCGCGCTTCAATTGCACGGTTTCTTGCACTCAGAACCTTGATCAGGCCTTCAATGCCGTCGGCTGCGATGACGCCGTTGAACTGGTTCTTGTAGGTATCGACCAGGCGAGCGCCCAGCACGTTGATATCGACCACCTTCCAGGCACCGTCGCTGCGTTCAAGGTAGTAGTCGAGTTGCATCGGCTCACCGCCTTTGGACTTCACCAGCGAGCGCACCACGGCGTCGGTGTCGCCTGCCTGCATGCGCAGAGGCCGGTATTCGATCACCGTGTCGGGCTGATAGCTGGCAAACGCCCCGGCATAGGTGTTGGTCAGCAGTCGGGAAAATTCACGTACGAGCGCTTGCTGCTGTTCGGGCGTGGCGCGCGGCCAATGGCGGCCGGTCGCCGTGCGCGTCATGCTCTGCAGATTCATGTGCGGGAAAACGCGGGTTTCGACCAATGCGATGATTTTTTGGCGATTGCCCGAAGTGATGTCACGGTCGGCATTGATCGCCGCGGCGACCTCGGCAACGGCGCGCTTGATGATGAGGTCGGGTGCTTCCTGGGCCCATGCCATACTGCCTAGCATGCCAATCGCCAGTGCGAAACCCAGTAATTTGAGTGACAAACGCCGGGCGGCGGCTCGAACGACTTGGATTGCGGAAAAATGTAGTTTCACAAAGAGGCTCCATAGCGCGTTTTCAATGGCGCAAGACGCGCCATTCAGGTTAGAACGCACCACCACGAAAAAGGTGCGCAGAAATTTGCCGAAATCCAAAAAAATGCTGGCTGACCGCGTCGAAACACAAAAAGCCGACTTAGGTCGCGCAAAAGGGGGCCACTAGCGGTCGATTTGAAACAGCGTACCACTGCAGCGCCGCGTATTTACGCATCCGCGGCTGTCAGCCAAGTAGAGCAGCGCCATGCCGGTCGCAAGCGCGCCCAACGGCAGTTTGCGCTCTAATTGGCCGACCAACATGTCGGCCTCCATCTTGCCCGCGCGTGCATGTCGATCCATGGACCTGGATGTCTCATCGACATCGCGACCACTGGCGAGGGAACCCGCTATACTCATATTTTCCCGAATCACCGGACGATAATCAATCATGGCCGAACGCAAACGCACCCGCCGCAACACGCTTGAGCGCCGTTGCCTCTCCAAGGTATTCAAGCGCATGTTCGCCGGCGCCCCCAAGGCTACCTTCAAGATGCTGGAAAAGATCAAGCGCGCCTGATACACAAGCGTTTTGTGAAAAAAGGCTGCTCGCGAGCGGCCTTTTTTTTCGCCGGGACCGCCCGCGCAGTGGATTTATCCTCATGCCCTCAGGCGACCGGATGCGCGTCGCCGCGCACCGGCACCGTCACATTAGGCCAATTGAGCGTGGCACGCATCGTCTCGGCGAATGCGATTGCGGTTTCGTGCTCGCCATGCACCACGAAAGTCTGGGCTGGCGGCGTCTTGAACGCACCCAGCCAGCCAAGCAGGCCGGCGCGGTCGGCATGCGCCGACAGGCCGCCGATGGTGTAGAGCCGGGCTTTGACCGGAACCCGTTGGCCCAACAGGCGAATTTCGCTGGCGCCATCCACCAGGCGGCGCCCGAGCGTGCCTTGTGCCTGAAAGCCTGTGATCAGCACCGATGACTGGCGGCGCGGCAGGTTTTGCGCCAGATGGTGCAGGACGCGCCCGGCGTTGCACATGCCTGAGGCCGCAATGATCACCGCCCCCCCGGCAATCTGGTTGATCGCCATCGACTCGCGCACGGTGGCTGTGAAGCGCAGGTTGAACTGTGCCTTGTGGCGCACCATCCAGTCGCTTACCGCGTGCGCCTCATCGTCAAGCAGGCGCGCGAACTTCGCTGTTGCCGCCGAGACGGCGGTGGCCATCGGCGAATCGACAAACACCGTGAGCCTGGGCAGCCGCGCACGGCGCACCAGGTCGGCCAGCACGTGAACGACTTCCTGCGTGCGACCCACCGCGAACGCCGGAATCACCACGTTGCCGCCTCTTGCGAACGTTTCGGTGACCGCCGCCACCAACTCATTCTCGGTTTCATCAAGTGTCTTGTGCAGGCGATTGCCGTAGGTGGACTCAACCAGGAGGATGTCGGCGCGCTCAACCGGCGCAGGGTCGCGCATCAGTGGCCGGCCGGGCTGGCCCAGGTCACCCGAGAACACCAGTCTGCGCTTGCCGGCGGGTGTAGTGATCGTGCATTCAACGATGGCCGAGCCCAGGATATGGCCGGCATCGCGGAAGATCACATTCAAAGCCGGATGCGGATCGAATGGCTGCCCGTATTCCATGGGTACGAGTTGCTCCAGCGCCAGCAGGGCCTGGTTGACCGTATAGAGCGGCGCCAGATCCTCTCTGGCGAAACGCCCGGCGCGGTGCTTGCGACGATTTTGCCAGGTGCTCTCGGATTCCTGCACATGGGCGCTGTCAGGCAGCATGATTTCCAGCAGCGCTGCGGTGGCGCGCGTGCAATACACCGGCCCGCGAAAGCCCAGGGCGACAAGGCGCGGGACCAGTCCGCTGTGGTCGATATGCGCGTGGGTCAAGAGCACGAAGTCGATCTGGCGTGGATCAAGCCCGATCGCGGCGAGGTTCTTGGCGCGCGCTTCGCGTCCGCCCTGAAACATGCCGCAGTCGATCAGAAAGCGCATGCCTTCGTGCTCTATCAGATAGCAAGAGCCGGTGACTTCGCCGGCTGCTCCCAGGAATGTTATGTTCATGATCGGCATCCTAGCCGATGCGAGCGGCATGCGGTGGCGTGGCCGAATGTGTCGTGCGCCAGATCAGTTTTGTCGCTGCGGCGGTATGCGAGGATCGCGTCTCTAGAATTCGCAACCACAGCCTATCTGGTGAACGAATCCTTGAGCGTGGTGATGCGGTTGAATACAGGCCTGCCCGGTGCGTGATCAGCGCGGTCGGCAACAAAATAGCCGTGCCGCTCGAACTGGAAGTGTTGGTCGGGCGCCGCGCCTGCCAGTTCGGGTTCAAGGTAGGCGGTGACCGTTTTCAGGCTGTGCGGATTCAGGCTGGCCTTGAAATCCTTGCCACCCGCGTCCGGTTGCGGGTCGGTGAAGAGTCGCTCGTAAAGCCTGACTTCGGCGGCTAAGGCATCCTGCATGCCGACCCAGGTGATGACGCCCTTGACCTTGATACTGCCCGATCCGGGCGTGCCGCTCTTGGTATCGGCGACAACCCTTGCCAGCACCGTGCTGACCATGCCGGTATCGTCTTTTTCGCAGCCGGTGCATTCGATCACGTAACCGTACTTGAGCCGCACCTTGTTGCCGGGAAACAGTCGAAAGAAGCCTTTAGGGGCGACCTCGGCGAAATCCTCGCGCTCGATCCACACTTCGTGCCCAAGTTTGAATTGCCGTTGCCCGCGTTCGGGCTGGTGCGGGTGCACCGGCGCACTGCATTCCTCCAGGTGGGCACTGTCGCCGAAAACCCCGGCCCAGTTGGTGAGCCTGAGCTTCACCGGGTCAAGCACCGCCATGGCGCGCGCCGCCTTCGGGTCGAGATCATCGCGCAAGGCGATTTCGAGGGTCGAGTAGTCGATCCATGAATCCGCCTTGGACACGCCGATGCGCTCGCAAAACAACTGTATCGCCTCGGGTGTGTAACCGCGGCGCCGCAGCCCGACGATGGTCGGCATGCGCGGGTCGTCCCAGCCCTGCACGATGCCCTCGTCGACCAGGCTCTTGAGGCGCCGTTTGCTGGTCATCACATAGGTGAGGTTCAGGCGCGCGAATTCGTACTGATGCGGCAGCGGGCGCGCCAGCAATCCGCAATCGGCCAGGCGTGCCAGCACCCAGTCGTAGAACGGTCGCTGGTCTTCGAATTCGAGGGTGCAGATCGAGTGGGTAATGCGTTCCAGTGCGTCCTCGATCGGATGCGCAAATGCATACATGGGGTAGACGCACCATCGATCGCCGGTGCGATGGTGGGTGGCTTTGCGAATGCGGTAGATGGCCGGGTCGCGCAGGTTGATGTTGGGCGAGGCCATGTCGATCTTCGCGCGCAATACCATGCTGCCGTCGGCGTGTTGTCCGGCGCGCATTTCACCAAAGCGCGCCAGGGAATCGGCGGTCGACCGTGCGCGATACGGGCTGTCGCGACCGGCTTCGGTCAGGCTGCCGCGCATGCTGCGCATCTGTTCTGCGTTTTGTTCATCCACATAGGCATGGCCGGCATTGATCAGGGCTTCGGCCGCCGTGGCCATGAAGTCGAAATAGTCGCTGGCGAAATACAGATGCGATTGTCCGAACGCATCCCAGCCGAAACCCAGCCATCTGACCGCATCGAGAATCGAATCGACGTATTCCTGCTCTTCCTTTTCAGGGTTGGTGTCGTCGAAACGCATGTGGCAGACGCCGCCGTAGTCGTGCGCCAGGCCGAAGTTGAGGCAAATGCTCTTGGCGTGGCCCACATGCAGATAGCCGTTGGGTTCGGGCGGAAAGCGGGTGCGGATTCGCGCCGCATCGACCGGCGCGTCGGCATGCGCCTGAGCGTCGCCCGGTGCGCCGCTCCAGCCGCGTTGCGCATAGGTGCCCTTGATCAGGTCGGCATCTATGATGCTGCGCAGGAAGTTGCCGGCATGCGGTTCGGCTGGATTGCTGTTGTCGGCGGACATGAGTGGTGATCGTGCATACCTTGAGGTTCAGGTCGGATTTTACCGTTCGCATCGATTCAGCGCCGCGGTTGGTTACCGTGGCGTCATCGGGCCGTACCGCCGGGAGCGCCAGCCGCGCCGTGATCCAGGCGCGCAAAGCGCGCAGTGCGAGAATGCGGTTTCGAGCGACCACCACCGAGCACGCCCATGACCGCGACCGATACCGACTTGAATTTCGCTCCCGAATGGGAGCAGCCGATTGCCTATATCGCACGCACCCACCAATGGTACGGTGCGCTCGGATACGGCAATCCGTACCGCTATGCGCAGTACGCCCAAGTGCCGTTTGCGCGCCTGGGAAAACCGCTTGCGCGCAGCAGGGTCGCCCTCCTGACCACGGCCTCACCCTATCAGGCCGACAAGGGCGACCAGAGCGTGCGTTCGCCCTACAACGCGGCGGCCAAGTTCTTCAAGGTGTATTCAGGCGACTCCACGCTCGATCACGACTTGCGCATATCGCATCTGGGCATTGATCGCGCACAAGCACTGGATGATGCCAATACCTGGTTTCCGTTGCCGGCGCTGCGGCGGGCGGCGGCGGCAGGACGCATTGGCGCGGTTGCGCCGCGCTTCATCGGGGTGCCGACCAACCGCAGCCAGCGCCATACGCTGGAGGTCGATTGCACGGACGTGCTCGCCTTGTGCCGCGCCGACCAGGTCGATGCGGCCGTGCTGGTGCCGAATTGTCCGGTATGTCACCAGACCATGAGCCTCATCGCGCGCCACCTGGAGGCCAACGGCATTGCGACCATCATCATCGGGGCTGCGCGCGATATCGTGGAGTTGTGCGGCGTGCCGCGCTTCCTTTTCAGTGACTTTCCGCTGGGCAATGCGGCGGGCCTGCCCTTCGACCCGGCTGCCTGCGATGCCACCCTCGAACTTGCCCTGGCTGTGTTGGAAAGCGCGGTGGCGCCGCGCACCACTGTTCAAAATCCCTTGCGCTGGAGCGGCCCAGCCGACTGGCGCCTGGATTTCATGAATGTGGCGCGCTTGGCGCCTGCAGAAATCGCCCGGCGCCGTGCCGAGAATGATCGCATCAAGGCGGTGGCGCAGGGCGTGCGCGACTCGGCCCTGGCCTGACAGGCGGCATCAGCTTGCCTTCGGTTGCGGCCAGCGCAGTCTGCTGATGCCCCCTTGGTCTGTTGCCGCTTGATCCGTTGCCTCTTCAGTCAGCCTTGATGCCGGCTTCCTTCACCACTTTGCCCCAGGTCGCCACCTGCTCGCGGATCTGGCGATCGAACACCTCGGGGCTGCCGCCCACGATCTCGATGCCCGACTGGCTGAAGCGCTCCTTTACCTCGGGCAAGCCGATCACGCGGTTGATCTCCGCATTGAGGCGGGCCACCACATCCTTCGGGGTCGCGGCAGGCGCAACCACGCCGAACCAGACCGAGACCTGGTAGCCCGGCACACCGGCTTCATCCACCGTCGGGATTTCGGGCATGGCGGCCACGCGCCTGGGCGTGGTGATGGCAA
>JBEIFV010000112.1:0-19594 GCA_040382235.1 Burkholderiales bacterium
ACGGCCACGGCATTCAAGAAATCGCGCGTGCTTTCGCTTGATGAAAAAAGCGTCCTGGCCTCGCTGCCGCAAGAGCCGCAGTTCGCCCTGCAACTGGTCAGCAGCTTGACCGGCCAGATGCGCCGCAGCGTCGAGAAGCTTCTGGCCGCGGGCGGCGGCAAACTGCAGCCGCGCGTGGGCGGATACGGATTGAAGTCCGACCAGCTGGCCAAATTGCGCCAATCGCTGGGCGACCCCGCGCCGTCGCCGATGAAAAAAGGCGAAACCGTGGTCAGCCAGGGCGCACAGGGCGTGAATATGTATGTGATGTTGGGCGGGCGGGTCACCATCGCGGTCAACGGCCTGGCGGTGGAACAGATCGGCGCCGGCGAGACCTTCGGCGAAACTGCCATGCTCGGTTCGACCACCCGCGGCGCGACTGCCGTCGCCGAAGAGGATGGCGCCTCGCTCCCGGTGAACCGGGATGCCTTCCTCAAGATCGTCAAGGCACATCCGGCTGTAGGCGTAGCCCTGTTGCGTTCGATGTGCGAGCGCATCCAGCACTTGAATGCGCAGATGGGGAACTGAAGGGTTGTAGACCAAGCCAGTTCCTGCCCTTGCGGGCTGCGATGGGTTGGTCCTTGAATGTCGGGCCCCGCTTGACCGCAGTGCCAGCGCCTGTGCCCACCAACGCCGGCAGCGCCAAACGCGCCGCCGGTATGCCCGCATGGTCCCCATGCCCTGGGGTAAGCTGCGCGCCGCGCATAAAATAGGTGCCTGAAACAAAAGTGCGCATGCAACTTGCTTCTGCCAAGCCAGTTCCTTAGGAGTCATTGTGTCAATCCACGTCGCCCTGCGCCACATCACCCATTACCGCTATGACCGACTGGTCGGTCTTGGCCCGCAGGTGGTGCGCCTGCGCCCCGCCCCGCATTCGCGCACTCCGATCCTCGCGTATTCGCTCAAGGTCACGCCCGCCGGGCATTTCGTCAACTGGCAGCAGGATCCGCAGGGCAATTACCTGGCGCGGCTGGTTTTTCCCGAGAAAACGCGCGAACTCAAGATCGAGGTCGATCTGGTGGCCGAGGTGTCGGTGATCAATCCATTCGACTTCTTTCTGGAGCCGGACGCCCAGCAAATTCCGTTCAAGTACGACGCTGTGCTGGCACACGAACTGGCTCCCTACCTGCAAAAGCTGCCTGCCACCCCGCTGTTCCAGAAGTATCTGGATGCGGTGCCCACCGAAGCCATGCCGACCAACGACTTCCTGGTGGCCTTGAACCAGCGCCTGCAGGCCGATGTGCGCTACCTGATCCGCATGGAACCCGGCGTACAGACCCCCGAAGAGACCCTGGCGCTGGGCTGCGGCTCGTGCCGCGATTCGACCTGGCTTTTGGTGCAGATCATGCGCCATTTGGGCCTGGCCGCGCGCTTCGTCTCGGGCTACCTGATCCAGCTCACCGCGGATGTGAAGTCGCTCGACGGGCCCTCCGGCACCGAGGTCGATTTCACCGACCTGCATGCCTGGTGCGAGGTGTATCTGCCGGGCGCCGGCTGGGTCGGGCTCGACCCGACCTCCGGGCTATTCGCCGGTGAAGGGCATATTCCGCTGGCGGCAACCCCCGACCCGGGCAACGCCGCGCCGATCACCGGCCTGAGCGACGAGTGCGAGGTGGAATTCGAGCATCACATGCAGGTGACGCGGATTTTCGAGACGCCGCGCGTCACCCTGCCCTATTCCGATGAACAGTGGAAACAGATCGAAACCCTTGGACAGCAGATCGACACTCAGCTCAAAGCCGATGATGTGCGCCTGACCATGGGCGGTGAGCCGACCTTCGTGGCCGTCGACGATCCCGATAGCGCCGAGTGGAATACCGATGCCATGGGCCCGACCAAGCGCGGCCTGGGCGCCAAGTTGCTCGACCGCCTGAAGGAACGCTACGCGCCGCACGGTCTCAAGCATTACGGCCAGGGCAAGTGGTATCCCGGCGAACAACTGCCGCGCTGGTCGCTCACCTGCTTCTGGCGGCGCGACGGCGAACCGGTGTGGGGCGACGCGGCATTGTTCGCCGACGAAGGCGCCGACTATGGCGCCACCGAGCAACACGCCGTCCGGTTCCTCGGGAACTTGGCCGCACGCCTCGAGCTTGACCCGAAATACGTATTCCCCGCTTTTGAAGACACCTGGTACTACCTGTGGCGTGAGCGGCGCCTGCCTACCAACGTCGATCCGTTCGATTCCCGCCTTGAAGACCCCATGGAGCGCGCACGCCTGCGCAAGGTCTTCACCGAGGGCCTGGACAAGGTGGCCGGCCACGTGCTGCCGATCAAGCGCAGTACGGATCCCGCCTTGCGCTGGCTGAGCGGCTCCTGGTTCCTGCGCGAGGAGCGCTGTTACCTGATCCCAGGCGATTCGGCGATCGGCCTGCGCCTGCCGCTCGATTCGCAGCCCTGGGCCAAGCCGACCGACCAGCCGTGGATTCACGCACAGGACCCAACCCAGGCCTTCGCACGCCTGCCGGTGCATCAGGAAATCGCCCGCCTGTTTCAATCGCCGCAGGAGCGCCCGCGCAATCACGGCGCCTGGCTCGACGATCGGGCGCCAGTAGCGCCAGGCACTGCGGGCAAGACGCCGGACGCACCGGCCGGCTTTCTGGAATCGGCAGCCTGGATCACGCGCTCGGCCATGTGCGCCGAGGCGCGCCATGGGGTGCTCTATATCTTCATGCCGCCGATGGCCAACCTGGAACACTATCTCGAGCTGGTGGCCGCGGTCGAGGCCACCGCTGCCGAAATGCAACTTCCGGTGGTGGTTGAAGGCTACGAGCCGCCGCGCGATCCGCGCCTGGAGCAACTGCGCATTACGCCCGACCCCGGCGTGCTGGAAGTCAACGTGCAGCCGGCGCGCGACTGGGACGAGCTGGTCGCCAACACCACCTTTCTCTATGAGCAGGCACACCTGACACGCCTGACCACCGAGAAATTCATGGTCGACGGCAAGCACACCGGTACCGGCGGCGGCAATCACCTGGTCATGGGCGCGGCCACGGTGCTCGATTCACCTTTTCTGCGCCGGCCGGACCTGCTCAGAAGCCTGATCGGCTACTGGCACAACCACCCCTCGCTGTCTTTCCTGTTCTCGGGCATGTTTATCGGCCCGACAAGCCAGGCGCCGCGCATCGACGAGGCGCGCAACGATTCGGTCTACGAGATCGAGATCGCATTCGCCGCCATCGACCGCCTGACGGCCCAAGGCGCAGGCGCCTGCCCGCCTTGGAAAATCGATCGCATCCTGCGCAACCTGCTGATCGATTCCTCGGGCAACACCCATCGCACCGAATTCTGCATCGACAAGCTGTATTCGCCTGATTCGTCCACCGGTCGCCTGGGCCTGCTGGAAATGCGCGCCTTCGAAATGCCGCCGCACGCGCGCATGTCGCTGACGCAGCAACTGCTGTTGCGCGCCCTGATCGCGCGTTTCTGGCGCCAGCCGTTCCGCCCACCCAACTTGATGCGCTGGGGCACTGAACTGCACGACCGCTTCATGCTGCCGCATTTCGTCTGGCAAGACTTCAACGATGTGATCGACGAGTTGAACGCGGCCGGCTTCGGCTTGTCTGCCGACTGGTTCGACACCCACCTGGAATTCCGTTTTCCGCGCTATGGCGAATTCGCCGCCGCCGGCGTCCATGTCGAAGTACGCAACGCACTCGAGCCGTGGAACGTTCTGGGCGAGGAAAGTACCGCCGCCGGCACCGCGCGCTATGTCGATTCATCGCTGGAACGCCTGCAGGTCAAGGCCACCGGTCTGATCGATACACGCCATGTGCTCACCTGCAACGGTCGCGCCGTGCCCTTGCAGCCGACCGGCCGGGTCGGCGAATTCATAGGCGGCGTGCGCTACAAGGCCTGGGATCCGCCTTCCGCCCTGCACCCGACCGTAGGCACCGATGTACCGCTGGTATTCGACCTGGTCGATACCTGGAACGCGAAAAGCCTGGGCGGGTGCCAGTATCACGTGGCGCATCCGGGCGGGCGCAGCCACGAGGATTTTCCGGTCAATGCCAACGCCGCCGAAGGGCGCAGGCTGGCGCGTTTCTTCAGCATGGGCCATACGCCGGGTCGCATCGAGGTAGCAGCCGAAAAGCGCAACCCGAACTTTCCGTTCACCCTGGACCTGCGCCGCACCTGAACGCTGGCGGTTGGACTGCCGTGCCGCGGCTGGCGGCGCGGCAAATGCTACCCTGACGACCTTTTCGCCAAGCGCCCCTCTCTCTTTTAGCGGCCCAAAGAATTTCGTGCCCACGCCAATGCTCGACCAATACCCACCTGCCCTCGCGCGCTATGACGAGATGCTCGGCGCGGCGCAGAAACCGCGCGAGCACTGGCGCGCCATGTTCGAGCAGTTGGTCGCAACCCCGCCGGAGCGGATGCGCCAGCGGGTGCAGGAAATCGAGCGCCAGGTGCGCGAGAACGGCGTCACCTACAACGTCTATGACGATCCGCAGGGCACTGACCGGCCGTGGGATCTCGACCTGCTGCCGCAAATCATTCCAGCCGACGAGTGGGCGCAGATCGAAGCAGCGGTGTGCCAGCGGGCGCACCTGCTCGATCGCATCCTGGCGGACGTCTACGGCCCGCAGCACCTGATCGCCGAAGGCCTGCTGCCGCCGGCGCTGGTGCATGGCAACGCCGCCTACCTGCGCCCGGCCCATGGCATTGTCGCGCCGGGCGGGGTGCGCCTGCACCTGTACGCCGCCGACATCGCGCGCGCCCCCGATGGGCGCTGGTGGGTGGTGGCCGATCGCACCCAGTCCCCCTCGGGTGCCGGCTATGCACTGGAAAACCGCCTGGCGATCTCGCGTGTGTTCCCTGACCTGTTCCGCGACCTCAAAGTGCAGCCGCTGGCGCGCTTTTTCGCCACCTTGCGCGACAGCCTGGCGCACTGGGCACCGCATGACGGCCAGGCGCCGATGATCGTACTGCTCACCCCCGGCCCTTACAACGAGACTTACTACGAGCACGCGCTCCTGGCTCGCTACCTGGGCTTTCCGCTGGTCGAAGGGCATGACCTCACGGTGCGCAACGGCTGCGTGTGGTTGAAAACCCTGTCGGGCCTGCAACGCGTGCATGCCATCGTGCGCCGCCTCGACGACGATTTTTGCGACCCGCTGGAGTTGCGCAGCGATTCCGCCCTGGGCGTGGCGGGGCTGGTGGAAGCGGCCCGCCGCGGCAATGTGCTGATCGCCAACGGCCTGGGCGCCAACCTTTTGGAATCCGGCGCGATCCTGGGCTACCTGCCGGCAATCAGCGAGCGCCTGCTTGGCAGTCCGCTGAAAATGCCCTCGGTGGCCACCTGGTGGTGCGGCGAATCGGCCGCGCTGGAACAGGCGGTGGCGCGCCTGGATAAGCTGGTGATCAAGCCGGCATTCCCGCAAATGCGCATGGACGTGGTGTTCGGCCAGGACTTGAGCGAATCACGGCGGCGCACGCTGCTGGAATCCATACGCGCCCACCCCGACCGCTACATCGCCCAGGAACTGGTGCGCATTTCGCAGGCACCGATCTGGGATCGCTCGCAACAACGCCGCTTGAAGGCCGGTGCGGTGGGCCTGCGGGTGTATGCCTGCGCCACCCCCAATGGCTACATCGCCATGCCCGGCGGCTTGACGCGCGTGGCCACCGGGCCGGACGCCCGCGTGATCTCGATGCAGCGCGGCGGCGGCAGCAAGGATACCTGGGTACTTTCCGCCGGCCCGGTCAGCCAGTTCAGCCTGATCCGGCGCGCCGTCACTGGAGAGGACCTGGTGCGCAGCCCGCACAACCTTTCCTCGCGCGTGGCCGAAAATCTGTTCTGGTTCGGCCGCTATGCGGAGCGCTGCGACAACACCGCGCGCCTGCTGCGGGTGGCCTTGAGCCAACTGATCGACGAAATGCCTGACTCCATTGACGGCCAGTGGGGTGCGATCGTGCGCCTGTGCGTCAGCTCGGGCCTGTTGCCGGCCACCACGAACCGCCCCGCGAGCGACATCGAAGCAGCCCTGCGGCGCGCCGTTACCGACCCGGAAGTGGGCGGTCTCGCGTCCAGCCTGCGCCAGTTGTTTCGCGTCGCGTTCCAGTTGCGCGAACGCCTTTCGGTCGATAACTGGCGCGCCTTGAACCGCATGCTGCAACGCCTCGAACGCTGGGAAAAGCGCACCCCGACCATCGCCGAGGCCTTGAGCGAGCTGGATTCGGCGACCACCTCGATGATGACCCTGGCCGGCTTCACGCAGGACGGCATGACGCGCGACCAGGGCTGGCGCTTCTTGTCGATCGGGCGCCGCATCGAGCGTATGCAGTTCCTGTGCGGCACGCTGAACGCGGGGCTTGACATGAACCACGATGCCGATCTCGACTGGTTGCTGGAGCTGGCCGACAGTATCGTCACCTACCGCTCGCGCTACATGGCGCGCCCGCAGTGGCTGCCGGTTCTGGATCTGCTGCTGCGCGACGAGAGCAATCCGCGTTCGATCGCGTTCCAGCTGCTGGGCCTGGCTGAGTACCTGCACCGCCTCACCGAAACCTACGGCGATTGCGACGCTTGCGCCCTGACCCCGCTGATCGAAGCCATGAACCGCCTCGACCCCGGGCACGACCTGGCGCCCGGCAGTGCGGCCCTGCGCAGCTTCATGGATGCATTGCGCAGCGAATCCTTTACCGTGGCCGATCGCATCAACCTGCGCTTCTTCAGCCATGGCGACCAGCTCGGTCGCCAGGCGCAGATGCAGTCGCAGTCGCAATGAGCGCGCCGCTCGCCAGCGCGCACGCGGCACCCGATTCACTGCGGCTGCGGGTGGTGCATGAAACACGCTATCGCTACGCCAGTCCGGTGACGCTGTCACGCCAGTTGCTGCATCTGACGCCGCGTCCCTTGCCCAGCCAACAGGTGATCGCGCACCGCATCGCGGTACAGCCGCCCCCGGCTGAAAGCATTGCCGGCCACGACTATTTCGGCAATCCGACCAGCCAGGCGGTGATCACCACGCCGCACCGCGCTCTCTCGGTGCTGGCCGAGTCGACCGTGGAGTTGCGCTCGCGCACGGTGGCGCAAGACCCCGGAAGCATTGGCTGGGAGGCCGCGCGCGACGCCTTGAGCCGGCTTGGCAGCGCCGCCGCGCTCGATGCCGCGCGTTTCCGCTTCGAATCACCGCATGTACCGCTGGGCGGCGCCATCCAAACCTATGCCGCCGACATCTTCGCGCCGCGCCGCGCCTTGTTGCCGGCCTTGGCCGAGCTCACCGCGCGCATCCATGAGGAGTTCGAATTCGACGCCACCGCCACCGACATTGCCACCCCGCTTGAAGAAGTGCTGCAGCACCGCCACGGCGTGTGCCAGGATTTCGCGCACCTGATGATCGGCTGCCTGCGCAGCCGCGGCCTGGCGGCGCGCTATGTCAGCGGCTACATCCTGACCATGCCGCCACCCGGCCAGCCGCGCCTGATCGGCGCGGACGCTTCCCACGCCTGGGTATCGGTGTATTGCCCGGGCCACGACCCGGCCGCGGACGACTGGATCGACTTCGATCCGACCAACAACTGCAGCATCGATCGCGACCATGCCACGCTCGGCTGGGGCCGTGATTTCAGCGACGTGACGCCGGCGCGCGGCGTCACCCTGGGTGGCGGGCCGCAGCAGCTTTCGGTGCAGGTCACGGTGAGCCCGGACGACAGCGGGCCGCATTGAGCAGGGGCTTAGCCACAGGCGGCCAAGTCATATGGCGCTATGCTCTGCCCTTCCAGGCACGCCGGAGCCGTCATGGACAAGCAGCAATTCGCAACGATGCGGTCGGGCATCGCCAAAGCCAGCAACGCGATTCTCGATGCGTTCGCGCGCCCCTGCCCGGGCTTCAAGTCGACCCACTCGGCGCCAGGCCCAAGCGTGGCGGCGAACATGCGCTCAGCCGAACCGCGGCTGCTTGATTTGCCGTCGCGCATATTGCTGCGCTACCAGAGACGTGTGGCGATCGATACCGCCCTGATTCGCGCCGATCTCGATCGTTTGACCGCGACCGCTGCGCCGATGCCGGCAGCGGCGGTCGCAGGCGACGACAGCCTCGGCTGCGCCAGGCGTTGACGCTGCGGACCATGCCGCCGGTGCTGCAAACCGCGGCCGCGCACAGTGCCGTCCCCGCCATCCTGGTGCTCGACACCAATGTCTGGCTGGACCTGCTGGTGTTTCGCGATCCGGGCGTAGCGTGGCTGGGCACGGCTTTGCAGGCCGGGCGATTGCGCGCGATGATCGACGCCTTCGGTCTGGCCGAACTGACGCGCGTGTTGGCCTACCCGCTCGGGCGTTTCGCAATCGCACCCGGCGAGCGTGCCGGCATCCTTGACGCCTGCCGTTGCCTCGCGTTTGAATTCACCGCGGTGCCGGGCACCAGCATGCCGCCCTTGCCACGTTGCCGCGACCGCCACGACCAGCCGTTTCTCGCACTGGCGCAGGCCTGCGGCGCGCGCTGCCTGATCACCAAGGATCGCGATCTCTTGATGCTGGCGCGCCGCTTGCGCACAACCGCCGCATTCGTCATAGTGACCCCGGCCGATGCGCGACGGCTGCTGGCGCCGGGAGTCGCGACCGAGGACGCGACAGGCTGCTAGAGTTCGGACCAGCCGGGCTCGTCACGGTCAAGCAGGCGCTGGATCGAAGCGAAAAAAAGCTCGCTCTGCTGGCGCTCGCCTGCGATCTGTGCCGCCACGCGCGCGCACAAATCCGGCGCGATGGTACGCAGCGACCGCCCCGCGGCCGCCTGTACGGCAAGCACCTGATGCATGCAGGCGCGCTCCAGGTAATACAGATCGTCGAAGGTCCAGGCCACCGAGGATCCAACCACGGTGACGCCATGGCTGGCCATGAACATCACATCATGGCCCTTGAGTTGCGCGGCGATGCGCCGTCCTTCGGCGGCATCCAGGGCCACGCCGTTGTACCGGTCGTCATAGGCGATGCGCTCGTAGAAGCGCAATGCGTTCTGGTTGCACCATTCCACCCGACCCTCGTTGACAAGGGTAAGCGCGGTGGCGAATGGCATGTGCGTATGCATCACGCACTTGGCATGCGGGTTGGCCTGATGGATATGACTGTGGATGAAAAATGCGGTCGGCTCCAGCGAATGCCGACCGTCGATGATGTTGCCGCCGCCATCGATCAGCAGGATGTCGCCTGCGGTGACCTCACCCCAGTGCAGGCCCTGCGGGTTGATCAGGTAGCGATCCGGCGCCAGTTCCAGGCTGAAGTGGTTGCACACGCCCTCGTTCAAGCCCAGGCGCGCGGCCCAGCGCAGGGCGGCGGCCAAGTCGATGCGGCCCGCATCGAGCGGGCTGCGTTTGCGGGATTTTTTGGTGGCCATCTGGTCTCCTCGGATGCGGTGATGTTGTGTGATTCGGTGCTGCCTATGCCGCCGTCGGGCGTCGAAACACCCAGCGGTCCGCGCTCGAGGCGCGCGCCGCATAGGCATAGCCGGCGGCATCGAATTGTTTCAGCTTTTCCACGTTGGTCAAGCGGTGCTTGCTCGCGTAACGCACCATCATGCCGCGCGCCTTCTTGGCGTGAAAGCTGATGATCTTGAACTTGCCCGTGTTGGCGTTCCAATCCTCGAACACCGGCGTGACGATGCGCGCCTTGATTTCCTGCGGTAGCACCACGCCGAAGTATTCCTCGGAAGCCAGGTTGACAAGCACCGGCACCTTGTCAGCGACCAGCAAGCGGTTCAAGGCGGAAGTGACTTGCGAACCCCAAAAGGCGTAGAGGTCCGACCCGCGCTCGGTCGCAAGCCGTGTGCCCATTTCCAGCCGGTAAGGCTGCATCAGGTCGAGCGGTCGCAGCACGCCGTACAGGCCGGACAGGATGCGCAAATGCGCCTGCACGTACTCGAACTCGCCCTCGCTGAAATCCTTTGCCGCCACGCCGTCGTAAACGTCGCCGGCAAACGCCAGCAGCGCCTGCTTGGCGTTGTGCGGTGTGAACGGCGGCTTCCACTGGGCATAGCGCGCCACATTGAGCGCGGCCAGTTTGTCCGACAACGTCATCAGTGTAGCCACCTGCGGCGGATCCAGCTTGCGCAGGCGCGCGATCAGGCGCCGTGATTCCTTCAGGTGCTCGGGCTGGGTGAATACGGGCGTCGCCGCGGGTGACTCGTAATCCAGCGTCTTGGCGGGGGAAATGACCATCAGCATGCGTGTGTGTCCTTGTTGGTCAGCATGGCGGCGACATGCCGGGCGATCGCCATGGACGCGGTCAGCCCGGGAGACTCTATGCCGTACAGGTTGACCAGTCCCTGGACGCCGTGGGTTTCCGGGCCGTGAATCAGGAAGTCGCGGGCCGCTTCATGTGGCGCCTGAATTTTCGGCCGGATGCCGCTGTAGCCCGGCTGCAAGGCGCCATCGGGCAGGCCCGGCCAATACTTGCGAATCTCGCTGTAGAAACTGGCGGCGCGCCCGGGGTCGACCGCATAGTCGACGCGGTCTATCCATTCAACGTCGGGCCCGAAGCGGGTCTGCCCGCCCAGGTCGATGGTCAGGTGCACCCCCAGCCCGGCAGCCTCGGGCACCGGGTAGATCAGCCGCGAGAATGGCGACTTTCCGGACAGTGAGTAGTAGTTGCCCTTGGCGTAAAAGGTCGGCGGCACCGAATCCTGCGGCAATCCGGAAAACTTGCGCGCCAGCGCCTGGGCATACAGCCCGGCACTGTTGATCACCATGCGGGCATGCAGCTCCATGGGCTCGGCCCCGCCCACCATCAGGGTGATGCCGTCGGCGCCGCACACGGCCGCGTCAAGCGGCGAGTTGAAGGCCAGCATGCCGCCGGCCGCCTCGAAATCGCCCTGCAGGCCGAGCATGAAGCTGTGGCTGTCGACCACCCCGGTGGAAGGCGAACGCACCGCGGCCACGCAGGCGAGATTCGGTTCCAGTGCCTGTGCCTGTTCGCGCGTGATCAACGCCAGATCATGCACCCCGTTGGCGCGTGCCTTTTCGATGATGCCGTTCAAGGTGGGCACCTGCGACTCGTCGGTGGCCACGATCAGCTTGCCGCAATTGAGCGCGCCGATGCCGCGCTCGGCGCAATAGCGATATAGCATCTGTTTGCCGGCCACGCAAAAATGCGCCTTCAGCGAGTCCCGGGGGTAATAGATACCGGCGTGAATCACCTCGCTGTTGCGCGAGCTGGTGCCGGTGCCGATACCGCTTTCAGCCTCGATGATGACGGTTTCAAGCCCGGATTGCGCCAGGACACGGGCGATTGCCAGGCCAACCACACCGGCCCCGATGACAATGCATTCGACTGAATCGGACATGCGGTGGAAACAAGAGAGTTGGATGCGGCCAATGGCCGCCACCGCGTTGTGGGGCATGCCTGGGTTCGAGGGGCAGGATGTTATCAGAGGGGCGCCGCGGGCGGACAAGAAAACAGCCGCAAAACCCGGCCCACCTGCGGCTCGCCTCCGGTTGTGGCGCCTTGTTTGCAGGTCGTGCGCTCATCAAACTAGAATTGCGCGTAATATGAAGGGTTAGCAGTAAACCCGAGTATCAGCAAACGCCGCGCAGCGTTGGCAAACCGTTCGCAAGAGACAGCAGGCTCCGCGGGCGGTCGGATCTGGAGCATTTCTGGCCGGCACGAGCAAGCGCGCCAGCCACCAACAACGCACCGCAAGCGCGGCCATACCAAGAAGGCGAATCCAAGTTGCAGGACATCATCCAGTACCTGAAAAGCAGCGGTGAACGGCTCGACGCCGAGATAGCCACCGGAACCGGGCTCTCACTGGCGAACGTGAAGACGCGCCTTGAAGAGTTGTCGGCCAAGGGTGAAATCATCATGTGCCATTCGATCCAGTTCAAGGACGGCAAGAAGATCGAAGGCATGCGCTGTCGGCTTGCCGGATACATTCCCCCGGTGGCGCCAGGGCGCAAATCGAAAGCCCCGACCAAGGTCAACTGAGCTTGCGTACGGGCGCGGCATGCGCCCTCAGGTGCCGCCTGCGCATGAGCCTCACTGGTCCGCGACGCCGGCTTTTCGAAGCAAATTCAAACGCTATGCGCGTTCGCGCACGGACCGACTCCTGCCGCGTCATGTAGGCTCGCATTTCTTGTTTGGGCAGCTTGCCGCCGCACCTACAGCGGCGCGATTGCGAGCCCGCGAGTCGAGCGCATCCGGCATCCGGCGTATTGTTACGGGTTCGAGCCAGGAGCGTACCCACGGTCGCGCCCAATCTTCTGGCATTGAATCAGCTTCGTGGACGATGGCGGGCAGATTCCCAGCCGACTCCCGCAACGTTGTCGGCCACCAGCGCCGTCACATGGCAAGGCGCGATCGACAAGCGTTGCAGCCGGTCTTTGCGTAACCAGGATTTCCCGCCCCGCGCAGTACAACCCGGCACCGACCACCACATGATTTCAGCCACCACCATCAGCCACATGCAGGGCATCGCCGAAGCCGCCGCCGGCAACCGGCTGCAGCTTGGAACCACCCGCCTGACAGCCACCGCCCGTCGCGTCGCCGCGGTGGTGGAGGTGACGCGCAATCAACGCGGCGTGACCGGGACCACCGCACTGGCCCTGCTCAAGCCTGGCGACACACCCTTCATGGACGATGACGGGAACCTGACCGACGCGGCCCGTTCGGCATTTGCCGCCCTGAAACGAAAAATCCTGCAGGCGGACATCGAAACCTGGTTCGGCCAGGATGGCAGCGGACGCGTGCACGTGGGCTTTGCGCAAATGGGGTCAGCCGGTACGCCCTCGACGACATTGCTGAGCCTGCCCTGGGATGATCCTGACCTGTTGTTCGAAGCCACCTTGATCGACCAGTAACGCTACATGGTGTAGGTGGCACTTGCGCGCGAAACAGCGACTGTTGGCCGCCCGCTGCGATTGAACGGCAGACCGCCTCCACAGATCCGCATCAAGACAGACAGGCAGCCGTCGATCTTGGAAAAATCGCCCCCCGCAAGAACGGTCCTTGCGGAATTCGAAGGTCCATGGCCCGCCTGTGGTTCAAGACGGCGGGGGAAATGGACCACTGCGGCGGATTTTCTCACCGACGTTTGCTGAGTCGCACAGGCTGCCAGGTCCAGGCGCACCGCTTTCGGTTTGGCACACGCCGCCGGCCTGTTGGGCAAGAACCGTTCGGACTTCATGCTTGAGGCGGCATGCGACAAGGCGCAGGCCGTAGTGCTTGACCAGGTGTTTTTCAGGCTGGATGCCGAAAAATTCAAGAAATTCACGGCAATGCTTGACGCACCTCTCCGCGCCAATCAAGGGCTTGAGCGACTCATGGCCGTGAAGGCCCCCTGGAGCAGCAAGCGGAAATGAGTCTGCCGCTCGGCCCGCCAGAGCCGCTCCTGACCACACACCTGCTGGATGGATTCGACTGCGGTGAGCCCGTTGTCGACGATTGGCTCAAGCGCCGCGCGTTGGCCAATCAATTGAGTGGTGCCAGCCGAACGTTTGTGGTGGCAGACGACGGCGGGCGAGTAGTCGGTGACGGCGTCAATCAGCATGGCCGGTCAAACGACAATCATCTTGGCCGGTTGACGAGGATGATTGTCGTCGGTTAGCGGGTCATGGATGGGGTTCCTTTGGATGATTGTCGTTGTCGCCGGGTGATTGACGCCGGCGCTGTGCTTTGTCGTTGTCGCGCTGGATCTTCTGTTGACGGGCGGCTGTTTTGCCGCGATAGCTCTCCACCATGTTGAGTTCGAATTGATAGTTGACCAATCACTCGTTGTGGGCCAGTTGTACCAGCGTCACCTATAGATTTCACCCAAAGGAACCGTCGAGACATCGACGGCTCGCCGATAACCTTGTACCGCGACAAGTCGATTCAACCGTCGCACGTATTGACAACGAATACACACGCGGCTAAAGTACGTGTATCTATTGTGTATGCAAAAAAGGAGAAGGGCATGCGTGACGCCGCCATCAATTTACGAGCATTGCCGGAGCAGCGTGACTTGATTGATCACGCCGCCAGCCTGTTGGGCAAGAACCGTTCGGACTTCATGCTTGAGGCAGCCTGCGACAAGGCGCAGGCCGTGGTGCTCGACCAGGTGTTTTTCAGCCTGGATGCCGAAAAGTTCAAGAAATTCACGATGATGCTTGACGCACCTCCCCGCGCCAATCAAGGGCTTGAGCGACTCATGGCGGTGAAGACTCCTTGGAGCAGCAAGCGGAAATGAGTTTGCTGCTCGGCCCGCCAGAGCCGCTCCTGACCACACACCTGCTGGATGGATTCGACTGCGGTGAGCCCGTTCTCGACGATTGGCTCAAGCGCCGCGCACTGGCCAATCAATTGAGTGGTGCCAGCCGAACTTTTGTGGTCGCAGACGGCGGCAGTCGAGTAGTCGGCTACTACGCGATGGCGGCAGGTGCGGTGTCGCACCAGATGGCAACCAGCCTTGTGCGCCGGAATATGCCGGACCCCGTGCCTGTGATGGTCCTTGGCCGGCTTGCCGTCGACCATCGCGCTCAAGGCTTGAAGCTTGGGGCAGCCTTGCTTCAGGACGCAGTCAACCGTGCGGTGGCCGTTGCCCAAAATGCGGGTGTCCGTGCGTTGCTCGTGCATGCCCTTCACGACCGGGCGAAGCTGTTCTACGAACACTACGGGTTTCGAGCGTCATCACTGCACCCCATGACGCTTATGCTGCGCTTGAATTCGGTAAAGCCCTGACCGCAGGGTTTCATCTCGGTAAATCATTGAGCGACTCGAACACTGAGCATCCGGAGAAATCCTGATGTCAGCCCAGGGTCGCCACCATCTCGATTTTCGGCGCAACCGACCGCACAAGCTTTTGAATCCCATGGCCGGGATTGGCTTGGCGATGTGAGACAAGCAGTCCCAACTTTTCCAGGAGGCCGACATCTTTGGTGATTGACGACCGATCGCGATGCAGGCGATGCGTCAATTCATTGATTGTCCTCGGTTCATGCATGACCTCCAGCATCAATCGGCGCCGCGCCTCCGACAGGACGGTGAACATCTGCTGCGGATCCTCGAAAGACAGCGTGACCTTGCCTTTGAACGGCTGACCGCGATCGGCACGGCGAGCGGCATCCTTGGCCCGATTGAAAAAGCCTGCTACGTCATCGGTACGAATAACCAATTTGGTCATGATTTCCTGGTTCCTTCAGCTTCCACTAATTCCAGCCACTCCCGCTGCAATCGCGCAAGCGCAGCCTCATAGCTTTCGAATTCGACCGCTTCGACCTTGCCCATGAAATGGCGATGGTGGTAGCCATGGGCATTGTCGAAGCCGAGAACACGGCCGTGATCTCCGCGAAAAATGGCATGGTTGATATATGCCAAGTTGTAGCGGGTGACAACGGTCTTGCCACGATCCTTGAAGCCCCACACCTCGTAACTCAACGTCCCGCCACCTGACTTTGGTTTGAGTTCGAATCGCTCCTGCTCGAGCAGCGATTCTTTGGGAGGTTTGATCATTGGCAGGACGATCAGATGTGCTCAACGATAGCACATCTGAAGGCGTAGTGTTCGCACATCCGCTCCATGTCCCAGGTCCATGTGCATGGGGCGCCTCACGACCGCCGGAACACATTGACACAGAAATGACAAAGGGCAGACCATGTCTGCCCTTCAAGAAATCATTCAGCTCTCTAAACGCTCGGAGCGCAAGTTACCATGACTTCGGCAACAAGGTGGAAATGACTTAAAGCCTCACTTCTAAATAATTGATTTAAAAACAAAAACTCAATTATTTGGCGTCCCCACGGGGAAACGCACCAAACCCCGGAATACGCGTTGTGCGCGACGTCAACCGTAGCAAACAGCAAGAAATTTGAAAAAACTTTCAATACATCAATGTGTTATCAGGTCAGAAGGCCACTACGCGTATTAGATGTGCCAGAACTTCTTTCCAGACCAGAGAATAGGTGGACGTCGCTGGAAGTCACCACCCGAACGAGATTTTCCGCGAGACCACGAACCGTTCCGGCGCTGCATCCTTGTGAAATGCGGAAAGATAAATCAGCGTGACAGGCATGGGGGTCTTGTCCGGCCAAGTCGGGCCGACAACACTCGTTTCGCGCATCGCGTAGCAAACGACAATCCCCTCTGCAGCTAGTTCGTCGATATATCCCTGAACGGGTTCCGACAAGTCCAGTTTTTCCGTTTCGGACATCGGATCGTAGTCGCGATAATCGCGGAGATAGTCAACCATCGAAGCGAATGCACGAGCAGCCGACTCGGACATTTCCGGGGCCGGTGTTGCCAATTCGCCAGTGGATGCCCGGAACCGTGCGGCAAATTCGCGGCCACTGGTTACGAGCATCGCATCCAGTACAAGATGTTCCCTGTCAAACCTTTCGTTTTCGACCCTGAGTTCCTCGGCAGTAGGAATTGCATAAGGCTTGTTGAACACGTCAAGGTCATCGGCGTCGAACGCTCTGGCAATTGCCCTGCGCGTATCGATACCAGACGGTTCACCGTTCTCGACGCGCTGCACGGTCCGAACGCTTAGTCCGCTGAGCGCGGCAAGCGTCTCCTGGGACCACTGCCGTGATTCCCGGAACATACGAATGACGGCAGCCAGTTCATCCGCAGTCAGAAGGCGGGGTGCAGTCATCTGTTCGATCTCCATTTATCTCTCCTTGAGGGTGTGGAAGACGAAGCATCGCGGGTCAAGAAACTGGTGAACACGACAGAAACCTGACAGCAAGCTGCCAGTGTTCAAAAATGCACTTTAAGCTGCTGATTTAATGAGAATTTAGATTGTCGCGACAATCACTCCAGTAATGTACTTGGCTACGCGGCCAAGATCTTCTTTGACTACACCCCAGGCGATATCAAGCAACAGATCGAAGCCAGACCCGTCAGCGCGCTTTGCAAACGTCTTTGTCCTTTCCCATACGGCCGGATCGCAGGCGCCATGCAGGAACTCGTGCCCCGCCAGTGTCAACTTAGCAAAGACGGGAGTCTGAATCGTGGGCTTTGCCGAGGTCGACGGGATTCTGACGATACGGGGCTATATGTTCAAAGGGTACTCTTGTAACGTTATCTTATACTGTTTTTTTATACAGCCCATCGGGACGAGGGTGTGTAGAATCTGTGGGAGCACGACAAGATTGGAGCAAGCACTATGCCGACTCTCTCGCATAACGATCAGCCCATCGAGCTGCCGTCGCAGGATCGCTTTGGCATCGACCCGTTTGCGGCCACCCTAGCGAAAAGCATTCTTAAGATGCAGTCGCCGCTTGGGTCAGTGGTTGCGCTCAACGGCCCATGGGGCTCCGGAAAAAGCAGCGCGGTCAACCTGATACGACATCACGTTAGTGAAGCTGTGGCCGCCAACGAGATTGCGATCATCAATTTTGCGTGCTGGTGGTTTCGCGGCGAGGAAGCTCTTGCCTTAGCTTTCTTCCGCGAGCTTTACGCCGGTCTATCTCCTAGCCTCGGGGACAAGTTCAAGAAGATCCTGCCGAAACTTGGCGCGCGTCTGCTGCAGGCAGGTGCCGCGATAGGTGGCGCAGTCGATGCCATTGGCGGAATTGGCGTGGGGGCCGCTGTCGGCGGCGTTCTGGGCAAGGTGGGCGAGTTCATTGAGCAGGGCGAAAGCGTCGAGAAATTGCACAAGGAACTTTCCGACGCCCTTGCAGCGCAAAGCCGTCGCTTCCTTATTGTCATTGACGATATCGACCGACTGTCACCCGATGAAGCGCTGCTGATTTTCCGATTGGTGAAATCGGTCGGGAGATTGCCGAACGTGATGTATCTCCTGGTGTACGACCGCGCAATTGCCGAAAAAATCGTTAGCGAACGGTATCCTTCCGAAGGGCCGCACTACCTCGAAAAGATCGTTCAGGCAGCGTTTGAAATTCCTGAGCCGATGGGATTGGATGTTCAGAACTACCTTCTAGCCCAGATCAATTCGATCTGTGGGGTGCCGCCGGAGCGAGAACGCCAGCTTCATTTCATGAACCTTTTCTATGAGGCCGTCGCACCGCAAATGCGGACACCCAGAGACGCCGAGCGCTTTGTGAACTCCCTCGCCGTCACTTGGCACGCTGTCGCAGGTGATGTCGATCCCGGCGATTTTGTCGCCCTTGAAGTCTTTAGGATGTTGCACCCGGAGATTTACCGCGCCATCCGGCAAAACAAAGGGAGCCTATGCAGCACGTCGCCCCAAGGGGCGGGACGGAAAGACGATATTGCCCTCCAGCATGACAGGCTGTTTCTTGGCTCGGTCAAGGACGAAGAGCGTATGCAGCATAGGCGCGCCTTGATGCGCCTCTTCCCACCTCTCGAAAGCGTCTGGGGGAACACGCACTACACCGCCGACAGCGCCAAGGTATGGGCACGCGAACGGCGTGTTTGCGCGGCATCCCATTTCGATACGTATTTCCGCTTCACCTTCAGCAATGAAATACTTTCAGCCGCTGACCTAGAAACCTTTATACAAGGCGCCATCGATCCAGAATTTGTCGTAAACGAATTGCGCTGTGCGGTCGCAACCCCTCGCGCATCGGGCGGAACAAAGGCGGCAGTCATTCTGAACGAGCTTCAAGTCCATGCCGATAAGATCGACATGAACCAAGTTCAACCGCTTTTGGTCGGTTTGTTTAAGGTGGCCGATGAACTTGATGTTGAGGCGGACAAGTCGAGCGGTTTTGCTATTGGTGACAACCACCTGCGGCTGCATTGGCTGATACGCGCGCTTTTGTGGGGGCGTACGACGCTCGCCGAGCGATCCGAGATATTTATCAAGGCATGCAGCACGGCATCGCTGGGATGGCTAGCGGACTTCAGTGACTCAGCCTGGGCCGACTATCATCCCCGGGAAGGTAGAGAGCCGGAGCAACAAGACCAATGCTTGACCACCGAAAAAGACGCTGAAATCGTCCGTGGATTATTGGCACTGCGACTTGTCAAAGCCGCAAAAGACGAAAGCTTCTCGGCAAGACCTGATTTAGCTGGGCTAATGTACCGCTGGGCGGAATTAAGCACCGATCAAGGGGCCGCCGTGAAGGCTTGGGCTGCGGCCCAGATCGCCACCGATGAGGGTGTGCGGCGACTCTGTGTTGCGTTCACTTCGTACGGGTGGTCGCATGGAATGGGCGGCCTTGGCGATGCCGTCTCCGTGCGCTCGACACGCGCTCAGACGACTGGCCTGGACAGAATTATGGATGTCGCTGGTTTTCGGAAGCGCGCAGAACATCTTGCGGCCGCTGGGAAGATCCCAGAAATAACGGCTTTCGTTGATGCCTGGGACCGACAAATTCAGGCTGGCGCCAAAATGCAAGGTCGGATCGACGGAAGCGATTGATGTTGCTTGCTGACGTCTAGCCCACTTGATCTTCTTGCGGGACTTGAAAAACTTCAAACAGCCTGTCAGTGGGATCCTGGACCGCAGCCACTTCCAATGCCCACGTCCGCCACCTCGCGAATTTTTCCGTCGACTCGCCGCCACCGACAAACCGCCTTTCCAGAGTCGCCACCAAGCGCCGGATACTTTCGGCTTTGTCCAAGCCAACGGCTTGCTGCAAGAGTTCTTCACGTTTCCTCGCCTCCTCCGCCCGGCGTTGTGCTTCAGCCTTACGCTGCCGCTCCATCTCCTCCATTTGC
>JBEIFV010000113.1:0-19024 GCA_040382235.1 Burkholderiales bacterium
AATTCCCCACTGCTGCCTCCCGTAGGAGTCTGGGCCGTGTCTCAGTCCCAGTGTGGCTGGTCGTCCTCTCAGACCCGCTCCTGATCGTCGCCTTGGTCGGCTTTTACCCTACCAACTAGCTAATCAGATATCGGCCGCTCCATGAGCGTGAGGCCTTGCGGTCCCCCACTTTCATCCGTAGATCGTATGCGGTATTAGCGTAACTTTCGCTACGTTATCCCCCACTCTAGGGCACGTTCCGATACATTACTCACCCGTTCGCCACTCGCCGCCAGACCGAAGTCCGCGCTGCCGTTCGACTTGCATGTGTAAGGCATGCCGCCAGCGTTCAATCTGAGCCAGGATCAAACTCTTCAGTTTAATACCTGTTTGCAGAAATTATCTGCGTCGCCCAACTCAAAGTACTGACAGGTAAATACTTTCATACTTACCTATACTTTAAGTGTGAGCAGTTTGTTGCTTTTAGCTTACGAATCAATCAGACATCGATTGATTCGCTGGCTCGCAACCAGTTGCCCACACTTATCGGCTGTTAATTTTTAAAGATCGATTGCCGGTTGCGGACGTCAGAAAATTCGCAAGCAGCAGAGAAGGGAGATTATGCAGGCTTTATTTGCACCTGTCAACACCTGTTCGCTATTTCTTTTGTCCTGAGGGGCGCGATCGACAAGGACCAAGCGCGCGATCAGACTTGAATCACAGACCGGGGCCTTCAATCTTTGCGGTCTGCTGAAATTTCACAATTCCGGAGCGTTCTGAAGAAATAAGCGCGTCACCGTTGCGTTGGTCTTGGTATTCGACCCTTGCATCACGCACGCCGCCCCAGTCGGGCGCTGCCGCGCTTGACGAGCACCTAAACTCTGGTGCGCGTACTGACGACCCTGTAGCGACCAACCACAAAAGCGCTATCGGTCAGGGTCACGTTGCCTGTGGGATTCTGGCCGGAGCCGTGGAAATCACTGAATGACGCCGAATCATTCATCAGCGCTTCGCCGGTGTAATTGATGCACAGCGCCGCCCCGCTGGCTGCAAATGCGTCCTCAGCCGCCGTTCGCACACCGAGGTCGCACGTATACAACGACGCGACGACTGCCCCACCTGCGCGCCCCACCAGCGCTGCCTGCGCGATCGCATCAGACACGCTGTCGCACTGAACCAAGAATAAGACAGGTCCAAACCACTCCCGCTCGTACACTTCAAGTTGCTCCAATCGCAACCTGACCACCAATGGTGTGATGGCAATCGCGCCGGGAAAGTCCGGGAGCTCGAATTTCCTTGAATCGACAAGGACTTCGCCAGCCTGCACAGCGCGGGCAAGCAGGCCCTCGTACTCGCCGGGTCGCACGCTGCCAAGCAGTGTTGCGGCCACAGCAGGGTCCCCTAGCAAATGCGCAAAGCTCTGCGCAAGCTGGGTCTCGAACGAATCGAGATCCAGCAAGCCGGCTGGTGTCCCGA
Source organism: Burkholderiales bacterium (assembly GCA_040382235.1). GTDB lineage: Bacteria > Pseudomonadota > Gammaproteobacteria > Burkholderiales > JAEUOS01 > JAEUOS01. The sequence continues at coordinate 1,456 of JBEIFV010000113.1, forward strand.
CACCGGCCCGCGAGAGGAACACGATTCGTGGACTTGTACACATGCGTCCCGCAAAAAGAGCCGTTGACCGCACGAGATTTTGCAGCATGCCCTGCAAGTTTTCGGTACTGTCAATCACTACTGGATTGACAGTACCTACCAAGGCATGAAGCCGCGCCTGGCGCGCATTCGTCGCCAGCCAGTCGGCAAAGGCAGCGCTACCGGTGAAGTCAATCAGGCGCACTTCAGGTCGCACCGCGATCAGCTGTGCAAGCGGGTGTGCCGCTTCATCGACAATCAGGGTCACGAGATCCGGGTCGAATCCTGCGGAAGTCAAGACGCTGCGAGCGACACCTACGGAGATCGCCAGCGGCAAGACGGCCAGGGAGTGCGGCTTGACGACCACAGCATTGCCCGCCATCAGATCGGCAAACAGACCGGGATAGGCGTTCCACGTAGCTTGGTTGGAGCATCCCACCACCAAACCCACGCCTAACCCTACCGCATGGAAAGTCTTGGCGATACGCTCTTGCGAATTGCGTTCCTGGCTTTCCCAAACCGCATGGCGTGGAATGCTCATGAGCTCCTGGTAGGCGATGGCTACGGCTTCCAAGCCACGCTCCTGCGCATAGGGGCCGCCGTAACGAAATGCGAGGTCAAACGGGGCTCCGGAGGTATGCATGGTGGCGAGCGCGATCTCGAACGAGCGCATGTTAAGCTGATGAAGAATTTCCAGACACACGCCGGCACGCACATCAGGACTCCCGCGCGACCACGCATCCTTGGCCCGCGAAGCTGCGGGCAACACAGTATTCAAATTCGCCTTTGGATACTTGATCCCCATGGTTAGCCCGTAGGGTGAGGACTCCTCCCCAGTCCTTTCTGCAGGACCGGGTTGATCCAGATAGAAGTTCGAATTGCAATAGTTGGCAAACGCGGCGCGCCCCTCAGCCGCCAGGATTTCGTTGTAGTCAGCCGGATCCGCGGCGTAGGCGGAAAAAGCATCGCGTGTGGCCAATGCTCGCAAGGCCAAGTCGAGCATGGCGCGATGCCGTTCAAACAATTCACCAGGCATGATTCACCATCTCCTGAACCTTTTCGATCGCTACCAAAAATATGACAGCCTCGGTAAAGGCATGCTTTTGTCATGAATTGTGCAATTGTCAATTGCGCAAGACCTCGCTTACGAAAAGCAAAGGTCTCGCCATCGCAGGCTACTCGCCATCAACCGCCTTTGGCCGAACGCTCAAGCCCGAACTGTACTAAAAAGCGGTGTGCTCTAAAATATGACGAGTCTGGCACGCGCTGGCGCCCTTGCCAACCAGCGCCAGGCAATCCTCAAATTGCATCAGCCGGCGCAACAACGGCTGGCGCGTTGAAACGCAGGCACCTTCAGCATCATTCCCGCATCAATGAGCAGGTTATTGCCGTATTGATAGACGCGTCCCGATGACGCGTCAACCGCTATGCCCCAGGGACGATATCAGCGATTGCATCCGCTACCGCTCGTTCGCGCGCCTGGCGCAACGCTGCCTGGATCGCAAGCGGCGTCGAGGCCTGCCGCGCCACTTCGCCCGCATCAACGCCCTGTACGGCGGCAAGGGCGGCGTGCAAGCGCCGACGAGCAAGCGCAGCCCGACTATCGTTCGACCGCGAGCACACGCTCGTTACCGCAATCAGAGCAGAAAAGCGCGCAGATTGCCGCAAGCCATCAGCGATGCGAACCAGTTCAGCAAGTGCTTTTGCGTCAAGGCTGGCTGCCGCCTGAAGCTTTTCGTGGTGCCGCACATATAGGGCAGCCAACTCACGACAATCGTTGGGCACCTTGAGCCGGGCGCACAGGCGGTCCACCGCGCCAACCCCCAGATCGCTGCACAAAGCCGCAAACCGTTCCGCCAAGATCAGATCGGCGCGTGCCGCCGCCGCGAGTGCGCGGGCTGCACCTGACGCCAGCCGCCAGGGCGCAAGCTCCGGTGCAACGCGCGCCAAAGCGCCGGCTTCGTCGAGCAATGCGATCATTGCTACCGGTTCGCGCTCCATCAAGCCACGCGCAACTTCCTGCCACACGCGTTCGGGGACTAGTGCGTCGACCTCACCCGCGAGAGTCATGGTACGCATCAAAGCCATGGTTTCTGGAGCCACCTGGAACCCGAAACGCGCAACGAAACGCGCACAGCGCAGAATGCGCACAGGATCTTCGGAAAACGCCGGGCCGATATGTCGCAACACCCCGTTCCTGAGATCGCGAGCGCCGTTGAAAGGGTCAATCAGCGGCGCGTCGATGACCTCTGGTTGCGCCTGTCGAGCCATCGCATTAACCGTGAAGTCTCGCCGCGCGAGGTCCTCCTCGAGCGTGACATCCCGGGCGGCGTGAAAGGTGAACCCCCGATACCCGGGCGCGGTCTTGCGTTCGGTACGCGCCAGCGCATATTCCTCGTTGGTCTGCGGATGCAGGAACACCGGGAAATCGCGCCCGACAGGTTTGAAGCCCGCTCGGACCATATCTTCCGGGGTCGCCCCCACGACAACCCAATCGCGATCGACAACCGGCAGGCCGAGCAACTCGTCACGTACAGAGCCACCCACCTGATAGATTTTCATGGCAAGATCGTCAGCTGAATCTGGCCTGCGGCCCAACTGGGTGCCGTACCTGAAAAAGCCGGAACAACAGTCCTCTCAACGGCCGGCACGATCGCGCAATTGCATATAGCGCTCGCGTGGCGAATGCCCGGCAAGATAGCCCGGCACGATCGCCTCCATTGACGCCGGAATCACGCCGAGTTCCGGTGCAAACGGTAACGTTGTGACGGAGTCGACCTTGAGGGAGTCGAGATTGTCTCGTGACAAAAGCTCAAAAGGCGCGAATTCCATCAACCAGGCTTGCAAATACGCCACCCCATCCGGCAAACCGATTACCGGACGCGAGTGCCCAGATACCTGCCCCGCAAACTGGATGATCTGCTTGAGCGTGTAGACATGCGGGCCTGCGAGGTCGTAGGTACGTCCGAACGTAGTCGGATTGTCGGCCGCATTGACCATGGCCTGTGCCACGTCTTCAACATGCACCGGCTGCAAACGCGAGCCCGCGCGGCCGACCGGAAAAACAGGGGCCAAGCCCTGCATGCGCGCAAACAAGTTGATGAACTTGTCGTCGCGACCGAACACCACCGACGGCCGAAAAACAGTTAGTGCGACCTTGCCTGCGGTTTCGCGAACCGCCACCTCCCCGGCTGCCTTGGACCGCAAATACATGGAAGGACCGTCCGCGGCGGCACCGAGGGCGCTCATGTGCAGCAGATGCGGAATACCAGCGGCAGCACAGGCGGCGGCGACTTTGCGCGGGAGATCGACATGGGCCCGCTTGAAACGTGAACCATAAGGACTACCGGTATCACTATGCAAGATGCCAACCAGATTAATCACAGTGTCCGCCGCCTCGACCAGACGTTCAAGAACGCCGTTATCGTGGATATCCGTTTCGATCACATCGACCGTAGGCAACAGAATCAGGTGCTTCGCGCGCTCCCGACGACGTGTCGGAACCACGACTTTCCGGCCTTGGGCAGCGAGCCTGCGTGCGATCGCGGAACCAATGAAACCGCTGCCGCCGATGATAAGAAAATTGCGCAGATTCATGATGAGTGTCTGTAGGTAGACAGGTGAAGACGAAGTCTAGCAGCCCGTCGGACTTGGGAAGTCAAGAGCGAAATTGGCCCCAGCGAGGATAGTTTCTTGCCGGATTCGAAGGTCCATAGCCCCACTATGGGCCGAGAAGTCGGTGAAAAATGGACCGCTGCGGCCAATTTGCAGCTGACGTTTCCCAAGTCCGACAAGCTGCCAAGCTTTCCGCGTACTACAGCCAGACATCGGCACATTCGGTGACGGCGGCAATGGCCTCAGGGCGTGTCGCTCGGGCGCTCTTCGCCGCGCCGTGGCGGAATAAGAGGCAGGCGGTCCTTGATCGACGCCGGCTTGCCGGTAAACAGCGCCTGGTAGATCACCGCGTTGCTGATGACCTTCTTGACGTAATCACGCGTTTCATTGAACGGGATCGACTCGGCAAAGATGGCCGCTTCCATCGGCTTCACGTCGCGCCAGCGCCGCGGACGGCCCGGACCGGCGTTGTAGGCTGCACTGGCCAAGGCCTGATGACTGTATAGCTCGTCCAGCACGATCCTCAGGTAGTTGGTACCCAACGCGACATTGGTCTCCAGGTCATTCACACGCCCGTGGTGATAATCGTTGAGACCGATCTTTTTGGCCACCCACCTGGCGGTCGCTGGCATCAACTGCATCAGGCCCGAGGCACCCGCGACCGACTTCGCGCGGGTGATGAAGCGACTCTCCTGACGCATCAGGCCGTAGACCCAGGCATCGTCCAGCCCAAGAGCTTTGGCTTGCGGCTTGACTTGCTCGGCGTGCGGGCTCAAATATCGCAATCCAAAATCATGCAATTGCAGGGTCTTGTCAGCGGTATTGATGGCGCGATCAGGCAGATCGCGACTCTTGGCCAATTGTGCAGCCGCCAGCAGTTGTTTGTCGTCCATGCCTCGAATAGTGAACACCCATTCACGGTTGGCATCGACTCGAATCCCAAGGCGATAAAGCGCAAGAGCACGCTGAATCCCCGGCAACTGCGCGACGGCTTCAATTTCGTCACGGGTTGGCGCATGGCCGACTGAAGGAATCGTCGTCTGTCGACCAAGTTCAGCGGCTGCAAGTTGTCCATAGAAGCTGTATTCCGCCGCAATGGTTTCGAACAAGTGCTGCGCCTCCTCGGCCTTGCCTCGATCACGCAGCGCCCGAGCCTGCCAGTACACCCAGGTGGACTCGCGCCGAGACTCAGGCGTCATGCCCTTGATCGCTCTCGTAACAAGCTTCCAGTCGCCCGCGCGCAGTCCGGCGCGGGCCATCCATTGCAAATATTCGTCCGACAACTCGATCTCGGAAGCCTCGGCAAACCACTCATCTGCCTCAGGCATCAGTCGGCGCGCAGCCTGGATGGCGATCTGCGCCCACGCCCATTGATGTTCACTCTCGGTAAACGGCTTCTTGCCGATCTGTTTCCACCAATCAGCCGCGTCGCGCGGATCGGTCTTCGCCAGACGACCGACTGCCAGCAAGGCGAGTTCACGCTGCGGCCGCGCGCGCAGGTCGATGCCGCGCTTGAGCCACGGCCCTGGCTGGTTGAACGCGGACTCCAATTGTCGCAAGTCGAGTGCCTGATCGTCCGGCAAATACTCCGCTGTTCGCTTGATCGCCCCAAGCTGATTGGCGTCGGCGAGGGCGCGAATGCGCTCCCAGACATGGCGATCCAGAAGACGGCTGCCGCTCAACAACTGTTCGGCCATTGCGATGCAGCCCGGCGGCAATTCACGCGGTGTCATCCACAATGCCATCGCTTCGCGCCGTCCCGCCTCCTCTTGGCGCAATACGCGCGCCAGCGCCGAATAGCACAAGACCTCAATATCTTCGGTATAAACAAGCTTGGAGCGCTCGGTGTCGAACTGCTCCCAAGCACGCCGACTGCCCAAGTGACGCAGGCGCTCCACCCGAGCCCGTTCGGCCAGGAAGCTCTTGTCGTTGCGCGCCAGAAAACTCTGAAAAACCGCGTCATCAACCTCGCCGCGGCGCAGCAGAAGAAGCCAATACTCACCATACATTTCCAGCGGATGGCCACGCATCTGCTCGGCCGCCAGCAAAAGCTTGTCGCGATTGCCTGTGCGAAAAGCCTCACGCCCCGCGATGAACGCCTCTTCAGGGTTCGCGACTGGAGCCTTGCGTTGCGCCGCTTCAAGCGGCAAGGACGGCAACAGCGTCGCAAGCGCGAATAGAAGAAGGAAAGGACCGCGGATGATCACTGCTGACCTCATAGCAAATGCGATTCAGAATAACATACGGATTTACCGTGCCACGAGATCATCATGATCACAGCCGACGGCACTGCCGAACCGAATGGCCTCGCTGCTCGCCGCAACCAGTGGCGTAGGGACTTGTTGGCCCTGCGCGCCAACATGGCGGTCGAGGCACGTGCAGAAGCCGAGAGGTCGATTGCTGTCGCACTGACCTCACAGCTGGCCGATTTTGAGGGCGTGCTTGGGTTTTATTGGCCGATCCAGCATGAATTCGACGCCCGGCCGGCGGTAACAGCGTGGCTGGCTGCATCCAGCCACCGCCGCGCCGTTTTGCCCGTTGTCGTAAAGCGGGCGGCACCACTCAGGTTCCGCCAATGGACTCCTGCAACTGCGATGCAGAGCGCCGGCTTCGGCACCTCCGTACCTGCATCCGGCCAATGGATGGATCCTGATGCTTTGTTGGTGCCCTTAGTCGGGTTTGACGACCAACACTATCGCCTGGGTTATGGTGGCGGATACTACGACCGCACCTTGGCAGCGCTGTCCCGCCGGCCGGACACTACCGGAATCGGATTCAGGATTTGCCGACTCAAGAGCATTGAACCGCAAAGCCACGACCTCAAGCTCGACCGGCTGATCACTGGCTGAGGGCCTGAGGCCTCAATTGCAGCCAGCCTATGTTAAACTCGTTGACTTCGCGGTAGTATCGTAAAGCACTGTTCCACAACGATTTTTTTGGCCGCACGTCACCCCGGCGCGCGCCTCGCACCCACCCGGAAAGGGTCTCTCCCATGACTTCGACCTCATTCGCCCCCACCCGCAAGATCGGCTCATTCCATCCGCCGCAACGCACCCTGATGGGCCCTGGCCCGTCAGAGATCAATCCGCGCGTATTGGCGGCATCCAGCCTGCCTTCAATCGGGTATCTCGACCCGATTTTTGTTGACATGATGGATGAGATCAAGCAGTTGCTGCGCTACGCCTACCAAACCAATAATCAGCTCACCTTCCCGCTTTCGGGGCCCGGTTCGGTGGGCATGGAATCGTGCTTTGTAAACATGGTCGAGCCTGGCGACAAGGTGATTGTCATGAAGAACGGCGTTTTCGGCGGCCGCATGGTCGAAAACGTACAACGGGCGGGCGGAGTTGCAGTGGTCGTCGAGGACCCGTGGGGCGAGCCGTGCGACCCGCAAAAGCTGGAAGACGCGTTGAAGAAAAACCCTGACGCCAAAGTGGTAGCGTTCGTGCACGCCGAGACCTCGACCGGCGCGCAGTCCGATGCCAAGACCCTGGTCGCATTGGCGCACAAATATCATATGCTGACCATCGTTGACGCAGTTACGTCACTTGCGGGTACCCCGGTCAGGGTGGACGAGTGGAATATCGATGCAATCTACTCGGGAAGCCAAAAGTGCCTGTCCTGCGTGCCAGGCCTGTCACCGGTTTCGTACAACGACGCGGTGATCGAAAGGGTCAAGCTTCGCAAGGACACGAACCGCGTGCAAAGCTGGTTCATGGACCTGAATCTGGTGCTTGGCTACTGGGGCGAAACTACCCGCACCTATCACCATACCGCTCCGATCAACAGCCTGTTCGCGCTGCACGAGGCCTTGCTCCTGCTTAAAGAGGAAGGATTGGAGAACTCATGGGCGCGTCATATGCGGCATCACTTGGCATTCAAGGCCGGTCTTGAAGCCATGGGGTTGGATTTTCTGGTCAAGGAAGCCCACAGGCTGCCGCAAATGAATGCGATCAAAATTCCCGAAAGCCTGCAGAAATCCGAAGCTGAAGTGCGCAAACGCCTGTTGAACGAGTTCAACATCGAGATCGGCGCTGGCTTGGGACCGCTCGCCGGCAAGATCTGGCGTTTCGGACTGATGGGTTATTCGTGCAAACCCGAGAACGTGATGCTTTGCCTCTCTGCGCTAGGCTCGGTTCTGATGGACATGGGTCACACAGTCAAGGTTGGACAGGCGGAGGCGGCGGCGCATTCGGCCTATGCCTCGTTGCATGCTTCCGCTGCACAGGCCAAGCTGCGCGCCGCAGCCTGATTTCAAGCCAGCACCAGTCGCTCGAGACGGCATGACCGCGCCATCCGAACCGACACAGCTCGCAGCGACCGCGATGCAGGAAAAGATCGTCGCGGTTTTGTTCGCCGATATTGCAGGCAGCACCCAACTCTACGAGGTATTGGGCGATGCCAAGGCAAAGGCGATGATCGACGAAGCCTTGGTCGAGATGTCAGCGGTAACCGCGCGCCATGGCGGTCGGGTGATCAAGACCATAGGCGACGAGATCATGTGCGTGTTTGATGGCGCCGATCGCGGGTTCATTGCAGCCACAGACATGCAGACGCGGATCGACAAACTGCCGGTGGTCAATGGTGCCAAGCGTAAAATCCGGGTCGGCTTCCATGCGGGAGTCGTGATCGAGGAAAATGCGGATGTGTTCGGTGACACCGTCAACACTGCCGCGCGCATGGCGGGTCTGGCCAAAGGCCTGCAGATCTTCACCACCCGGACCACAGTGGATCAGTTGTCACCAGCCTTGCGCATGGGCACGCGTGACATCGCCGCGCTGGCGGTAAAAGGCAAGGCCGACGACCTGACGGTGTGTGAAGTCATCTGGCAAGAGGGTGATGATCTGACCATGACGGCACCCTCGGTGAGCACGCCACAGTCGCAGGCAGTGCTGATTTTGAAGCATGGCGGGTGCGAAACCGTGATGAATCAGACACGACCCAGCGTAACGCTCGGGCGCGATGCCGGCAGCGACTTCGTTATCGCCGACCCCAAGGCTTCACGCAACCACGCGCGCATCGAAAAGCGCCGCGACAAGTTTTTTCTGGCAGATCAAAGCACCAACGGCACCTTCGTAACCGTCAAGGGTGAGGCAGAGATGAGCCTGCGGCGCGAAGAACTGATGCTGCGCGGCTCCGGTCAAATCGTTTTCGGCCACAGTTCCGCTGAATCCTCAGTGGAAACCGTGGAGTTCATGGTGCGCGGCTGATCTCCGGAGAAATTGCTCCCAAGTCATCCTCAAGCGATCTTTCTTACTGACCGGCTGCGTCCCTCGGGCGCCGACAACAACCCTGCAGGCGGCGCAGTTTCAAATCGCGAGCGTACTGCTTCAACCGCGCAGTCAGCGGCGAACGAAACGTCGATATCCGTGCCCGCAGCGCCTGCTGATGCGAAGCAGGCCTTACCCAGCTTGGCGTTGAGGGGCTTGGCCACACCCTCCGCGATGAGGTCAGTAGCACTGCCGTCCGGCAGTTCGAGTGCGTACTTTCCGGGGCCGATCTCCCTTGCGTCAAGCACCAAACGCAGACCGCGCAACTCGCGCAACACGGCGGTACCGGCACCGTCGGGAAGACCCGTTATGTTTAACTTGACCTTCTGGGTGCCGAAATTGAAACGCGCCAGAAAAAACTTTTTCGAAAACTCGTCGCCGACCAGTTTTCCTATCTCCGCCAGTGCCGCGTCTTCGTTCGCCCATGAGGTGCTTTTGGGCATGGTCGTGTTGAGATAAATCTCTTCACCGCTGGACTTGTCGATCGCCTTGATGGTCCAAGAGGTCAGCGCCGTTTTGGTGATCGTAAGTCCGGAAGCGGCCAGCTTGGCCGAGAGCAACTTGACCTTCACTTCGCCCACAATATGAAAATCGGCCGACTTGCCGGATGCGCCAGTCTTTGCCTCACCGTCGGTCGCCCATACACGGAAACCGAAGGACCTGATGCGCTCCTTGATCATGTTCTCCGCCAGTTGCGAGCGCGCCGGCGGGATCGGCTGCGTCGACTCGGCATTGCGTATTAGCATCTCAACGGAGATTTTCGGATCGCCGTTGTTGCGAATGAAGTCGACGCGCTCCTTCTCGCTCATCTGGTTGAGCGATTTCTGCAAATCTCTCACCCGGATCGTGGCTCGCGTGGTCATTGCCATCAAGCCATCCTTGCCCGCCTGCGGCGCATCCTCCGACAAGGTGGCCTTGATGAACTCACCGGAGCGCGACAGCATGTTCCGCACCACCCAGTCGTAGTTCTTGTCCAGGGATTCCTGCGCCACATACAGACCAAGCGCCTTTTCGACCAACTGGCGTTTGGCGTCCGCGCGTGCCTCGGCACCTGCCGCCGCCGCGTCGCCATTGAATTTGGCCGGATCAGCGAGACCCAAGGCACTGATGGTCACCGTGCCGGGCTCAGGGGGTGGCTCAACGATTGCGACCGGCTGCGCAGGCAAGGGCGCAGCCGCGGGCGGCGTTCCGGGCGGTGTCACCTTTAGCGGCGCGCTTGCAGCCTGTGACGGTGCTTCCGGCTTTTTCGTCAGCGTCATGTACGCCGCGCCGGCGACAACCAACACCGCAGCCACGCCCGCCATAACCAAGCCGGACTTGCCTCGACTCGGCGGGGGCTGAGCAAACGTTGACACCGGCCGCTGAATTTGTGCCGCCGGGACGTTCGCCGCTACGGAACGGGCTGCGCTAGGCATGGTCGCGTCACCCAAATCAATCAGCGTCGCATCGCCCTGTCCAAGCTTGCCATCGATCACATCGCGTATCGCCTGCGAAAACTCGGCTGCGCTCTGATAACGCTGGTCCGGGTTTTTGGCCATCGATTTCCTGACCACCGCATCCCAGGCCGGCGGCAGCGTTGTGTTAAGCATCGACGGCGCCAGCGGCTCCTCCTTCAACACCTTGTGCATGATGGTAGTGACCGCACCGGTAAACGGCTTTTCACCCGTTAGAAACTGATACAGGATCACACCGCAAGAAAACAGGTCGCTGCGGCCATCCACCGTTTGCCCGAGAAACTGCTCCGGCGACATGTAGGAGGGCGTGCCAAGCACGGTTCCCGCCTGTGTCAGCTCCGAGGTTTCAATGCGCGCGATGCCGAAATCCGCCACCTTTACCGATGCGCTGCCGTCGAGCAGGATCACGTTGGCAGGCTTCATGTCACGATGGGTTACACCATGGCTATGCGCATGGCCGAGCGCGCCGAGTAGTTCGCCCATGATGCGGCCGATTTCCTGCATCGGGAAGCGCCGATTTTCGTCAAAGTAGTCCTTGAGTTCGCGCCCCTTGATGAACTCCATCGCGATGTACGCGATCTTCGAATCCCCTGCGGCCGGCGGCACGTCGATCACTGTGGCATCGGGATCGGCGACCGGCGCGGCGCCTGCCGTGCCGTCCTCGCCATACTCGTAGATAGCGACGATGTTCGGATGATTCAGGCGTCCGGCGGCCTGTGCCTCGCGCCTGAAGCGCGCCAGCATTTCGGTCATCTGGGCCGGCTCGAACTGCTCCGCGCGTATGGTCTTGATCGCTACCGTACGCTCGATGGCGGGGTCGAAGCCTTCATACACCACGCCCATTGCACCGCGCCCGAGTTCGCGGCGAATCAGGTACTTCCCGAGCCTGGAAATCTCAGCCATCATTTACCCCTGATGCGCACGAATAGCCGAGCGCTCTCGCGAAAAGTTCAAGTTGAGCGACGCCAAAGGCGTTCGCTCCAACGCGAACAGTTATTCCGGCGGCAAAGCCGCCTGGAATAAGCCTACTTGTACTTGGAATCGATTTCCCACACGGCTGTCTGCACCAGGCGCTGGACCATGGTGTCGAGTCCGACGCCGCCCTTGGCGCCATCGGATACGCCCATTACCGAGGTGCTGGTTTGGCCGACTTCCATTTTCAGCTCCTTGTACCCCTGCGCCACCTGCTCGGTGGTATTGGCATCCATGATCTTGTAGCGCATGCCCACCAGCCAAACGCCGGTCGACTCGTTGGTCTGCACGTTCGATACAACGTGGCCGGCTACGGCACCACCCATGCCGAACAAGCCGCCAAGTGCACCGATCGCCCGCCCATCGAAACCCTTCTTGTTCTCCGCGATCTGTTCAGCTTTGAGGATGTCAAACTTGACAATCCATTTTGTGGTCTTGAGCCGCCCCACCTGCATGGTCTTGCGGGCGGCGTTCGGATCCCCCAGGTTGTAGGCCAGCGCAACCTCATTGAGTAGCGCGCCAAGGTTGGCCCGCTCCAGCACCGGGAAGTTGGCCTGCGAAAGCTCGAGTTCGGCGAAGTCGGCGATATTGTTGGGACCGAACTTCTGCGCGAAGGTGGCGTTATTGCTTTTAACATCACCGGGAATCACCACCAGTTCCGGTCCCTTCTTGCCCTTGTTTTCGTATGCAACCGGCTTGTAGGCTGCCTGATCCGCGGCCTCGTTGGCCTTTTGAGAGGTACTGCTACCGGCGTTTGGTGAAGGATTGCCAAATACCGGCTGAGCCAGAACTTCCATCGATACCAAACCCGTCAGTACTGCGATTGCAAACATGCGCTTCATTGCTGGGTACTCCTGCCTGAGAGTTAGGGAAAAACTGAACAAGTCCGTGGGTCGAGAATGTCACTTTTGCAATCTGCTGAATCGAAAAAATTCTTCGTCAGGGGGCCCCATTCCAGCAACTTGCTCAGCGTTTTCTTGGTGCCGCCTACTTGCGGCCTGGATCCTGCTGACAATAATCGCTGTACAGGCGCGCAACCGCCTCCTCGGCCTGCTCGTTGATCAGAGTCAAGGCCATGCCGGCGGTATCCGCGCCGGCGTAGCTTTGCGCACGTGCCTGATTCTCCGAGATCTTCTTGCCGTTGGCACCTGTGAGCAAAAACTGCATGCTTACCGCGACCTGGTTTATCTTGAGCATTGGATTGACCGTGGCGGTCGAAGAGATCAATCCGCGCAGAGTGTAGTTTGCCGCCAGTCGCTTGCTGGCCGAAAGAGCCGCATCCGGGTTATTCTTAAAATACGCATCGATCTCCGCCTGTGCCACTTGCCGCTTGATTTCCTCGGCTGAATAGGTGCGCAAACCCAGCCCTCGCAGCCGCTGGTTCACCGCTTCGAAATGCGGGCTGAATGCATCCTGCCTCGCCTGTACCACGCCATTTTTCTCTTCGCCGATCAGGACCAAGATCTTGTGGCTTTTGATCTTGTCACGACACGGCGTCGACAGCAAGGCTCCAACGCGTGCGTCGCGCTCGGCTTGGTCCTTTGCCGCAGAGTTGTCGTCGTTTGAAAACTTGAACCCTTGCGCGCCCGTCTGAAAAGAACATAGCGCCAAGAGAATCCCCGCGGCAAAAAAGGCAACTGAACTTGCAGCTTGTTTCATAGTGAGTATTGTCCCTACAGAAGGCTGAAAACTCAAGCGGAAGCCCCTGATTCTTCTGGAGAATAGGCTGTTTTGTGCAATTTCGCACGCGCTAAATCCTTCGCGCGCAGATTCCGCAACCCCGATATCCGCCTGAAGAGATGGCCCGGTGGCACCACAATCGACGCATCGACCCAGGTTACCGGCAACACCGCCTGACGGGAGCCAACCAGCCTGACAGGCAGCAGCCATCATGGATTGACACAGACTCTCAGGATGAATGTCAAGATTTTGAACCCACTGGCCGTGCCGCAGCGTCTATCCCGGCGACGCTCCAGGTTTCCTGCCGAGCCATCGTCCTGGATTTCAGTCTGACTTCGTCGCTGCTCAATGGGTCACCGGAGCGATAACCGGCCATGACCCAAGCCAGTCACGCTCAGAAGCCTCAAAGTCCGAGACGTTGCCAGATCGTGCTGGTCGGACCGGCTATGTTGAGCGTGTAGAAATGAAGGCCCGGCGCACCCTGCGACAACAGGCGGTCGCATAAATCCGTTACGACGTCAAGACCGAATGAGCGAATCGACGCGCGATCATCGCCGAAGGATTGAAATTTGACGCGCATCCAGCGCGGAATCTCGGCACCACATGCATCCGAGAAACGTGCAAGCTGGGTGAAATTGGTGATCGGCATGATGCCCGGCACGATCGGCGCGGCCACGCCAATGTCCGCGCAATCATCACGAAATCGGAAGTACGCGTCCGCATTGTAGAAGTACTGTGTGATGCCTGCGTTGGCGCCAGCATCGACCTTGCGCTTGAAATTGAGCAGGTCATCCTGCGGCGACTTCGCCTGTGGATGAGTTTCGGGATATGCCGCCGCTTCGATGTGAAACCAGTCGCCGCTGCGCTCACGAATGAATGCGATGAGTTCCGAGGCAAAGCGAAAGTCTCCGATCTCGACCATTCCTGATGGCATATCGCCGCGCAGCGCGACCACATGCCGGATGCCACTGGCCTTGTACTCGTCGAGAATCGAGGCGATGCTTTCACGGCTGCCACCGATGCATGAAAGATGTGGCGCCGCGTCGAAACCGTCACGCTGGATTTCCAGCACTGTCGACAAGGTACCATCACGCGTGGTGCCGCCGGCACCGAAGGTGACTGAGAAGAAACGCGGCTTCAACTGTTCGAGTTGCCGCTTGGTGACGCGCAGCTTCGCCTGACCATCAGCGGTCTTCGGGGGAAAAAACTCACAACTGAAAACTCCTTGCGCCTTAGTCATCGCTACCGGCCTTTCTGGCGCCCGGAAGCAACGTCGCCAGCGCCCACGAAAACACGCTGTACATCAACGCCCCGCCAACGCCGTACCAAAACCCCGCAACCGTGAAGCCCTGCAACACGGAACCCACGAACCAGAAAAGAAATCCGTTGATAAGAAGGATGAATAACCCGAGTGTGACAAGCGTGATAGGCAAGGTCAGCAATACCAATATCGGCCGGATCAGGGTGTTGACCAAACCGAGGATCAAGGCGGCGATCAAGGCCGATCCAAATCCATCGACGGTGATGCCGTTGCGCAACACGTAGGCAACCGCAATCAGCGCCGCGGCATTGAACACCCAGACCAACAGGAGTCTCACAAATCCTCCACCGGAGCGTGTACTCCGAAATACCGCCAGTCCGGATCGAGCGGCGAACAGTGCCCGCCCTTCTCCAGACCGCATGCCGGCGCGCGGGGCGCGCCGGCATGCGTCTTAGTAACGGTAGGTGTCGGCCTTGTATGGGCCTTCGTGCTTCACACCAATGTACGCGGCCTGCTCGGGGGTCAGTTCACTCAACTGCGCGTTGAGTTTCTTCAATTGCAGGCGAGCGACTTTTTCGTCAAGGTGCTTGGGCAAAACGTAGACGCCGACCGGGTACTTTTCAGTCTGCGTGAACAGTTCGATCTGCGCAATGGTCTGATTGGCGAATGAGGACGACATCACATAGCTGGGATGCCCGGTGCCGCAGCCCAGGTTCACCAGGCGTCCTTCGGCCAGCAGGATAATGCGCTTGCCGTCGGGAAAAATCACATGGTCGACCTGTGGCTTGATGTTTTCCCAGGTGTGTTTCTTGAGCGAAGCAACGTCGATTTCGTTATCGAAGTGGCCGATATTGCAAACGATCGCCTGGTCTTTCATTTTCGCCATGTGGGCTTCTGTGATCACGTGGTAATTTCCGGTGGCGGACACGAAAATATCGGCGTGCTCTGCCGCATAGTCCATCGTGACCACGCGGTAGCCTTCCATCGCGGCTTGCAGCGCGCAAATCGGGTCGATCTCGGTCACCCACACCTGTGCCGACAAGGCACGCAGCGCCTGCGCCGAACCCTTGCCCACGTCGCCGTAACCCGCCACCACGGCCACCTTGCCCGCGATCATCACGTCGGTTGCACGCTTGACCGCATCGACCAGCGATTCACGACAGCCATACAGGTTGTCGAACTTGGACTTGGTTACCGAATCGTTGACGTTGATCGCCGGGAAGGCCAGACGCCCCTCTTTGTGCATCTGATACAGGCGATGCACGCCGGTGGTGGTTTCCTCCGTCACGCCCTTAATCTGCGCCAAGCGCTTGGAGTACCAGCCAGGCTGCGTGGCGATGCGCCTCTTGATGGCGTTGAAGAGGCAGATTTCCTCTTCGCTGCCCGGACTGGCCAGAACTGAAGCATCCTTTTCAGCCTTGGTGCCAAGATGCAGCAGGAGTGTGGCGTCGCCGCCGTCGTCCAGAATCATGTTCGAAAAGCCGCCATCGGGCCATTCGAAGATACGATGGGTGTAATCCCAGTATTCATCCAGATTCTCGCCCTTGTAGGCGAATACCGGCGTGCCGTTGGCAGCGATTGCCGCGGCAGCATGATCCTGAGTCGAGTAAATGTTGCATGAAGCCCAGCGCACCTGCGCGCCCAGAGCCTCGAGGGTCTGAATCAGCACCGCGGTCTGGATCGTCATGTGCAACGATCCAGTGATGCGCGCGCCGCGCAGCGGCTTGGTCAACGCGTATTCTTCGCGTATCGCCATCAGACCGGGCATTTCGGTCTCGGCAATCTTGATTTCCTTGCGGCCCCAGTCGGCGAGCGTGATGTCGGCGACGTGATAATCCTGGGCGGGTTTGAGTACGGCTGCCATTGCTTCTGCTCCTGAAAAAGCGGAGCGCCGGACGAAAAAAAGCGCTCCAAACACGGTTGAGGGTGTTTGAGCGCCGTTTGATCTTGCTGAGCCTGGCTACGGACGAACCGTAGTCGCAACGCTCCTCAGCAACCTCGATTATACGACAGGAAAAGACCTGCCCAATAACAGCTTGTAAACCGCGCAAGCCTCTCGTTTACGGCATGACGGCGCCGATCTTTAGCTGAAAAAGGCGGTTCCGGTGGTGCGCTATGAGGCAAAAGCCCGCAACGGCCCGCAACGTTCGCCCCTCAATCGATCTTGACTTCAACTCAAATTCCACTTGACTGGGGTTCGCAGGTGCTCAAGAGCCAACCACACGTTTGAGAAGCGACGGCGTATCCCGCCCGCCGTGGCCTCGAATGCTGCGGCTTTCCTTCGAGAAAGGTTTTGGCCTATACATAACCTCCGCCTGCGCGGAGGCTAGTCTGCGCCGAAAAACCGACAAGCGCGCCGGCGTTACACGCCGGCCGCAGCCTTGAGGGCTGCGGCCTTGTCGGTTTTTTCCCAGGTGAACTCGGGTTCTTCCCGACCGAAATGACCGTAGGCGGCGGTCTTCTGGTAAATCGGGCGCAACAGGTCGAGCATCATGATGATGCCCTTTGGCCGCAAGTCGAAATGCTGGGCCACGAGTGCTTCGAGTTTCTCGTCGCTGATCTTGCCGGTTCCAAAAGTGGTGACCATGATCGACGTGGGTTTGGCTACTCCAATGGCGTAGCTGACCTGCACCTGGCAGCGGGACGCCAAACCGGCCGCGACCACGTTCTTGGCCACATAGCGCGCCGCGTAGGCGGCCGAGCGATCGACCTTTGAAGGATCCTTGCCGGAGAACGCGCCGCCGCCATGCGGCGCCGCGCCGCCGTAGGTGTCGACAATGATCTTGCGGCCGGTGAGGCCACAGTCGCCTTGCGGACCGCCGATCACGAAGCGCCCGGTCGGATTGACCAGGTAGCGGATGTTTTTGGCAATCATGTGCTTGGGCAGAACCGGCTTAATGATCTGCTCGATCACCGCCTCTTCGATGTCCTTGTGCTGCATCTCAGGCGAATGCTGCGTCGACAACACGACGGTATCGATCTCGGCCGGCTTGCCGTCCACATACTTGATGGTTACCTGCGACTTGGCATCCGGGCGCAGCCAGCGCAGCCGGCCGTCGCGACGCAACTCGCTCTGCCGTTCAACCAGGCGATGCGCCATATAAATCGGCAGCGGCATCAATTCCGGGGTCTCGTCACAGGCATAGCCGAACATCAGTCCCTGGTCGCCGGCACCCTGATCCAGATTCAGACCCTGACCCTCGGTCACACCCTGGGAAATGTCCGGCGATTGTTTGTCGTAAGCCACCAGCACCGCGCAACCCTTGTAGTCGATGCCGTACTCGGTGTTGTCGTAGCCG
>JBEIFV010000114.1:0-18777 GCA_040382235.1 Burkholderiales bacterium
AGCTGCGCGTTGCCAAGCCGGCCCCGCGGGTGGCTGACATCAAGCCGATGCGACCGCGCTCGCAACAGCATCCGAATCCGCCGGCAGCTTGAAGCGTGTGGCCCCAAGTTCGGCAAGGCCGAACTCTGCGAGCAAGGCCTTTAGGCGCGTGGCCGCCGCATGATTGGGCCGGCCACTGAAGCGCGCGATGATCAACTCGTTCTTCATGCTGTGCTCCCAGCCCACCAGTTCTGTCACCGTGACCTGGTAGCCGCAAGCCTCGAGGTAAAGGCAGCGCAGCACGTTGGTGATCTGGCTGCCCAGCTCACGTGTATGCAAGGGGTGGCGCCACAGTTCGGCCAGCGGCGTGCGCTTGAGCGCGCTTGCCTTGTGCAGGTTGAGGGCGCGTGCCACCTCCGCCTGGCAGCAGGGCACAAGCACCATATAGCGGGCCTTTTTTGTGAGGCCGAAAGCGATGGCGTCGTCGGTTGCGGTATCGCAGGCGTGCAGCGCGGTGACAACATCGATGTGCTCCGGCAAGCCTGCCGAACGTGCGGATTCAGCCGCACTGGTGGCCAGGAAGGACATGCGCTCGAAGCCGAGGCGCTCTGCCAGTTCGGTCGATTTCCGCACCAGGTCGGCACGCGCTTCGATGCCGTATACGTGGCCGCCGGCCTGCGCCTTGAAAAACAGGTCGTAAAGAATGAAACCCAGATACGATTTGCCGGCGCCGTGGTCGGCCAGCGTGACGCCGTGCCCGTCGACGCACAGCTCCTGCAACAGCTTTTCAATGAACTGGGTGAGGTGTTGCACCTGCTTTAACTTGCGCCGCGAATCCTGGTTGAGCTTGCCCTCACGCGTCAGGATATGCAACTCCTTGAGCAACTCCAGCGACTGGCCCGGCCTGATCCCGGCCGCAAGCGCTGCGCCCTGGTCCGCCAGGCCTTCGGTCACAATGGCGGGCGGGCGCGTGACTGTTTTCGATTTCATGCGCCGATTCTGCCACGCGGGCTCACATTTGCGGTTCCAAATCCACCATGCCGATTCGACGCGAGGCTCCAAGCCGGGAAGAAATGGCGCTCCTGGCGCCGTTTCCGGGTTTGGCGCTCGAACATATCCATGTACCGGCCACGCCCGCCGAGTTTGCCGCCGCTGCCGCCGATCTGGCCCTGCATCGTTTCGTGGGGTTCGATACCGAATCGAAACCGATCTTCACCAAGGGTGAGGTATCCGACGGTCCCCACGTGGTTCAGCTGGCGACGCCGCACAAGGCCTACATCTACCAGCTGCACCGCGCGGGCTGCCGTGCCAGCGTGGCCCGCTTGCTTGAATCGACCAGCCTTATCAAGGTCGGCTTTGGCCTCGAATCGGACCGCGGGCAATTGTTGCGCAAGTTCGGCATCACACCCGGCGCGGTGCTCGATCTGGGCACTGTGTTCCGGCGCGAGGGCTATCGCAAGTCGATCGGTGTGCGCACCGCCGTGGCAATCCTCTTCAAACAGCATTTCCGCAAGCCGAAAAGCGTAACCACCACGGACTGGTCACTGCATGAACTGCGCGCCAACCAGTTGATCTACGCTGCCAACGATGCATACGCGGCGCTCATGGTGCTGCAAGCCTTGGGCAAGCCTGAGGCGGAGTTGCCGATCAGCGGCAGCGCGGGGCTTGGCGGGCGGCGTATCGCCCCTGGTGGCCCCGTCGCGTGAGACCGGCAAGCCCGACGCGGTTCGGCTGGCACAGTTGCGCTTCGCGGGCCGCGCGCTGGCCTGCCTCCCTGCGGGTGCGCGCTACGACGCGGACCCGTCCAGCAAGGCCCCACCCGGGTCACGAAATGGATACGGCCCGGCGAATGCACCGAATACGCCGCCATGCGTGACCAGTCGCCCATCACGCCAGACATGCAATTGGTAGCCGGGTGGCTCCATGCGGTAAGAGGAGCGCGCCTGCGCATCGAGATCGAGCGTGATCTGGTGCGCCGGGCTCGGACAGGTGGAGGCAAAGGTATTGGCGAAGCGTGCCTGGATACTGCGATGCAAATGCCCGCAGACGATGCGTTCGATGTTGTGGTGCCGGCGCAGGATTGACTCCAGTTCGGCGCCACCTTCAAGCAGGCCGATCTTGTCCATGTGCGCGATGCCGGTGGCGAACGGTGGGTGGTGCATGGCGATCACGGTAGGCGTGCTTGTGTCGATATTGGCGCGCAGCCAGTCGAGGCGCTCGGCATCGAGCACGCCATGTGGCGCATGCGCCACCACGGTATCGAGTGCGATCAGCGCCAAGCCGCCCAGATCGATGCGATATTGCAGGTAAGGGCTGTCCGACTGCAGGTAGCCCGCTTCTCGAAACGCCTGGCGCATGGCCGCTCGATCATCATGATTGCCGGGCAACAGGTAGGCGGGCTTGCCCAAGCGCGCAATGCCGTGTGCCAAAACCGCATACTCATCGGACCGGCCGTAGTCCGTCAGGTCGCCGGTCAGCAGATAGGCGTCCGGCGCCGGTGCCAGCCGCATCAGTTCGGTGACCGCACTTTCGAAAAAGCGGTTGGTGTCGACGCGACCGTAGGCCAGCGATCCGGGGGCCCGGATATGCAGGTCGGTGAGCTGGCACAGGATCATGGTTGGGGTCCGATGAGGTCAAGGGCAAGGCAGGCAAATGCGGCATGCGTTGCATGTTTGCCACAGCGAACAAGTATGCGCCCGACGTAGGCGCCCGGCAACCGGGGCCATGCGTGCAGCGCAGCGGAACAAGCCGCAAGCACCAGGCTTACCCGATGCGACCAACATGCATGCTTTGCTTGCCGTCGCCTGCGCCATGCCAGCCGCCATCGTTTTCGGCTCGCAAACCATTTTCCCGGCCGAGACCGATCTGCGCGCCGCGCGCTGCGCCGCCGGGCACAGGCGGTGCAGGACTACCTGGGCGAACGCCTGGTCGGCTACAAGGTGCCGCGCACGGTGACGTTTCGCGCCGCGTTGCCGCGCGAGGAAAGTGGCACAACATTCAAGCGTCGCTTGAAGGCACCTGGGCGCGAAAGGTCGGGCGCCGCATTTGAAGTCAGCGTCATTCAGGGCGGGCCGGCATCCGCCTTGGCCTTTGTGCCGTAGATTGTGGCAAGGCGCCGCTTTGAGTGGCGTAGTCCCGTGGAGCCTGTGGAAAATGTTGAAACTCCGATTTGTCGCAGGTCTCCTGGCTCTGGCGGCTGCAAGCGGCCCATTGCCATTGCAGGCGCAGGGTTCGATCGATTCCCTGCTCGACAGCGCCATTGCCGGCCCCCATCGCAGCGCCGCCAACAAGGCGCGCGACGCCTACCGAAGGCCCAAGGAGACCCTGCTTTTTCTGGGTATCAAGCCGGGCATGACGGTAGCCGAGATCTGGCCCGACAGTGGCTGGTTTGCCGAGATTCTGGCGCCCGCCTTGCGTGACAGTGGCCGTTATGTCGCGGCCCAATACCCGATCGAGCATGCCACCACCAGTGCCGGGCGGCGCGCTGCGCGCCAGGCTTTCGATGCCAAACTGCGGGCCAACCCAGCGGTCTACGACAAGGTGGTCGTAAGCGATCTGGCAGCGCCCGACCGGCTGGCGATGGTGCCGCCCGGCACGGCCGACATGGTGCTGTCGTTCCGCAGCGTGCATGTGTGGGCCTTTCGGGGCCATGATGATGTCATGTTCAAGGCTGCGTTCGACGCGCAAAAGCCGGGCGGGATCCTGGGGGTCGAGGATCATCGCGCCCCCGAAGGCACGCCAAAACAAAAACAGGTCGATAGCGGCTACATGAGCGAAAGCTACGTCATCGCCGCGGCCGAGAAGGCCGGATTCAGGCTCGATGCGCGTTCGGAAATCAATGCCAATCCGCGTGATACCAGGGATTACGGCAAGGGCGTATGGGCGCTGCCGCCGTCGTTCGCGTATGGTGAGCAGGACCGCGCAAAATACATGGCCATCGGCGAATCGGACCGCATGACCCTGCGTTTCGTCAAACCCTGAAGGCGGGGAGCGTGCGGGCCAGGAATTCGCAGTGGCCGCCGCTGTTTGCGGCGCTCACCTGCCCAGCGACGCCCAGATCGTAACCGGTGAGACTTTGTAACATCCCACCCCGCCATGGCCGCCCAGTGCTATAAATTCGGTCTGTCTCATTTCCCGTATCCGGGGTGAAGCCATGGCCGGTTCAAGTCTCGCAAGCAGCATGTCAGTAGCGCCTTCCCGCACCCGTGGCGGAATGGTCCTGCGGGTACTGCTTTTGGTCAGTGTCGCGGCCGCGTTGCAATACACACCGCCAGCTGCTGCCGGGGGGCGGCACGGTGGTTGGTTTATCGGCGGCTTGGTCGTGGGCGCCGCCCTGGCACCGCGTTATGCGTACCCAGCCCCGTTCTATCACTACCCGGCGCGGGTGTACTACGCGCCGCCGCCCGTGTATTACCCGCCGCAGGTCGTGTACACCGCCCCACCCGTGTATGTGCAGCCGCCCCCGCCGGTGTATGTGCAGCCGCCAACACCGATCGCTGCCGCACCAGCGGTTGCCCCGTTGGCGCTTCCGATCGAAGACCGCCTGCGGCGCTTGCGCAGCCTGTGCGACCAGGGGCTCTTTACCCCGGGGGAGTGCCAGCAGCGGCGCGAGCAGATTCTGCAGGAATTGTAGACACCCGCCGCAAAGGCCCGAGATTTGTCCAAGAGGCCCTTCTTGGACGTAGGCTTGAACGAAAGTGTGCGCAAACATACTTATGTCATTCATGACTTTTCAGTAGACGGTAAACCTTGCGTCTCTGCCTCGACAACCGGCCTTTACGCGCTTGGCCGTAGGCCACGAGAATTGATTAGTGCGAACGGGCTATTGCTCAGACTGCTGCGCTGCACTAACGTATTGCTTTGCAGGTGCGAATCCTGCCATTTCTTGTTGCGGGTTTTTCTTTCGATCCACAAACCATCCGGGCCTAAACATGTTCAAAAAGCGCATTTCGTCCTTGCTTACAGGTGCCTTGCTGGTGCTGTCGTCCAGCGCATTTGCGAACACGTGGGTACTCGATCAGTACACGCTTGATTACACCGAAACTTCGTCATCGGTGCTGTTGAACGCCTTTAGCGAAGGCGAAAACACCGTTGGCTTCACGTTCAGCCTCAAGCCCACCGTTAACGTGATCAATGTAGGAAGCGGCGGTATCGTCAGCATTCCATTTGCGCTGCCGAGCTTCACGGTCACCTCCAACGCCGCGTATTTCATTTCAGGCGAGATCACTGGCAAGATAGGCAACCTCTCCTTTTCCGAGGCGCCGGGCGCTGTGACCAGTGCCACGTTTTCCGGTACCGCCAGCATCGACGGACTTTCAAGCGGGTTCTTGAACGCGCCTTTGACCAAGGATCCGTTTGTACCGGGCGGCGGGATCGGCGAATTCCGCTCGTCCTCTTCTACCGCCGGGCAGGGGGTCTTCAACGAGTTCAAATTGACCGGCGGGACGCTGACACTCACGGCAGACAACAGCGGTGGAGTGTTCTCATCGATCAGCAGTCAATCGCAATCCGAGTTCCGGATTTCGTTCACCGCCCTCCCGGTGCCTGAGCTCGAATCCTATGCCATGCTACTTGCCGGCTTGTGCCTGATCGGCGCGATCACGCGACGTAGGCGTCGCGCTGAGTGAAGCACCGATGCCCAACAAAAAACCTCGCTGCGGCGAGGTTTTTTGTTGGGTGCACTTAAAGCCCGAAGAATTTTACGCGGCCAGTTGCGCAGGCGCATCCACGTCTTCAGTACTTGTACGCCGCAATTCGCGCCGCTCCGCCAGATCGAAGCGCCGGCCACGATGCACCGTGGCGCGGTTGTCCCAGATCACCAGGTCGCCCACCTGCCACTGATGGCGATAGACGAACTGCGGCTGGGTCGCATGCTCCAGCAAGTCCATGATCAGCATGCGGCCCTCGGGCAGGGTCATGCCGGGGATGCGCTGGCAGTGAATGCCGACATACAGCAATTTGCGGCCGGAGCCGGCATGGGTCTGGATCAGCGGCCAGAGCGCCGGCGGGATCGCGTTTTTCTGCTCTTCGCTGTAGTTGGCGTCGCCCAGCATAATGCGTGAATGGAGCGCGTAGTGCTCGGCCGAGCGGCCTTCCGCCTCGCGGCGCAGTGTTTCCGGCAACGCATCGTAGGCGGCGCGCAGGTCGGCGAATTCGGTGTCGCCGCCCCAACTGGGCAAGGTGACGGCCTGCAGCATCGAGTAGCGCGCGCGCGTGCGCTGGAACGAGCTGTCGCTGTGCCACAGCTGATTGGCGATGTTGCCGACGATCTTGCCGGAATCGCGCGCTGCCACGGCATCGTCGATGCCGACGTTGGAAATGTCGATCAGCTCGGCATGCTTGAAGCGGCTCGGGTTGCGCTTGAGCTTGAGTAGCCCCAGGTCGAGGGGCCCCAGCGATTTGGCGAAGCGGATTTGCTGGTCTTCGTCCAGCGCCTGGTTGCGAAACACCAGCACCGCATGCTGGTTCATGCCGGCGTCGATCTCGCGCACCTGTTCCCCGGTGAGCGGCAGTGTGAGGTCGAAGCCAGCAGCCTCTGCAGCGAACAGCGGGTGCAGTGGTTTGAACGTGAGCGCCATGATTTCACTCCAGCTTGATGTTGCCCGCCTTGATCACGCGGGCCCATTTTTCCATCTCGGTACGGATGACCGCATCGTACTCTTCGGGGCTCGATCCGACCGGCTCCATGCCGAGCTGCGCCATGCGGCCGGTCAGCTCGGAATCCCTGACCGCCCGCCCGACATCGCCGCCGATGCGCCGCACCAGTGCGCGCGGCACGCCGGCCGGCGCGATGATGCCCATGATGCTCATCGCGCCGAAGCCTGGCAGGGTGTCGCCGATCAGCGGCACCTGCGGCTCCTGCGCCGAGCGCTTTGGACTTGCCAGCGCGATCACCTTGAGCCGCCCCTGCTTGACAAACGGCATCGCCGCGTACATCACGTCGAACAGCAGCGGCACGCGGCCGCCGATCACATCCTGCTGCGCCGGCGCGCTGCCCTTGTAGGGTACATGCACCATGTCGATCCCGGCCATGCCCTTGAGCAGCTCGCCGGCCAGATGGGTACCGGTGCCGGTGCCAGGGGTGGCGTAACTGAGCGTGCCGGGATTCTTCTTCGCCCAGGCGATCAGTTCGGGCACGGTGTTGGGCTCGAACGACGGATGGGCGAACAAGGCGAAATGCGCCTGTGCCAATTGCGTGACGCCGGCCAAGTCCTTGAGCGTGTCGTAAGGCAGGCTGGGCTGCAAGCTCGGGTTGATGAATAGCGCGCTGATCGAAAGCCCGAGGGTGTAGGCGTCCGGCGGCGCCTTGGCCACGAAGTCGGTACCGACCATGGTGCCGGCGCCCGGCTTGTAGTCGATCACCACCGGCTGCTTCCATACTTCCTGCATTCTTTGCGCGACCAGGCGCGCGATGGTGTCGGTCGGGCCGCCGGATGCGAATGGCACCACGAATTTGACCGGCTTCTGCGGCCAGGCGGCCGTTGCTTGTGCAAACACGTGTGTTGCCAGCGGCAACATTGCGCTGGTTGCGAGCATGCGGCGACGCACGGGGTTCACGGGGCTTCCTTGCGAGGGTTTGGCGGTTGACCAATATACCCGAGCCGGCACGTGTCCCGGCGTCGACTCAAGCCTGCCACACGCCATAACCCGCCTCGCGCAAGCCGATCGCCAGCTCCACTTCCATTTCGCGGGCGGCGCCGTAGGGCATGGGGTTGTACACGGCATAGAGTTGCGGCAACAGGCGCAGTCCATAGCGGGTGACGAAACGGTTGGCCTGGATGCCGGCCATGTGCTTGTCGAAGCGCACGTCGGGCGAGAGTCCGGTCATGCCGACATACACGCAGGGTTTGCCGTAGTTGTAGTCGGGATTGGCCTTGCGGAAGCGTGGTTCGTCCAGCACGTCCAGGGCGAGCTCGACAACATAAACGCTATGGTGGTGGTGGCGTGACACGATCGAAGGCGGTGCGAAAGGCCGTGTGGCGACGCGCTACCATACGCCGTTTGGCACCGCCTGCGCAGCGGATGGCACGTTGCCACCTTGCAGGCATGTGTCCGCGCCACGGTCGTTCCCTTCCATGCCTGAAACTGTAGAGACTTTCGACTTCATCATCGTCGGCGCAGGCTCGGCCGGCTGCGCTCTGGCCTACCGGCTCACCGAATCGGGTCGCTACCGGGTGCTACTGGTCGAAGCCGGTGACGACGACCAGTGGATCTGGCTCAAGGTACCCACCGGAATTGCCAAGGTGGTGGTGGGCGAGCGCGCGCTGTGGCGCTATCACACCGAAGCCGAGCCCGGCCTCGGTGGCCGGCCGCTGTTCTGGCCGCGCGGTCGCGTCACCGGCGGCACCGCCACCATCAACGGCATGTTCTGGGTGCGCGGCGACCCGGCCGAATACGATCATTGGCGCGACTTGGGCAACCCGGGTTGGGGCTACAGCGATGTGGCGCCGCTGTTTCGCCGCATGGAAGCCTATGCCGGCGGCGATGCTGCCGTGCGCGGACGCGACGGGCCGCTTGCGATCACCGAGTATGGGCCGCGTGATCCGCTGACCGACGCATTTCTGCGCGCCTGCGCCGAGGCCGGCTTTCCTGAGAACCCGGACTACAACGGCGGCAACTATTTCGGTGGCGGCCTGATGCAGCTTTCCACCCGCCGCGGTTTTCGCTTCGGCGTGCGCGAAGGCTATCTTTACCCGGCACTCAAGCGCGCCAAGCTCAAGCTTGTCACCGGCGCGGTGGTGACCCGTGTTCTGTTCGAGGGCATGCGTGCCGCCGGTATCGAATACCGCCAGGGCGGGCATGTACACAACGTGCGCGCGGCGCGCGAAACCATCCTGTGCGCCGGCAGCGTGCAGTCGCCGCAGCTGCTGGAGCTCTCCGGCATCGGCGGCGCCGCCCTGCTGGCGCGCCACGGCATCGCGCTCTTGCGCGATGCGCCCGGCGTCGGTGAAAACCTGCGTGATCACCTGCAGGCACGCCTGATGGTCGAGGTACGCGGACTTTCGACGCTCAATTCGATCCTGAGAAGCCCCTGGGCCAAACTGCGCATGGGCGCACGCTGGCTGCTGCGGCAGGACGGGCTCATGAGCGTGCCGGGCGCCACCGCGCATGCCTATGTGAGCACGCTGCCTGGGCTCACCCGGCCGGATGTGAAGCTGCAACTGCATCACCTGTCGAGCCCGGACGAGCGCAACCCGAAACAACTGGTGCTGGACGACAACGACGGTTTCTCCATCGGCGTGGTGCAGCAGCAGCCGGCATCGCGCGGCAGCATCCACATCCGCTCGGCCGACCCGCTGGCACCGCCGGCAATTCGCGCCAATTACTTGAGCCACGACGACGACATCCGCGCCGTGGTGCGCGGGCTTCGGCTGGCGCGCCGTGTGGCGCAACAGCCCGCATTCGCGCCCTATTTCGTGCGCGAACTGAGACCCGGGCCGGAAGTTGAGTCCGACGCCGACTTCGAGAGCTATATTCGCGCCTCGATTTTCGGCTCCTACCATCCGGTCGGCACCTGCCGCATGGGATGCGACGCGCTAGCCGTGGTCGATGCGCAACTGCGGGTGCATGGCGTGCCCGGGCTGCGCGTGGCCGACGCCTCGGTGCTGCCGACCATTCCCGCTTCCAACACCAATGCCGCGGCGGTTCTGGCGGGCGAAAAGGCTGCCGTCAGCATTCTGGCCGACGCTGCCAGTGGTGCGTCCGATTGAAGCGCATGCGCAACGGCATGCAAGGCCGGATGCCGACACCGCGGCGGGCGCACGGCGCGCTGCGTCTGTTGCTTCGAGCCGCGGGACACCCCGCGCGCCGGCCGCTTCCGCCGTTCCGAAGCCGAACTTTCGCCAACGTGGGAGAATTTCAGCCATGGCTGATGACAAGAACTGGGCATTCCCCGAAAATCTGCGCCCCAAGCCCGATGGGCTGGGTTTTGACCTGCCACGGGCGTTGGACGCCATGCTGCTCTTGCGCTCCGAGATTCCGCCCGAAGCCTTCACCGCCGGCTTGCTCGGCACCGAGCGCGCCGGCTATGGCGTGGTCATCGGTGAGGACGGCCTGACGCTCACCATCGGCTACCTGATCACCGAGGCGCAAACCGTGTGGCTGTCGACCAATCGCGGCGTGAGCGTGGCGGCAACGGTGCTGGCCTATGACCAGGCCACTGGCTTCGGGCTGGTGCAGCCGCTGGGCAAGCTGGGGGTTGCGCCGCTCGCGCTGGGCTCGGCCGCGGCGTTGGAAACCGGCGACACGCTGTATGTGCTGGGGCACGGCGGCTTGCCGCATGCGCTGACCACGCGCCTGATCGCCAAGCGCGAATTCGCCGGCTACTGGGAATATCTGCTCGACGAGGCCCTGTTCACGGCGCCGGCGCACCCGCAATGGGGCGGCACCGCGCTGGTGGATGGCGAGGGCAGGCTGGTGGGCATCGGATCGCTGCTGGTGCAGGAGCAGGAAGGCGACAGGGAAACGCGCCAGATCAACATGTTCGTGCCGATCGACCTGCTCGAACCGATCCTGCCGTCGCTGCGCAGCATCGGCGCCAGCGGGCGGGCCGCGCATCCCTGGCTGGGCATGTATGCCCAGGACGATGATGGCCACCTGGTGGTGGGAGGCGTGGCGCAGGGCGGGCCTGCAGAAAAGGCCGGGGTCAAACCCGGCGACATGGTGATCGGGGTGGCCGGCGACCGCGTCAAGGGCCTGGCGGCCTTCCTGCGCAAAGTGTGGTCGCTGGGTGCCGCCGGCGTCGAGGTGCCGCTGATGCTGGCGCGCGATGGCGACGTGCTGCGCGTCAAGGTGCGCTCGGCCGATCGCAACGATTTGCTGTGGAAGCCGCGCATGCATTGAGGCGCCACCGCAATTTAACCAAGCTTGCGCGAAAAAGCCCGTCACCTGCAGTATAGTTTTGTGCGTTCTGGCGGCGCATAATGTTTGGCCACGCCAGTTCAACCGATGCAAAACCGCTGAAACCACCGATGTCCGACCACGCAGATACTGGCGAGCGCTTCATGCGTTTTCACGATTTGTATCGTGAAGCGATCCAGAGCGAGTTCGATGCCCTCGAATTCGCGGAGGACGACTTGTATGCGTTTCAAGTGCTGGACCGCGCGTTTCGCAGCGACAACCAGGAACTGCGCAACCTGGCGGCGCATTTGCAAACGCAGCGCGAGTCGGCGCTGGAAACCATTACCCTGCGCGCCAACGAGATTCTCGAGACCACGCGGCGCATGAAAACACTGGAGCTCAAGGTTTTGGCGCAAAAGGGCGAATCCGGCGACATCACGCCGATGACTGCGCCCGACGCCCAACCCGTCGGGCCCGACACAATGCCGCGGCCTGAACCCAAGGAGAGACAGCCGGGCGCGGAGAGCGGAAGCGCGCGGCGCAAGGGCTGGTTGCGTTAGGGAAGTGCCACGCAATTACCGCTACGTGAAGTAGCGCGCCATTGCACTTGCGGCGCGTGAACGACGGCGCCTGTTTTTCTACCTCCCGCCTGCCGCCATTGTGCCGGCTGCGCCTAATTCGTCAGGCGCAGCGCCTGTTCGAAATACGACAGATCCAGATACTTGCCCGGCGCCGGCGGCTTGCCGCCCCACATGCCTTCCATCTCGGCGCGCAGCGCCAGGACGGTCTTGAAGCCTTCCAGGTTCAGGCGTGCGTCCGGTGCGAGCCCTGAACCTGCGGTGAGCAGCGCCTGATAAGTGCCCTCGGCCACGGCAGGGGCCAGTTTGAAGCGCTCCGCCAGAAGCTTGATCATCTCGGCGCGGTTGGCCGGGTTCATCGCGTGGCGCTGGCCCTCGATGTAGGCTGCCAGGAAGCGCTCGAGCGCACCGCGGTTGGCCGTGGCCCAATTGCGCATTACAAAGGCGCCGGTAGCCTGATAGGGCCCGATAAAGCTGAACTGGTTGCCCAGGCTCTTCAAGCCGCCTTCGCGGGTGGTGATGGAAAACGGCGGATTGACCATGCCTGCGGCGAGCTGAGGATTGCTGGCCATGGCGGCCGAGCGCGAGGCCGTGCCGCCGGCCAGTCCGATCTGGTAATCGCGCCCCTCGATCAAGCCGTTGTTCTTGAGAATTTTCTTGGCCACCAGCGCGTAGGCGGTGTTGGGGGCGTCCACCGCCAGGGTCTTGCCGCGCAGGTCGGCGATCGAGCCGATTTCCGGGCGCACCATGAATTCGTTCATGCTGGCATCACCGCCTGAAATGATCACCACATCGTGCCTGGCGACCTCGACCATCGCCAGCGCGTTGTCCACGGCTGCCAGCGCGATCTCGAAGCGGCCGGCGGCCAGTCCGTTGCGCTGGTCGTCGGAATTGGGCGTGTTCTGGATTTCGATGCTCAGGTTGCGTCTGGCCATGAAGCCCTGGTTGATTGCAGCCAAAAGCGGCAGGTTGGAGGAACCGGGGAAAACATTCACACGTAGCGTCGCCGGCGTCATGGGCGGCGCCGAAACGCAGGCCGCGGTGGTGGCTGCGAGGGCAAGGGCGGTAATGGTGAATGCGCGGCGCTGCATGACAGGTTCCTGATTTTTTTGCGGACTGTGATTATGCGTGGAAACCACCGCGCAAGTGCAAAAGCTATGATATGCGCTTCACCATGCTGCCAGAAGCGGAGACCATCATGCACAAGCTCTATTACGGCCCGGGCGCCTGTTCCTTCGTGCCGCACGCGGCACTCGAAGCGATCAAGGCTGTCACCGGCGAAGATTTCGAGACCCAGGCGGTGCGCCTGCACAAGAATGAACAGGCCGCGCCCGAATTCCTGGCCTTGAATCCCAACGGCCAGGTGCCGGTGCTGGTGGTCGACGGCAAACCGCTGACCCAGATCGTCGCCATCTGCGACTACCTCGATCGCCGCTATCCGCAACAGGGCCTGATGCCGACCGATCCATGGCAACGCGCCGAGGCCATGTCGCTCCTGGCGTGGATGAACAACAGCGTGCATCCGACCTTCACCCATGTGTTCATGCCGCAAAAATTTTCCGACAACAGCGAAGCGCAAGCCGAATTGAAGCGCTTCAACGTGGGCGCCTATCGCAAGCTGCTGGAGCGCATCCAGGGCATGATCACGCTGGCCGACCCCTGGCTCTTCGGGGAAAAGCTGTCGTTTCTGGACATTTACGCCGTGGTGCTGTTCCGCTGGGGCGGCCTGGCCGGCATCGATCCCGACACCCTGCCCGTCTATCGTGCCTTTGTCGATCGCGTCGCCGCCGTGCCGGCGGTGGCTGCCGCGCTGGCGCGCGAGGGCGCGCCGCTCAACATGTATCGCAAGGCGGCTTGAGGTCATGACAAGCACCCGAATCGAGGTGCGCGACTTCGTGGTGCGCAAGGCCGATCTGAAGAATGCTTCCTTCATCGATGCTCCATCTTCGGGCTCGCTGGCGCCGGGCCAGGTGCTGCTGGCCATCGACAAGTTCGCCCTGACCGCCAACAACATCACCTACGCCGCCTTCGGCGACGCCATGCAGTACTGGAATTTCTTTCCCGCAGCGGCGGGGTTCGGGCGCATTCCGGTGTGGGGTTTTGGCGACATCGTCGCCAGTGCCTGCGACGGTGTTGCCGTGGGCGAGCGCATCTACGGCTATTTCCCGATGTCCACCCATGTGGTGCTGGAACCGCAGCGCGTCAACGCCAACGGCTTCGTCGACGGTGCGGCACATCGCAAGGAACTGCATGCGGTCTACAACCAGTACCTGCGTTGCGCCACCGATCCCGGCTACCGGCCCGAACACGAAGCGCAGCAGATGCTGCTCAGGCCGCTTTTCGCAACCTCGTTCCTGATCGACGATTTTCTCGCCGACAACGATTTCTTCGGCGCCGCGGCGGTGATCCTGTCGAGCGCCTCGTCGAAAACCGCCTATGGCACGGCCTTTTGCTTAAGGCATGCCGGGTCGCGGCGCGCGCTCGAGGTGATCGGCCTGACCTCGCCTGCGAACCTGGCCTTTGTCGAAAGCCTGGGTGTCTACGACCAGGTCGTGGCCTACCAAGCCGTGGCCACGCTCGATGCGGCCAGCGCGGTGTATGTCGACATGTCGGGCAGCGCCGCAGTGCGTGCGGGCGTGCACGCCCGGTTTGCCGAGCGCCTTAAGTATTCATGCGCTGTCGGCGGCACCCACTGGGAAGAACTGGGCGGCGCCTCCGGTTTGCCGGGTCCGCGCCCGACGCTGTTTTTCGCGCCGGCGCAGATCAAGAAGCGCAACGCCGAATGGGGCGCGGTCGAATTGCAAAAGCGCATCGCCGCCGCCTGGAGCGGCTTCATGGGCGTGGTCAACGCCGGCAGCGCCGGCGCCGGCTGGCTCAGGGTGGTCGAGGCACGCGGCGAAGCGGCGGTGGCACAGGTGTATCGTGAGGTGCTTGCCGGTAACGTACGGCCTGAAGAAGGCAATATCCTGTCGCTCAAGGCAGCTGGTGGAACATGCGGATAGAGCGCGTCGAAGCGATCCCGCTGTCGATTCCCTACACCTTCGGCGGCAGCGGCTACCGGCTGGGCGCCAGCACGTCGCAGGTGCTCGATTTCTGTCTGGTGCGAGTCGAGACCGACGACGCTGTGGTGGGATGGGGCGAAGCCTTCGCCTACAGTTCGCGTATCGCGGTGTGCGCCGCGGTGCGCGACATGGTGGCGCCCCTGGCCATCGGGCATGACGCCGCCGATATCGCAGGCCTTGGCCACAAGCTGCAACAATCGCTGCATATTTTCGGGCGTTACGGCATCACCATGCATGCGCTCTCGGGGCTGGATATCGCCCTGTGGGATATCGCCGGCAAGCGCGCCGGAAAGCCCTTGCATCAGTTGCTCGGCGGCGCCCGACGCGCAAGCATTCCCGCCTACGCCAGCCTCTTGCGCTATGCCGATGCCGCACTGGTGGCGCACTACGCGGCACGCGCCGCGGGCGAAGGGTTCGCTGCGATCAAGTTGCATGAAATCGACGAAGCGGTGATCGCCGCCGCGCGCGCCGCCGTGCCTCGCGCGCTGCCCTTGATGTTCGATGTCAATTGCCCGTGGACCTTGCAAGAGGCGCAGGCGGTATGCGCACGCCTGGCCGCGCACGCCCCGCACTGGATCGAGGAGCCGGTGTTTCCGCCCGAAGATTTCGCGGCACTGCGTAGCGTGCGTGAAAGCGCCCGCGTGCCGCTGGCCGCCGGCGAGAACTGGTGCACCGCGACCCAGTTCCTGCAGGCGATCGACGCCGGTGCGGTCGATATTTTGCAGCCGTCGGTGACCAAGGTCGGCGGTATCAGCGAATTCGTGAGGGTCGTGGCACTGGCGCGGGCGCGCGGTGTGCGCGTTGCGCCGCACTCACCCTATTTCGGGCCGGGTGCGATTGCCACCCTGCACCTTTTGACCACCCTGGCCGAGCCGGCCTGGTTTGAGCTGTTTTATCTCGAAGCCGAAGCGTCACTGTATGGCGATGCGCTCAAGCCGGTCGACGGTGCGATGGCGATTCCGCAGGGGCCGGGTCTGGGCCTAGACCCCGATCCCGCGGTGATCGCGCGCTATCGCTGCGATTGAGGTCCGCTTAGCCGGCCGCTACAGCCTGCGAATAATCGCGGTTTCAATATCCGATCGCCGCCCCGTCGCTACGCGGATCCGACCCGCCGTAACGCATGCCCGATTGCGGGTCGATCACGATGCCGTGCGCATGGCCGGCCAGCTCGTTCCAGTCGCCCCAGCGGTCGAGGATATGGCCGCGGCGATCCAGTTCGTCGATGGTCGCTGGCGGGAAGCGCGCCTCGATATGCAGGGTGTCGCGCTCTTCACCCAGGCCAAAGCGACCGGACAGCCAGCGCGGCGCTTCGAGTGCCTCCTGGATGTTGCGTCCGAAGTCGAGCAGGTTGACATAGGTCTGCAGGTGGATCTGCGGCTGGCCATCCGCACCCATGCAGCCGATCACGCTCCACAACTTGTCGTTGCGAAAGCCGAGCGAGGCGATCAGGGTGTGCAGCGGTGTCTTGCCGGGCGCCAGGCAGTTCGGGTGGCCTAAGTCGAGCGAGAAATACGCGCTGCGGTTCTGCAGCACCACGCCGGTGCTGCCTGCCACCACGGCCGATCCGAATATTCCGTACAGGCTGTGGATCAGCGATGCGGCGTTGCCTTCGGCATCGACGGCGGCGATATAAACCGTGTCGCCCTTCAGGCTGCCGTAGGAAGGCACCTTGTCCCACGGCAGTGCACGTGCCGGGTCCATCAGGGCGCGGCGCTGGTCGGCATATGCTTTGGAGATCAGGCGTTCCATCGGCACATCCACAAAGCGCGGGTCGCCCAGGTGGTGGTCGCGGTCGTGGTAGGCGACCTGCTTGGCCTGCACCAGCAGGTGCGCATGGTCGGGCCCCAGGTAGTCGCGCTTGTGCAGCTCGAAAGGTTCGATGAGGTTGAGCATTTCCAGCACCGTGAAGCCCTGGGTGGGTGCGGGTGTTTCGTAAAGCGTGAGGTCGCGGTAGCTGCCCTTGAGGGGCTCGCCCCAGCGTGCGTCTTGCGCTGCCAGGTCGCCCAAGGTGAAAAAGCCGCCCTTCTCACTGTTAAAGCGCGCCAGTTCGGCTGCGACCGCTCCTTCATAGAAGCCGGCGCGGCCGCGTTCGGCGATTGCGGCTAAGGTGCGCGCCAGGTTCGGGTTGGTCAGCTTCGATCCGGCGCGCGGGACTGTGCCGTCAGGCATGAAGATCGCCATGCTTTCGGCATGCGGCTTCAAGTCGGCTTGCGCGTAGTCGATCCATCCGGCCAGCCGTTCGGTCACCGGAAAGCCATCGCGCGCATAGCCGATGGCGGACTCCAGGTTGCGGGCCAGCGGCAGCCGGCCGTAGGCGGCATGCGCTTCGGCCCAGCTCGCCACCGAGCCCGGCGTGGTGAGGGTGGCCGGCAGGATGCCGCGAAACGGCACTTCGGCATGGCCGCGGCTGGCGAACCAGTCGATGCTGGCGGAGGCCGCCGCGCGGCCGCCGCCGTCGAGGTAGCGCACCCCTTTGGTTTTGGCGTCATAAATCAGCCAGAACGCATCGCCGCCGATACCGGTCATGTGCGGGTAGAGCACCGCCAGCGCGGCGCTGGCGGCAATCGCGGCATCGACCGCCGAACCGCCGGCGCGCAATACGTCGACGCCGGCCTGCGAGGCCAGGGCATGGGGGCAGGTGACCATGCCGTTCGGGCCCATGGTGACGGGGCGGCCAGTGGTGATATGCATGCTGAGACAGTCCTGTTGGTTTTAAGGCGTTTTGCCGTAAAGCGAGGCCGCAGTGTGCACTATCGTGCGAGCCTGCGCGACGCTTCAGGACAATGCTTCTTGGTGTGACATGTGATACTTCGCGCCCAACTTGTCTCGCGTCAACAGCCTTTGCACGACCCCTACGCCCCGTTTCGCCACCGCGACTATCGCTTTTTTATCGGTATGGTGCTGATCGCCTCGCTGGCGCAGCAGTCGCTCGGTGTTGCCGTCGGCTGGGACATCTACGAACGCACCGGGTCGGCCCTTGCGTTGGGCTGGATCGGGTTGGTGCAGTTCATTCCCGTACTGGCATTCTTTCTGCCGGCCGGGCAACTGGCCGATCGCTACGACCGCCGTCTGGTGGTTGCGGCCAGCCTGGTGGTGTGGGTCGCGGCTTCGGCACTTCTGGTGTTCGTCGCCTGGCACGCGCTGCCGGTGCTGTGGATTTATGTGGCCATCGCAGCGGTGGGCATGTCGACCGTGCTCAACCGTGCGGGACGTGACGCTCTGCTGTCGCAACTGGTGCCGCCCGAAACACTTGCGCAGGGCGTGATGTGGAACAGCACCGTGTTCCAGACCGCCTCGGTCGCGGGCCCGGCGCTGGCGGGCTTGCTGATCGCTTTGGGCGGCTCGGCCATCACGGTCTATGGCTTCAACCTGGCCGCGATGCTCATGGCGATGGCTCTGGCCCTTGCAATCCGGCGCCGCCCGCTCACCCGACACACCCGGCCGTCGACTTGGGCCGACGTGTTCGGCGGCCTGGTCCATGTGTGGAAAACCAAGGTGATTCTGGGGCTCATCACCGTCGACCTGTTCGCCGTGCTGCTGGGTGGTGCCACCGCGCTGATGCCGATTTTCGCCAAGGACATCCTGCATGCAGGGCCGGCCGGTCTGGGCTGGTTGTCGGCCGGGCCGGCCATCGGTGCGGTGATGATCGCAACGGCCACCGCGCGCGGCTGGCGCCGCACCTCGCATGCCGGCCAGACCTTCCTGTGGGCGGTGGCGGTGTTCGGCGTGGCCACCATCGTGTTCGGGTTGTCGCGCTGGTTCTGGCTTTCGCTCTTTGCACTGATCGTGCTGGGCGCGGCCGACAACGTGGGCGCGGTGATCCGCCAGACCGCGGTACAGCTCTATACGCCAGACGAGTTGCGCGGTCGGGTGGCGGCGGTCAATCGGGTGTTCATCAGTTCGTCGAACGAACTGGGCGCGGTGGAGTCGGGCCTGCTGGCGAGCCTGACCAGCCCGGTGTTTGCGGTGGCCGCCGGGGGCATGGCGACGCTGGTGATCGCCGCGTGCGGGTTCCGCGTGTTTCCGGATTTGAAGAAGCTCAAGACGGTAGGCGGCTGAACGTGTGGCGCATGGCGCACACGTGGTGCCTGTGGCCAGAACGGTGCGTTTGAGACCAATTTGAGCAGCCGCAAGCGCTCTAGCACTGCGCGTACGTGGCCGGTACAGGGATCGAATCGCCGGCAGTTCGGACCATCGCAGCCTGAAGGCATGAGCGGCGAATCCTGCGCTGCGGATCGGCCATGGCTTCAGCCATGTTGTGCTGCTTGTTCTCGCTGGTCTGCATTCCTTTGTTGAACGGCACGATGCCAACTTCCTTG